>CAMLRO010000035.1 GCA_946482425.1 uncultured Lactobacillus sp.
TTGAATAGGTGGTTAGTTTGGCGATACCAGGTTCAACTTCTAAACCATGAGGGTAAACTTTATACCAGTCAAGATTGCGGGAAGCCAAATTCATATTTTTAGCAAAATCAAAATAATCACCAGTAGAAGTCATCGGGCCGTAATAAGGGATATTGGTCTTATGCTTAAGGTAATCACGGGCACCCCAGCCACCAGCTGCCATAACTAAGGACTTAAAGTTTACGGTAACAGTTTCGTGCTTGCTTTCAGCAACTAATGAGACAAGCTGGCCCTGTTTGTTTTTATTAAGTTGTTCCACCCGAGTTTCAAGTAAAATTTTGCCACCCTTTTTGGTAAAGGCATTTGCCACTTTAGAAACTACTTCATAAGAACTTTCTGTGGGCATTTCAATTTGGCGATCAACGGAATGTTCAATAGTTTGTGTTTCGGCCTTTTGATAGGTTAGGTCCGCAAATTCAGTAATAAAATCAACTGCTTTACCAATATTTTGCGCCAGTAAATTTGAAAGTAAGGGATAATTTGTCCCCCGGCATTCACGGGCAATATCTTGAACTAAAAGCTGCGGAGAATCTTTTTGGGCTTCCTCACCAAATAAAGTAGCTGCTAATTTTGAACCGGTACCAACTACGTTTGAGCCATTTAAAATTGTAGCCCCACCGAGATAACCATTTTTTTCAAGTAAAAGAACATTTTTACCCATTGATAATGCCCGAGAGGCAGCCATTAAGCCAGCCATCCCTGAACCAATTACGGCTACATCTACATCATAAGTTACATCTTGATGTGACTGATCACTAGGCTGAGAAGCAATATTTACACCATTTTCTTTTAAGGCCTTCTTCCCAGAGTCAAGCATGGCTTGCGTCATAATGGAAGCACCGGAAATAGCGTCAACAGCGAAACTTTGATTATTAATAATATTCTTTTTTAATTTACCCACAACCTGGTTGAAGATACCTGGGGTTTCTGCAGTTTTGGTTACATTAATATCGGCAATTCGGTTATTTTCAACTTTAATATCAAAGTCGATCTGACCATTTCTGCCCTCTGCTGTTGCTTTAATTGTTTTTTCTGACATAACTCCACCTTCCGTTTTACATTAATTTTTGATGTTGAAATTTTTACTACGACTAATTAAGGCAACACATAGAACTACCGAAATGATTGTTATGACTGTAGTTATCCAAAATACCATTAGTGTACTTATAGCGTTAGCCTTTAGTACAAACGCAGCTACAAGCGGTGCCACGAAGTAAACTACGGCTGGAGCAAAACTGTAGTATGAAGTAATTTTTCCGTGACTCTGGGGGAAATAAGAAGTCAAAACAGAAAGTCCAACCTGCCATACTCCTCCTGCAGTAAAGAAACCGACAGCCAAAGCACCTATTTCACCGGCTAACAGGGATGGCTTTAAGACCATAAATAGCAGACCAAGAGCAGTGATTGCCGAATATACCATAATTAAATTCAATCTTTTTACCTTAGTAACTAAAGCTGATGTCACAAACACAGATATTAAGGAAGCAATCGAATACCATGATACAAGCTGATTGGCGTTAGCAGCGGACTCATTTAACACATACTGCCCATAGTAGGGAGCATAAAGAGAAAAAATATAGAATGTAAAACAAATTGTAAAACCTAAACCAATGATCATTAAGCCATCAACAGCTAACTTAGGCTGATTCTGCTCACTAATACCAGTTTCTTGGCTTTTTTCTTCTGCAGGAGCCTCTTTTGCCTCAGCTTGTGGGGCAAAAGCTGTTTTCATTGTAAATACAACATCCAGTAAAATAATAATGACTAATATTAACGCTGTAATCTTGGGGTTTTTAATTACTTTCACGCAAAATGGAAATACCATTTGCATTACTTGCATTGCAGCTTTAACAAACGAGTTCATTGTAGCTGTTTTATCTGGAAAAGCATCTGCAAGTGCAGGATAACCCGCAGTATCGCCAAATGAATTGGTTGCACCGAAAACCATTGCCGCTAAACCAGCTACCCAAATATTATTGGCAAAAACAGCACCAAGAAGAAAGATTGCGTCACTTAACAATGCAATTAACAAAGTCCTTTTGCGACCAATCTTATCTGAAATAGCACCAGCAAATAGAATTGTAAAAATTCTACCCAAGCCCACCATTGCAATTACAAGCGAGACTTGGGTTTCAGTAGCATTCCAAGAATGGGCCAATATTTCCCTATATTGACTAATAAATAAGGTAGCTGCTCCCACAACTGCAAAATGGATATAAACAGAAGCGGCAACACCACTATAACTTTTACCTTTTTTCATAGCTTTACCTTTCAAAATTAAGACTGCTAATATTTCAGAAATAAATATATCTTATTAAAACGGATATGAATAATTATTTCTGACTGCTAAATTATAAAAAATAACTATAATTAGCAGCATTTATACCCTCTATTGTCTTGTTAAACAGATACTTATCAGGTATCTCACAATAGTAAATTGTATATCCATATTGCCAAGGCCGTTCAAAGTTATTTGATAACGCAAAGAAAGTTGCTAGTTTTTTAAATCCCCTTTGCCCGGAACAACTACTAAATAGAGCAATCAACAATAAGACAGGAATATTAATTTTAGCAATAATAATATAAATAAATCTTGTAAGGGCTTTACAAAAATGAGTATAGTGTTTTTTAATATAAGTATTAAATATAAAAATACTTTTTGAGGTAAGATCATGAATCTAAATCAGCTCTACTATTTTTGTGAATTGGCAGACCAAAAACAATACACTAAAGCAGCAGAAAACTTGTTCATCAGTCAACCGACTCTTTCAATATCGATTAAACAATTGGAAAATGAACTGCACTGCAAATTGTTTAAGCATAATGGACGCTACGTGCAATTAACTGAATATGGGCGCATTTTTTATGATACTGTGACCAAATCACTAAATACTTTAGATAGTGGTAAAAAGAAGATTGAACAGCGTATCAGTCAAGATCAAGGCAACATCCATATTGCCGGCATCCCTACAGCAATTGGGACTATTTTGCCCCACTTAACTAAGCAGTTCCAACAAGAAAGCAATATTTCCCCGCATTTCATCTACCACGATAACCCTTCATATCAGATTTGCGAAGGCATTAAAAATGGTTGGTATGATATCGGAATTTCTTCATTTGTACCTGAATTTAGTTATTTTACTTACATTCCCCTTTACACCGAGGAAATTGTTGCTATCGTTTCAAAGGAAAACGACCTGGCCAAAATAAATGAAATTTCTCCGGCAGAATTACAAGGTGAGCCAATTATTACTTATTCTAAAAAAATTCAGATTGGTAAAGACATCACCAATGCTCTACTGGCAACCGCATCTGATCTGAGTATCACAAATAGACTGCATGATGAATTGGCGATTGCGGGACAAGTGTTGACCAATGACATTGTCGGCATTGTTGCTAAAACTATTTATTTGAGCGGCTTTGATATTCACATCATCAAACTGGACTTACCTAAAAATACTCGTCAGGTTTATTTAGTTTATGACTCCAATCAGAATTTTTCACCGGGAATTGTTGATTTTATTGACTTTCTTAAAAGCCATAAACCAGATATTCAAAAAATTGTTGATAATATTCCTGTCAATTAAAATTGCCAAAAATAACGCAACTAATGGAGAAAACGGATAACTATGACTAATTCAATTACCACAAACGCCCTACGTGCTCTTTTATATGAAGTCGTAACCGAACCAAAGCCGGGTTTGGTAAATCCTGCAAGTTCCGGCCCGCATCCAGATATGGATATTTACACTTTTATTGACAGCAGCTTAAGTTTAGAACCATATTTTGCTGCCGCTGTTCAAATTGGGCAAAATTTTTCAGCGACTGATTTAACCCAAATGTTTCAGCAATTGCGCAAAAGAGGCATCGTCGCTGAAAAAGAAATGTTTACTGCTACGCATGGTGTCAATACTCATAAAGGAGCAATATTTGCCTTAGGGATCTGTGCTTGCGCCGAAAGTTATTCTGCAGTTAATAACACCGAATTATTTTTCACTATTACCCAGATGTGCCGCGGCCTTGTCCACCATGATCTAGTGGAAAATAACCAGTTGCAAACAGCAGGAGAAAAAGAATTTATACAATATCAAATAGGTGGGGCACGCGCACAAGCTGAACAAGGTTATCCCGTAGTCAGAGAAGTTGCTTTGCCTTTCTTAAAAAACAGTACGGGAACACTACAAGCAAGACTCATTGACACACTAATTAAAATAGCTGCAGTAAGTGTTGATAGCAATTTGATTAAACGAGCTGGCAATTATAGCGTGATTAAATGGCTGCACGCAGGAGCAACAAAATACTTGGCTTTAGGCGGCTATCAGACTTTGGCTGGAAGAAAGCAACTGCAAAAATTATGCCAAGATTGTTTAACACACAATTATAGTCTGGGCGGTTGTGCCGATTTACTGATTGTTACCATTTTTGTAGCTCTTCAAAGAGGATACATATAAAAAAAGAAGGCTCTGCCTTCTTCTTTTTTAATAATTGCGTAAATACACATAGTTGATCTCATGGCCGGCTGTTTTATGCAAAATAACATTGGCCCTTGACTTAGTAGGCGCGATAAATTCACGTAGGTTAACTAAGTTAACGGTTTGCCAGACCCTTTCCGCCATTTCGACAGCCCGTCTTTTTGGTCCGTTTGCCCAAGAATAATAAAAACTGGCAGGATTATTTTGGTTCATGACCAGCAGATGAACAAAACGTTGCAAGAACCACGTTCTGATCAGTTTTTCATTTGCATCAATATAAATCGAAAAATTAAAAAAATCACTTGTCGCAATCATTTTATTAGGTGGAATTTGCAGGGTATTTATCCCCTCAATAATCAAAATATTAGGATTAGTAATCTTGCCGTAACCGCCAGGAACAATATCTGACAGTTCGTGTGAATATAACGGATAAAACACTTCTTTTTGGCCACTGGCTACATCTGATAAAAAATCTGCTAGCAGTTTCATATTGTAAGATTCGGGGAAGCCTTTACTATCCATCAGTCTTTTTTGCTTTAATTCACGATTAGGATATAAAAAGCCGTCTGTCGTCATCAGTTGTACTGTCAATTTAGGATAAAGGCGTTCAAGCAAGACTTTTAACAGGCGCGATACTGTGGATTTCCCGACGGCAACTGGACCAGAAATACCAATAATAAAGGGTTTATTAACATTATTAGCCCCAATAAAATGGTTCATTGATTGCAGCAGCAATTGTTCGTTATGCACAAACAGGTACAAATAATGCACCAAGGGAGCATAAATTTCGTTAACATCGCTAGAGTCGACAATATCGCCTAATGAAGTGAGTTCTTTTAACTCATTTTTGCTGATTTTGCTGGTCTCACTCTTTGCCTGGGACCAATCCTGCCGTGAAATTTTAGTAAAGTTCTTCATGATCTATGCTCTTTTCATTATATAGTGCAAAGGCGCAACAACTATAGGTGTGACTATTGCAGTAAAAATCGCTTCGACTAAACCATTCATTCCCAGCGAAACAAGTAAAACTATAAATAGCGGCATCCCTGCCGTGAAATTGCCGATATTTGAGAGCAATATCTGCGGATTTCGCATAAAGAATAAGCTGGCTAAAGTAATGACCAGCCCCGTGTTGGTCAAAGATGTTACAGCCCCATTTAATACATAAACCCACTTTTTGACCGGTAAATTCTTTTGCTGAAAATATTTGGTAATCAAACTAGGAAAAAGTCCTGCCAAGATGCTTGGTACTAAAGAAATTACCGGATTGCGAAACAGCAAGAGACTAACCATATCTCCCGGTTGTGTGTACGCCACCACTAACCTAGTCAAACCCCAAAATAGGCCAAAAACTGTACCATAACAAGGATTAAGTAAACTACCATAAATAGCAACAGTTAACGGAATGGTAGTAATAGCCGGAATCGCTGGCAAAATACGGATGTAGCCAATATTAGGTACAAAGGTTTGTAAAATCAATATCGCCATAAACACAGCAGTAACTGCTAATTTAACTGTATTATCTCTTTTCATACTTTTACTCCATATTGTCTTTGTCATATTTATCATTATTCAGTCTGCCAATAATGGTATCTGCTATTATTGGACATCCACTTTTTTAATGACGTCTTTAGCAAATTGCTATTGGGGGCATGCTATTCAATCCCTAAAAATTTGCCCAGCAAATGATTAAATTCTGCTGGTTTTTCAGCCATTATGTCATGACCGGCATCAGTAACAGTGTTGATTTTAATGTGCTGATTGTGCTTTTGCATTTCATTAACGTAGCCGATCCTAAAGTAAGGACTTTTAGTTGAACTGATTGATAGTGCCGGAAAATCAATACTATAAACAGTTTGACGCCAATCTTTTTGAACGTGATCAAAAAGCAGTGGCATATTTTCCTCGCGCTTAAAGGGATGCTGCCGTTTAAACGGATATAGTTCCGACCAAACCTGGCTATCAATCCCATTTAGCGTTTCTTTAATATGATCATAATGAGATAATACCTCTTTAAAATTATGCCGCGTTAATTCTATCTGGCCGTGAGCCCAGCCATAATGCCACTTTTCGTCATTCAGCATTTTGGGCGTTTGATCAATTGTAATGATCTTAGCTATCTTCAATTCGGGATGATATTTTAAAATGGCCCACACTAAACCTGCACCCATTGAGTGCCCGATTAAAATTATGTCTTTTAAATTTAATCTGGTAATTAATTCGGCAGCTTCATCTGCAAGCTCTGCCATGGTGCTTACTGCAGGTCCTTCTGAACTGCCGTGTCCAGCCAAGTCGAAAGTAATTACTTGGTAGCCGTGTTGGGTTAAGTAAGGCACTTGCCCAGCCCATACCACGTGGTTACCGCCAAAGCCATGACAAAAGACTACTGCCTGACCTTTTCCCGTCACTTCATAATAAATTTTCCTATTAGCAATTTGCATCAACATTTTTTAATTCCTTCTAGCCTTCAATAGAAATTTTTTTATACTTGGAAAAATATTTCAAAAACCAATTTTTAGTGTAATCAACCGCTGGACTCTCGATAGACGTGCTGGTGTTACAAAGGGAAATCCGCCACGGAAAAGCTGGTTCCATTTCCTTACTTTTGATTTCCTTGTCACTATAATTTTGTCCAATTGGGGCGGCCAAAATGCCTACCAAATTTGCATCTCTTTGTACCAGGTTTAACACCAGATCCCAAGACACGGTTTGTAAAAAGTAATTAGGTCTCTTGCGATCCCCTCTGAATCTCTTATTTAGTTGGAAAGTAACCATAAAACTATCAGTTAAAGTCACGATCTTCTCTTTTTCGATTTCAGCAAACGGAATTACCTTGGCACCGATTTGATTAAAACGATGATTAGCGTTAAACCACACGCGAACGCTGCTTTCATAAATCAAATTTTCATAGATGCCCTCAATTGTAGCGGGGGAAACAATTACCGCCAAGTCTATATCCCCTAGTACAAGCATCTTTTGCAAACTATAGGCTCCACATTCAACCAATTTAAGCTCAATCCCAGGATTAGAATTAATAAATGCAATCAGGGCGTCATTAAAAACAATAGAATTAATTACTGGAGCTATGCCAATTTTTACTATTCCATTCTTTTCTTCTGAAAAACGATTTAGTTTTTCCATCATTTCAACATATTGTTGATATACTTTTCTTGATTCATTTACTAGAGCCTGGCCATAGCGGGTGAGCCCAATAATCCTGCCTTTTTTGTGCTTGAAAACCTTGATGCCCTTCCTAAATTCAATGTCTTTAATTGATTTACTAATTGCTGGTTGAGAAACATGCAAAATTTCCGCACTTTTAGTTAGGTTAAAATTATTATCTACCACTGCAAGCAAGTATTTAATCTGATTAATATCCAAGATAAGCTCTCCTACTTTCATTCACATTCAGATTTATAAAAAAAGCAGCATTAAATGTATTTTTTCTTAAACCATTTAAAATACTGCTTCTTTTATTAGCTTAACTTAATGAAACTAATTATTATTTTTTATATTCATAAGCGGTTCCTGGAAAATCCTAGAATCCATTTCTTTCAAATTATCACTAATAATTGGTTTGAATTCCATTTGATCAAGAACGTCTTTTTGCAGATCAACACCGGGTGCGATCTCGATTAATTTCAAACCATTTTCGGCTAATTCAAAGACAGCACGTTCAGTGACATACCATACTTTTTGCTTGTTAGCAGAAGCCACTTGCCCTGAAAATGTAACTTGTTGAACTTCCTTAACGAACTTCTTGACCTTACCTTCTTGGATAATGTGCAGCTTGCCGTCTTTAACTTCTTCTTTCAACCCAGCAGCTGTAAAAGTACCTGTAAAGATAATCTTAGGAGTATTTTGCGTAATATCGACAAAGCCGCCGGTACCAGCAATCTTAGGGCCAAATTTAGAAACGTTCAAATTGCCTTTGGCATCTGCTTCAGCCAAGCCCAAAAATGTTAAATCAATCCCGCCGCCGTCATAAAAGTCAAACATGTACGGCTCATCAATAATTGATTGTGGGGAAATAGCAGCGCCGAAGTCACCACCACCAAGTGGGGTGCCGCCAAAAGTACCGGGCTCAACGGTAGTCATGATATTATCGGAAAGTCCTTCTTCTTTTAAGACTAACGAACAGGTTTCTGGATACTGGCCAATACCGAAATTAACCACCTGGTCGGTTTTTTCATTAAAGAGCAGAGCAGCTCTACGTGCTATTACCTTTTTACTATCTAGCGGTATATTGATTTCATCTTCGGCTTTAATAACAGCAGAGCTGACAAAGTCGGGGTTATACTGAGTATCTGTTGTTTGCTTAGTCCATTCAGCACTATCAGCTTCTACAACATAATCAACTAATATCCCTGGGATTCTGATATCTTTAGGCTTCATGGAACCGCGCTTAAGCACACGTTTAACTTGAACAAAAACCTTGCCGCCATTATTATGAGCGGCCATGGCTATCGCTGTTGCCACTAGGGTAAGCGGCTCATCATCGAACGTAATATTACCATCTTCATCAGCAAATGTGCCCCGTAAAAGAGCGACATTTGGTTTTGGTACTTCATAAGCTAAATAATCTTTGCCGTGAATATTGATCCTGTTGACCAATGTGGCGTTTTTAGCTGCATCATTTAATCTACCGCCGCTAACCTCGGGGTCGACGAAGGTACCTAAACCCACATTAGTAATTAAGACCGGCTTATGTGCAGCCGCATCCCTAAATATTTGTGACAAAACCCCTTGAGGGAAATTAAAAGCTTCAAAATCATTAGCAGCTGACAATGGTTCAAGCTCTGGTGCCAGTGCCCAGTGTCCACCAACTAAACGATGCAGAAAGCCTTTTTCTGCAAAATTATTTGTCCCCTTAGTTTTGCCGTCGCCTATGCCGGCTGCGTGCCAAACATCCAGTCCTTTAGGATGTCCTTCTTTTTTATAACGTGCTCTCATGCATTCCAAAATTTCTTCTGGAGTATCTGTACCTAAAAACCCATCTAGTGCAATTACTGCATTATCTGGAATTAATTCGGCAGCTTTTTGACTATTAATAAATTGAATTGCCATCAGATTAATCCTCCTAATGAGTCAAAAAATAATTTATTCAATTACAATTAATAAAAATGAGTTTATTTAGATTGATGAGAGCACTTTATGTAATCAAAAAATTAATTTTAAAACCAATAACTATCCGAACTATGTCATTCATACATCGTTCCGACACAATAAGGGTAACGCTTACAAGTATAGATTGTGAAATACATAATTTTCACTGTCTATATAACTTTAAGTTATGGTTTTAATCAAAAAAACCTTGCACAAAACTAGTTAAATACTAGTTAGTGCAAGGTAGTTTGTTATCACATAAATTTCTTTTTACTTAGTAGCCATACATTGCGCTTGACCACTGGTAACAACAACATTATCTTGATTTGTTACAGTAGTATCATACACAACAATAGTGAAGTTCTTTTTAGGAATAAATTCAGTAATCGTACATTTGACAGTCAACACGTCATTTAAGTACACAGGTTTGACAAACTTAAGGGTTTGATCTAGATAAATACAACTTTCTTGTCCCGGAATATGCTCTGCTAAACAGGTAGAAATAAAAGCAGCAGTAATCATTCCGTGTGCAATTCTATGCTTAAATTGGGTCTTTTTGGCAAATTTTTCGTCCATGTGAACTGGATTATGGTCACCACTTAGTTCAGCAAATTGTTGAACCAGTTCATCTGTAACTTGCTTAGTAAAAGTGCCAGATAGCCCAATTCTTAACTTTTCTTCAGCTATAATGCTTACCTCTTGTTCTTTCTATAAAATTTCTACGCCTTTTTTAATGACTCTTTGGGCATCATCCATAAGGTCCTGCACAATTTGAGCAGCCGGTTTTGATTCTTTAATCAATCCCGCAACTTCACCAGACATAAAGAAGCTTTCTTTAGGATCGTCTTCTTGAACGCCTTTATAAAGAGCCTTATTCATAGCAGCATTGAAATCATCGCGAGAAACGCCAGTCTTTTCAAGTTCAGTTAACTTAAGTGCTTCTTCATTGGCAATTCCGCGAGTAGCACCACCCTTAATAGACGTACCTACTACTGCAGTTCCAGTATCCGTTGCATCAATTACGGCTTTACGCCAATTTTCACCGACTGGGCTTTCCTTGGCTATGGAGAATATCGTACCGCACTGCACGCCTTCTGCTCCCGCAACAAAGGCTTCAACAACTCCACGACCATCACCAATACCACCGGCAGCAATTAAAGGAATGGAAATTGCATCGGCGATTTGAGGCCATAAAACCATTGAAGTGGTGTTACCAATGTGGCCACCGGCTTCCATGCCCTCAACAATCACTGCATCTGCGCCCATTTCTTCCATCTTCTTAGCAATTTTGACATTTGGAATAACAGGCATTACTTTTACACCTGCAGCTTTTAAGTCTGTCATATAAGGTTTAGGAGTACCTGCACCAGTAGTAACAATTTTTACTCCTTCTTCAATTAAAACCTTAACAACATTCGGGGTGTTCTTGTCCATCAGCATCAAGTTAACAGCAAAAGGCTTATCAGCGAGTCTCTTGGCTTTTCTAATTGCTTCTCTAACCTGATCCGGTGTTTTTCCACCGGCAGCAATAATGCCTAAGCCGCCGCCGTTTGAAACCGCAGCAGCTAAGTCAGCTGTAGCAACTTCCTGCATGGCACCTTGAACAACTGGATATTTAATACCTAATAATTTTGTAACGCGATTCATATTAATCTCCTTAAAATATTTGATTTTTAATTTATTTAATAAAAGCAAAGGGAGGCTTGAGTAATTAATTATTTACCTGAGAATTTTGCATCTCTCTTATCAACAAAGGCACTCATTCCTTCTGTTTGATCTTTAGTAGCAAAAGTTTCAGCCCAAATTTGTGATTCCATGTCAATAGCAACATCAAGTGGCAAATCTGCGCCCCGGTCAACAGAATATTTGGCTAGAGCAACTGCAATAGGACCATTCTTCATAACCTGCTTGGCAATTTCACGGGCTTTGTTCATCAATTCTTCCGGCTCAACTAACTCATCAAGTAGACCGATGCGATAAGCTTCATCTGCAGAAATCATTGTAGAAGTTGCAATCATTTCCTTAGCTTTCCCGCGACCAACTAATCGCGTCAGGCGTTGTGTCCCACCAAAGCCGGGAATAATGCCCAAGCCAACTTCGGGTTGACCAAACTTAGCTTTAGCAGAACCAACACGCATATCGCAAGATGAAGCTAACTCGCAGCCACCACCAAGTGCAAAACCATTGACAGCAGCAATCGTAAATTGAGGTAAATCTTCAATTTCGCCAAAAGACTTATGTGCCAGTTTTGATAACTCAAGTGCTTGCAGTGTGTTCATGTCGCGCATCTGTGATATATCTGCACCGGCAACAAATGATCTGGGACCAGCACCTGTGATTATCAAAACTTTGATCTCATCTTGGTGAGCTTTTACCTCTCTTAAGGCATCCCCAATATCTTGCAGTGTTTCAGAGTTTAAAGCATTCAAAACTTTAGGACGGTTAATGGTCAATGTGCCAATTCCATCTTCAGCTTCCAACAAAACGTTATCATATTTATTAAAACTCATAATTTCCTTGATCCTTTCAAAACATCAAACTCATTTTATGCTCTCACAGTCAATTCTTGTGTAAGCGGAAACAATTAGCAAATTAGGCTTGTTTTTTATTTTTTTCAGGATTTGGTAGTAAAAGCTTAAATAATCAGGGATTTAGCATCATTGAAAAAAAGTTATGGTAGAAATAACTTTTGTTAAATTTTGCACAAATTATGTCGTGAAATAGTTTTAAAGGCTTAATACTTCAGCCTTTTCACTGGCAATAACTAAAAATAATGCTACTGATAACAAATAGTACTAATAGTCATTCAGCCATTTGTGTAAGCGCTTCATATTAGTTTATAGTTTGTGCAAAGTCTAATTAATTAAAGGAGGAAGATTATGACTGGAAGTTGGATGACGCGCTATCTTGCCGAATTTTTGGGGACAGCTGTTTTTATAGTTTTTGGTAATGGATCAGTTGCCAACTCATTTCTCAAGAAAACCACGGCCAATGGTAAAGACGGTCAAGCAAACGGAGGCTGGATTTTTATTGCGCTCGGGTTTGGCTTTGGCGTAATGATACCGGCAATGATGTTTGGCTCAATTTCAGGAAACCATATTAATCCCGCAATTACTATTGCAAAGGCTGCAGCTGGAGCTTTTCCCTGGAGTCATGTTACGCAATATATAATTGCCCAAATGCTCGGCGCTATTGTAGGACAATTATTGGTTGTTGCTATCTATTGGCCGTACTTTAGAGAAACTACTAATGGAGAAGGGCAAATTTTTTCTTGTTTTGCGACTGGTGAAACACTTAACAATAAGTTGAATGGTTTTATCGCAGAATTTATCGGAACTGCAATTTTAGTATTTACTTGTACTGGAATCTATAGTGGTGTATTCTTCAAACAATCTGTTGATATTGCCAATGTGGGTGTCGGGTTCATCATCATGGCATTAGTAATCGCTGATGGTGGTCCTACTGGCCCAGCGTTAAATCCCGCTAGAGATTTGGGACCTAGAATAGTTCATGCTATTTTGCCTATTCCTAATAAGGGATCTTCAAACTGGGACTACAGTTGGGTACCAGTTATTGCTCCTATTTTAGGCGCACTGGTTGGTATCTTTATTTACAAACTATGTTTTAAAATGTAGTAATTTATATGTATATTAATATTTACTTGCAATAAAAAAATAATAGTTAGCCAGTTAGGTTAACTATTATTTTATAAGCAGAATAGTATTTATTGCTGTGATGCGCCACTTAACGCATCACTTGTCTTAATCTCACTACATGCGGTGTCGGCAGCAATCCGGCCAAAGGTAAAAATGTCTGCTAATGAATTACCGCCAAGGCGATTACCAGCATGTAACCCACCAGCAACTTCTCCAGCTGCATATAGGCCGTCAATTACTTGTCCATCTTTGTTTATTACTTGTGCTTTTGGATTAATTCTTAAGCCACCCATTGTATGATGAATAGCTGGTTTACGTGGCGTAGCATAAAATGGTGCAACTTCACATTTAAGGTTAAATGCACTCTTACCAAATTCTGGATCATTACCAGCATCAACATAAGAATTATATTTTTTAATAGTATCGACTAATGTAGCTGGATCCATGCCGGCTTTTTCAGCCAATTCTTCAAGAGTGTCCGCCTTTAACAGAGTACCCGCTTTTACCTGTGCTGCAAGTGATTCTTCCGTTGTATTATAGGCTGTAGCTTTTATTTTCTCATCAGCGATTAAGTAGAATAGAGTCCCATTGGCAATTGCTGCCTTAGCCAAGGTATCACGCTCTGCAAATTCGTTAACAAAGCGTTCTCCTTTTTGATTAACCATAATAAAGTTTTCAGGTGGAGTTTGAATACCGGTAAATAATTCACCAGTCTTAGGATCAGAAACTGGCATTAATTGAATAAATCCCATACCAACTAAATCAGCACCGGCTTCTTGACCTAGAGCTATACCATCACCAGTAATCGCTGGTGAATTGGTAGTAGCAATATCATCATCAATGTGTTTCCAATATGTGTTATACTTTTGCACCATTTTGGTGTTGGCACCAAAGCCGCCAGAAGTTAAAATTACTTTTTGCGCGTGAATGGTAACCTTACTGCCATCACTATTTTGAGCTACAACACCCGTGACTTCACCATTTTCAATTAT
>CAMLRO010000036.1 GCA_946482425.1 uncultured Lactobacillus sp.
GACAATTACACTTAATTTTAGCAATAAACTAGTATATAAACAATTATAAAAAAACATAGTTGTTATCTAAAATATGGTAAAATGGATAAAAGAATAATATATTTCAAAAGGGTGAGAACATGGAAACAAAAAAAGCTAATATTTTAGTTCCAGTCGACGGTTCAGAATCGGCAGAAAGATCCTTTGATAAAGCAGTTAAAATTGCAATGACTGAAAACGCCCATATTGATGTTTTAAGCGTAATTGATACCAGACAATTTCTGGGACAAATGCAGGATACCTTAATTACTGGGGACACGGTTTATCAGATGACGCAAGATACAGAAAAGTACCTTAAGAGCCTAACTGAATGGGCTCATGATAATTTGGGTTTTGATGATATTGATTATCACATCCGTTATGGCAGTCCTAAAGCAATTATTTCCTATGACTTTATTAAAGATCACCACAATGATTTAATTATTATGGGTGCAACTGGATTAAATGCAGTTGAAAGAATGTTAATGGGTTCAGTAACTGAGTATGTTAACCAGCATGCATTAGCGGACGTTTTGATCGTCAGAACGGACATTGACAATAAACCACTTAAACTAGAACGGAAAAAGAAATAATTTAGAAATTTGATATTTTTAAAAGTTGCTAATGGCATACAACTCTTTGTGTGCTTTTTTTGTTGGCTGGATCACTTTTAACAATAGCTTTTTCCTCTCAAAAATGTTCGTGATTATTATTTATACTCGGCAATAAAATGACTAACTTAAATTAAATAGTTGAATTTTTACGAACTTTTTGATATATTATTCACTGAATGAACGCGGTTGTGTTAATTAAAGGCTAGTAGTAATAGAGAATAAGTTTATTATTTACAGTCTAAGCTGTTCATTTTTATAAAATAGAAATTCAAGGGCTTTATATGATTTAGGTCATATTCTGCCCTTTTTTAGTTGTTAATTTTGGAGGAAATAATGAATAACAAAAACGGGTGTTAATGAAGGTCGTTAGTTTGTAATTTAATATTTTCAGGGAAAAGAAGAATACGTTAAATTTAGTAAAACTTTTGATATTTAACCTGAAAATAAAGTCATTGTGAATATCATTTTTAAGGAGTAAAAGAACAAATGACCAAAATCAAAAAATTTCTGATAACCTGTTTTTTACTATTATTAACAGTCGGAGCTACGGCTTGTTCAAATAAAAAGTCGTCTTCAAGCAGCAATACACCGAAATCAATCAACGTTCAGTTCGTACCTAGCGTTGCTGCCAATAAACTAGAAGCAAGAGCTAAGCCAATGGAAAAGATGCTTTCTAAACGTCTTGGCATTCCAGTACATGTTTCAATGTCAACTAACTATAATGGTCTAGTTGAAGCTATGAAGTCTAAAAAAGTTGATGTGGGCTTTTTACCTTCAGACGGCTATATCATGGCTCATAAGCAAGGGGCAGCAGACTTATTATTGCAAGCTGAGCGTTACCGCGTTACACAACCAAATGGTAAGAGAACTAAGGAATTAGTTAATTCATACCGTGGTGAAATCCTGGTCAAGAAAGGTTCAAAAATTAAGAGTTGGAAAGACTTAAAGGGCAAATCAATTTCTGTTACCGATGTTACTTCTGACTCCGGTTATATTTTCCCTATTGCTGAGTTAAAGCAAAAAGGTTTAGATGTAACTAAAAAATGTAAATTAGTCACTGTTACTGGTGCAGATCAAGCAGTGATTGATGTTTTAAACGGCGATACTGATGCAGCTTTTGTTTATGAAGATGCTAGAAATGATGTCTTAAAGGACGAACCAAAAATTATGAGTAAAGTAGTGCCAATTTACTTTACCAAGAGAATACCTAACGATACCATTTCAGTTCTTCCAAGTATGCCTAAGTCATTTAGAAAGAAATTAGCTAAAGCATTTATTTCAATTGCCAAATCCAAAGATGGTAGAAAATTGATTGAAAGTATTTACAGTCACGAAGGCTACACTTATGCCAAAGATAGTGACTATAACATCATCAGAAAGTATGATAAGTTAATCGCTTCTACCAAAAAATAAATTCCAGACAAATAACACTCCCAAAAAAGCGTCAATAAAACAAACTTGAAAATTTTTCATCAGCAAAAATAATTTTTCCAACCTATTCTCTTTTCTAAATAAAATATTTCTGCTATTATTTGATAGAATAAATACAGTATGTTGAAAGGAGTGTGAAGGTAATGCAAAAATATCAACGGCGCCTAGCGTTCATTGACTTTTTTGCAAAAAAGCCTTTTCACTTTCTTCAAAAAGAAGGTATTGTTCGCTTTTTTAGTAAAAGTGTTATTAAAAGACTTAGTTTAATTCACGTTTGTGTTTTTGGCTAAAGTCTTTTTTTATGTCTGGGAGGGCATGATGAAAAAATTTAGAAAAATATTAGCTTTTGCTGCTGTTTTTTTGGTGGCATTCATGACGGCAGCTTGCTCTAATAAGGAAAAGAGCAAGGATAGCGGTACGCCTAAGTCTCTGAACGTGCAATTCGTTCCTAGCCAGGCTGCTACTAAGCTGGAATCACGGGCAAAGCCTTTGGAAAAAATGTTATCCGATCGGTTGGGCATTCCAGTACATGTGTCTATGTCAACTGATTACAATACGGTGGTTGAGGCCATGAAGTCCAAAAAAGTTGATGTGGGCTTCTTACCGCCAAATGGTTACATTTTAGCTCATAAGCAAGGTGCTGCAGATGTTTTACTGCAAGCACAAAGATATGGTGTTAAGCAACCAAACGGACGTCCAACTAAAGATTTAGTTAACTTCTATCGTGCCGAAATCGTAGCTAAGAAGAATTCTAAAATTAAGAGCTGGAAAGATTTAAAGGGCAAGTCAATCTCTATTCAAAGTCCCACATCCTCAGCCGGCTACGTTTTCCCCATTGCTGAATTAAAGGAAAAAGGCCTTGATGTGCGCAAGAGCTGCAAGCTGGTAACTGTCACCGGTCAAGATCAAGCAGTTTTAAATGTGCTTAACGGTGATACTGATGCTGCTTTCGTGTTTGAAGATGCACGGACAATTGTTAAAGATGACAACCCTAAGATTATGAGTCAAGTGGTGCCAATTTACTTTACTAAACCAATTCCGAACGATACTATTTCTGTAGTTCCAAGTATGTCTAAATCATTTAGAAAGAAATTGGCTAACGCATTTATTGATATTGGTAAGTCTAAAAAAGGTAAAAAGATTATCGAGAGTATCTATACTCATGAAGGATATGTCCACACTAAGGACAGTGACTTTAACGTTGTACGCAGGTATGAAGATATTATCGAATCAACCAAAAAATAAGGGATACAAAGGAAGTTTATAATGGCAGATTCTGTAGTTAAGCCAATAATTGAATTAAAAAACGTAAAGAAAGTTTATGGCAAAGATGTTGTTGGTTTAAAAGACGTCAATTTAACTATTAATAAGGGTGAATTTGTTGTTATTGTAGGTTTATCCGGCGCCGGCAAATCAACGCTTTTAAGGTCGATTAACCGTTTAATTGATATTACCGAGGGTGACATCTTAATTAACGGTGAATCTATTACTAAGGCCAAGGGTAAAAAATTAAGAACGTTGCGTAGGCATATCGGCATGATTTTCCAAAGCTTTAATCTGGTTAAACGCTCAAGTGTTTTGCGTAATGTTTTAACGGGCAGAGTAGGGTATTACCCAACTTGGAAATCCTCGCTAAACCTTTTTACAAAGGAAGATAAACAGCGTGCCTATGATGCTTTACAGCAAGTTGATTTGGCAGATAAAGTTTATTCGCGTGCTGATGAACTATCTGGGGGGCAGCAGCAACGTGTTGCTATTGCCCGTGTGTTGACACAGAACCCTGATATCATTTTGGCAGACGAACCAACAGCTTCACTTGATCCGCAAACCTCTCGCCGTGTGATGAAAGATTTACAAATGCTGAATGAAAAGCATGGTATGACTGTTGTTATTAACTTGCACAGCGTTCAGCTCGCACAGGAATTTGGTAAAAGGGTAATCGGCGTTCGTGCTGGTGAAATTATTTATGACGGCAAGATGTCCGATACGCCAGCATCAACGTTTGATCAGATTTATTCCGGTGGTGACCAAGATGAGTAGCACGGAACAGGAAAAGCTGCTGGCTTTGCCTAAGAAAAAGTTTAAGATTTTAAATTTACTGTGGGTCATAATTTTCATTGCGGGTTTATTTATCTCTACTAATGAAACTAAAACAGATTTAGGTGCGTTATTTGCCAATTTCGGTCAATTTGCTGATATTTTTCTGCAAATGCTGCATCCCGATTGGTCATACATGGCAACAGTAATTCCGCTTTTGCTTGAAACAATTAAAATGGCAATTTTAGGAACCGTAATCGGCTCAGCTGTAGCCTTTATCTATTCTTTATTAATTGCCCGCAATATTGTTAAAAATAAGGCGATTACTGGCATTCTCAGGGTAATCATGAATATCATCAGAACTATCCCTGATCTATTATTAGGTGCCATTTTCGTTGCTATTGTCGGGATTGGACCTGTAGCTGGTGTCTTGGCACTAGCTATCTGTACTTTCGGAATTGTAGTCAAGCTGTTTTATGAGGCTATTGAAACGATTGATCCCGGTCCGATTGAAGCATTAACAGCTGTTGGCGCCAACAAATTGCAAATTATAGTTTTTGCAGTTCTGCCACAAGTAATTACGTATTTTATTTCTTATTGTTTGTACGCATTTGAAATAAATGTCAGAGCATCAACCGTTTTGGGTTATATCGGTGCTGGTGGTATCGGTTTATACCTGCAACAAACGCTGCAAGTCTTTGATTACCCTAAGACGGGCACAATTATCATTGTGATTATCATTGTAGTGGTACTGATAGATTATGTTTCTTCTAAATCACGGGAGGCGTTGATGCAATAATGGATACAATTATGAAAAAGCTGCCTCCTAGGCCGATTGATGTTAAAAAACGTATCTTGCACTGGCTGATCACAATTATAACTATTGGATTAGTAATATGGTCCTGCACTGGAATTGACTTTGGCGGGATTAAAGAAACAGCTGGTCAAATTGCTGGTGCGATTTTCTCCGGCATTTTTCACCCTGACTGGTCTTATGTTTATAACGGTAGTGGCGAAGATTTGGTTTCACAACTGTGGGAAACTGTCTGCATTGCGTTTTTAGGAACTTTTATTTCTGCTATTATTTCACTGCCCTTTGCCTTCTGGGCAGCAAATACTAAACACAAGCATTGGTATGTGTCACGGACTGGTAAAATCGTACTGGCAATAATTAGATCTTTTCCAGAAATTGTTTTGGCATTGATGTTTATTAAGGCTGTGGGACCAGGTTCTGCCGCCGGAGTGATGGCTCTTGGCTTTCACTCAGTGGGGATGCTTGCCAAACTGTTTTCTGAAGCAATAGAAAACTTGGATGATGGTCCTAACGAAGCAGTAACTGCGGTCGGCGGTTCCAAAACTAATATCATTATGTTTTCTACTTTGCCTAACCTGATGCCAGCTCTAATTTCAAATACGTTATACCGCTTTGATGTTTCTATCAGGTCTGCTTCAATCTTGGGTCTGGTTGGCGCCGGCGGTATCGGTTATCCGTTAATCATCGCATTGCAGTACCGGCAATGGAACCGGGTAGGAATAATCTTACTTGGCATCATTATTATGGTTATTGTGATTGATTGGATTTCCGGCTGGATTCGTAAAAAATTAGTATAAAAATTAAAAAATAAATTTATTAGCGTAATATCAACTTTTTATAGTTGCTATTACGCTTTTTTGTTTTCAAGCTGCTCTTAATAGCACCTTTTTTCAGCAATTATACTTTCTATATGTAAGCGGTTTATTTGAATGTCCGCTAAAGGGGACATTCAAATAATTTTTATGAATAATTTCAGAAATAAAATGTAGGTATGAAAAGGAGGTACTTGGTTGAAAAACAAGATGAATGATAAGGAGCTGTTAAATTTTTTAGAAAAACAAACTGGATATACGAGTGCTGCCAAGATTGCTGCGGCTTTTGACGTATCTGTTAAAACTGTTTATCGCCATGTTAACAGCGTTAACGGGAATAAAAAAGTTAAAATTATCAACTCCGAAAAAAGCAAGGGCTACACTTTAAGCAAAAACACGGCACTTAAGAAATATCAGCAAGATGCTTCTTTTTCTGATAAGGAAAGTCCCGAGCTTCGCAGGAAAAAAGTGATTTTGAAAATCTTGTTTAATTCACCTCAACCAATAGCAATTTACAGTTTGTATAAAGATGAGTATGTCAGTGAGTCAACGATTAACGCTGATTTGCTCAAAATCAAGAATATTCTCAGCAAGTCAAATTTAACGTTAATTCAGAAAAGCAAGAAGGTTGCGGTGCTGGGCAAAGAAGATGATATTCGTGAAAAAATCAATTCCCTATTACATTGGCATAAGGAAAAAAATAATAGGGTGCCAATTGATGGGATCAGTGAAATTGATTTAACTTTCATTCAAGAACAAATCAATATCATCGAGCAATTAAGTGCGACCAAGATTCCTTATCCCTATGACATTAATATTTGCTCGCATTTATATATTTTAATTCAGAGAGCAAGAAAGCAGATTGACAAAAATTACAGTAATAAAATTTTTGTTCCCGAACATGAAATCAAACAAAATCATGATTTGTACAGAATTGCGGAAATTGTCATTGAAAACGTAGAGAAATTCATTGTCAAAAAAATTTCGAAGTTTGAAATCAATTATTTGTTTAAGTATTTGCTTTCCTCCCGGTTTATTGGCAGGTCAAGTCAGCCGGATCAAAAATCCCTCTATTCTAAAAGCGTTGAAGCTTTTACCTCCCAGTTGATTCAACGTGTGGCTCAGAAAATAAAACCTCAAATTGATGAACCGGTATTAAAGAAGGAACTGATCAGCCATATTGGGCCGATGATGAACCGGATTAAAAATAATATTTCAGTAGAAAATGAGCTTTTACCGGATATTCAAGTTGAATATAAAGATTTGTTTGCGGCGATTGAGCAAGAATCTAAGCAGTTATGCCTGCAAATGAAAATACCCTTAATTTCCAAAAATGAAGTGGGGTTTATTACTTTATATTTTGAAAAAAATATCGAGGAGATTACTAAAAAATATCATGTTTGGGTGGTTTGCGCTAGCGGAGTGGGAACTTCTGAATTATTGAAGCTAAAAATTCAAAAAGAGTTTAGCAATATTGTTGTCGACAAAGTGATTTCCTCGCTTGATGAACAGCTTTACCGGCTGAACAACGGCTCTAAAACAGATCTCATTATTTCTACTGTAGAACTGCCTTCATATATATCGAATAAATATGTCTTGGTCAGTGCCATGTTGAATAAACAAGACAAGGAGAAGATAAAAAATGCCATCTACGGCTGAATTTTATGCGGTAGTTACGCAAACAACAGATATTTTGCAACTTGCTGAAATATATATCAGAAAAAAAGCGCCGTATTTAAGCTCAAGTTATATCAAACGCAAAATAATTGAGCGCGAAAAATTAGGGGAAACCTATGTTGGTCATAAAACCATCATCTTGCATGTAATCGGTACACAAATAACTGCTGATTTTGGGCTGTATCTGTTTTTGTTAAATATTGCCCATTGGGAATCTTTATACAGTAAAAAAATATATCCCATCAATAAGGTCATGGTGATGTGTGTTAATCCCAAACTTACAAGTCCTGAGTTTAAGTTTTTGCTTAAATTCTTTAATTGTCGACCAGAACAAGTTGAGCATGATTTTGGTCTCGAGAAGAACAAAATTTACCAAATAGAGTAGAAAAAGGAAATTAATTTGTATATAGATAAGAAATTGTTTAGTGAACAAGTAATTTTGCAGCAGCAAGAAATAGAGAACAAACAAGCAGCATTAACTATTCTGGCAAATGAATTGCAAAGAAAAAATGTTGTCAATGCAGAATTTTTGCCTGCTATTTTAAAACGTGAAGAAAAATATCCTACAGGTCTGGCACTTGAAGGAGGTTTAGGCGTGGCCATTCCGCATACTGATCCTGATAAGGTGGAAAAAGAGCAGCTTGGGTTCATTTCACTGAAGGAGCCGGTCAAATTCAGGCAAATGGGTGATATAGACAGTTATGTGAATGTTTCCATGATATTCATCTTGTGTCTAAAAAGCCCTGATAAGCAGCTCAATATGCTCAAGAGCCTAATGACCATGTTTACCGACACGGTGACGATGAAGAAAATTCAGAATTCAACCACGAGGGCTGAATTTTTGGCAATTGTAAATTAAGAGATAGAGGAGTAAAAAATGTTAATTTCAGCAAACGAAATTTTAAATTCAGCAAAAAAAGGCGGCTACGCTTTTCCCCACTTTAATTATTGGGACGAACTATCTATTAGGGCCGAATTGGCAGCAGCAGAGAATAAAAAATTACCAATTATTTTGGCTTGGGCAGAAAAGCATGAATCACGCTTAGATATTAATGAAGCACTCTCTTTAGGTAAATTTTATGCAGAAAGAGCACATGTGCCCGTCGTCTTGCATTTAGATCACGGTACAGATCCCGAACTGGTCAAATGGGGCGCCGCACATGGCTTTACTTCGGTGATGATTGATGCTTCGAATGCAGAATTTAGTAAAAATGTGCAGATTACCAAAGATGTAGTTGATTATTGTCACAGTTTAGGTGTGGTAGTGGAAGCTGAAATTGGTCACGTTGGTACCAATGCTTCTGATGACAATACCATTTATACGGAAGTTGCAGCAGCCACTAAATTTGTGAGTGAGACAAACGTTGATTCTTTGGCTGTTTCTGTCGGCACTTCTCACGGTGTTTATCAACAAGGCACGCCGAAACTTAATTTTGCCAGAATAAAAGAATTAAGGGACGCAGTTGCAGTGCCACTTGTTTGTCATGGCGGCTCATCATCAGGTGACGCAAATCTGAAGAAGGCAGCGGCAAGCGGCATTACTAAGATTAATATCTTCACCGATTTGGCTAATGCGGCATTAAACGTCGCAAAAGAAAATGATTATCCGTCATTATTCGATCTTCTTGCGGCACAAGAAAAAGCTGTGTGTGCACTAGCAGAACACTATTATGACGTCTTTGACACCGCCAAATATTCTTTTTAGGAGGAAAAAGCAGAAATGAAATTAGTACAAAAGCCGTTCTTGATGGTCAATCCTAAAGTTTATTTATACGGTGAAGAATTGGTTAAATTAGCCAAAATTGCTGATAACTTAGCGCAAAAGTATCAGATTGACATCCTTTTTACTGCACCACTTATAGATTTGCCCGCAATTAAAGCTGCTACCAATCACTTGCTTTTAACAGCCCAACACATGGATCCCGTAGTTGCTGGCAGGGGAATGGGGCATGTTCTTCCCGAAGGGCTTAAAGCAGCAGGTGTAAAAGCCGTTGTTTTGAATCATGCGGAAAATCCGCTGACGGTGAATGTCTTAGCACGCACTATTAAAAGAACTAAAGAACTCGGTTTATATAGTATTGTTTGTGCTGATAGCGTTGCAGAGTGCCGAGCAATAGCTGAGCTTGAGCCGAATATGATGATCTGTGAGCCCACCAGCTTAATTGGTACTCACCAAACAAGTGATGACGAATACATCACCAGCACGGTTCAGGCAATTAAGGCGATTAATTCAAACATCATGGTTTTAGAAGCAGCAGGTGTAAGTACAGGTGCTGACGTGCAAAAAGTTTTGCAACTGGGTGCTGATGGTACAGGTGGCACCAGCGGAATTGTTTGTGCTGCTGATTGGGAGAAAAAAATAAGTGAAATGCTGGAACCAATGAAGCATTTCCAAAGGGGTGAATAAAATGAAAGTTTATCAAGATGAAATCAAAATCAAAACTGCTGCTAGGGTCACTTATCAGAATATCACTGAGCAGTTAAAGCAAATTGTCAAAAATAGTGCTATTAACAATGGCATTTGCTTAGTTCAAACTCCACATACGACATGCTCAGTTTTATTTGAAGAGTATGTGCATGACCATGATTTTAACGGCGACGAATTTTTACAGGTAGATTTGAATAATATTTTGGACAAAATAATTCCACCAGAAAAGAGTGAAAACTCTAATTACCGCTATCCTGGTCCAGAGCATGTGCGCTTTTTGGAAGAATTGTCTCAAAAAGATAAAAATTATCCCAATGAAAAAAATACGATTCTCAATGGGGATGCACATATCAAAGGCTCACTTTTTGGTTCTAACCAAACATTTGCGTTAAAAGAAAATGAGCTGCTAATTGGTTCTGTGGGCTATGTTTATTTTGTCGACTGGGATCAAAACCGCGCCAGATCACGTAAATGCAACGTAGTCATTTTGGGTGAATAACATTGACCGCAGTGAAATTTAAGGAGAAGAAAAATGTTACAGGCATTACAAACTATAGTTAACTGGGGCGCTCCAGTTATTTTACCTATTATTATTGCTATTTTTGCAATGATTTTGGGTGCAGGATTTAAAAAATCATTTGTAGCAGGTTTAACTGTAGGTATCGGCTTTATTGGCTTAAATTTAGTAACCGGTTTGCTGGGAGATACTTTGGGCAAAGCAGCTCAGGTAATGGTTAAACGCTTTGGCTTATCATTAGTGACACTTGATATTGGTTGGCCCGCTGCATCGGCTATTTCTTATGGTACGATCTTGGGTATTTCAGCAATCCCTATTGGCATTGCAATTGACATCTTTTTACTTTTGTTTGGCTTAACCAAAACTTTGAATATTGACATTTGGAACTTTTGGCACGCTGCTTTTGTTGGTGGACTAGTCTATGGTATGTCTAACAGTTTTCCGTTAGCAGTTTTTTCAATGGTAGCGTACCAAGTAATGTTGTACTTCTTAGGCGACTTAAGCGCACCAGTTTTGAACAAATACTACGGCTTTCCAAATATCACGTTCCCGCACGGTACTTCTGCACCGGGTTATCTGGTGGCACTACCATTAAACTGGGTATTTGACCGCATTCCCGGCTTTAACAAATTAAAGGCTAATCCAGAAACTATCCAGAAAAAGTTTGGTATTTTAGGTGAAACCTCTGTTATGGGTTTAATTATCGGCTTAGTAGTCGGCATTCTTGCTGGTTATGATGTAGGCAAAGTCTTAAATTTGGGAGTACAAACAGCTGCCATTATGGTGTTGTTACCAAAGATGGTTTCGGTTTTAATGGAAGGTTTGACACCTGTTTCTGATGCCGCAAATGACTTTATCAAGAAACGCTTTCCGGGACGGGAGCTTTATATCGGTATGGACTCAGCTTTAGCCGTAGGCGATCAAGCTGTTCTGGCTGTTTCACTTTTGATGATTCCGTTAACTCTTTTACTGGCTGTGATTCTTCCAGGAAATAAAACTATTCCTTTCGGCGACTTTTCCACTATCCCATTTGCCGTTTGTCTAATGGTACCAGTATTTGGCGGCAACATTGTTCGCTCCGTTGTAGGTGGCATGATTTATATGACCAGTATTTTATACGTCACTTCATGGATGGCACCATTAGTTACCAAGATGGCGGAAGCTGCCAGCTTTAACATTGGGCACGCAACCAGTATCACTTCACTAATAGAAGGTGGTTTGTGGTCAACCTTCCTCTTTGTTTGGGGAGCAAAATATCTGCCATGGATCATAACTGGCGCAATTTTAATTGTTTCATTAATAGGACTATATTTCCTTAATAAGAGAAAAGCTGTTAAGGAAAGCTAAATACAAATTGGAGAATTAAACTAATGAAAAAGATTTTAGTAATGTGCGGCACTGGAATAGCCACATCAACTGTTGTTGCCAACCGCATTAAAGAATATTTGAACAAACAGGGTCTGGGAAACAATGTCAGCATTTCACATGCCAGCATTAGCGAAAAGATGAGCAGTTTGGATGATTACGATATTATTTTATCGACTACAGTAGTTCCAGCAGGCATCAAAGACAAGGTGATCTCAGCCGTGCCACTTCTGACCGGCGTCAATGCTGAACAAGTATATCAGGAAATTGCAAAAAGGGTTAAGGAACAATAATTATGGCAGAAAAACAGATTAAAAGTGCAGATTTTAAAGACATTATTACTAAAGAAGGAAATACTCTCAAATATGTCGCTGCCAATATTGACTATAATCAGGTTTTACAAGTATTTGACTTAATAAAAAATTGTCAGGGAAAAGTGATTATTTCTGGTTGTGGTACTTCTGGAATGGCTGCTAAAAAAATTGCCCATACTTTAAACGTGATTGAGCAACCTGCATTCTACCTTTCGCCAGCTGATACACCACACGGTGGCGGCGGAGTAGTCAGTCAAAATGATGTGGTTATCTTAATATCTAAAGGTGGTCAAACAGAAGAAATTAATAAAGTCCTAGAGATTAGTAAGAGTCGTCAAGCTAAAATTATTGGTGTAACTGAAAAAGCTGATTCCTTTTTAGCCCAAAACTCGGAGTGCATTTTGCAAGTCATTGTCGATCAGGAAGCAGATGATTTTCATATGATGGCTACTTCCAGTACATTAGCCGTTATTTCTGTATTTGACGCGATTTCAGTCATGATAGCACGGAGCAAGCACTATTCTCAAAAAGAGTTCTTAAAAATTCACCCCGGTGGAGAAGTAGGACAAAAACTAAAGTATAATGTAGGTAAATAATATAATTTACTTTAGTTTATGGGGAGAAAACTACAATGGAATTTTTATTAGATACAGCAAATATTGATGACATCAAAAAATACAAAGAAATTATTCCTTTATCTGGTGTTACTACCAATCCTTCAATAATTAAAAAAGAAGGCAAAGCCGATTTCTTTGACCGTTTAGCACAAATAAAAAAGCTAATTGGGGATAAACGTTCATTGCACGTTCAGGTGGTAGCCACTACTACTGAAGGGATAGTGGCTGACGCCCATGCAGTTTTAGCTAAGTTAGGAAAAGATGTTTATATCAAAATTCCGGTTAACCAAGCTGGTTTGGCAGCAATTAAAATATTGAAAAAAGAAAATGTGCGAATTACTGCAACCTCAATTTATACTGAACTTCAAGGCTTTCTTGCAATAGCTGCCGGCGCCGATTATTTAGCACCTTATTATAATAGAATGGAAAATAATAATATTGATGCAAATAAAGTTATCAGCGACCTTAACCAAGTAATTAATCACGAACAGCGAAATACTAAAATTCTAGCTGCTAGTTTTCACACCGTCAGTCAAATAACCAGCGCAATTGCAAACGGCGCGCAAGCTGTTACTGTAGCTCCCAGCTTTATTGCTGAAGGGCTGGAGTCACACCTTATTACAGATGCCATTTCAGACTTTACTTCTGACTGGGAATCAATATTTGGCAAAACAACTATTTCGACATTATAAAACTTGCAGGCAAATTAAATAGTAAGATAAAAGATTGATTTAATTCAATCTTTTTTTATCCGTGATATTTAAACGGACAATTTTCTAAGTGATCATTGATTAAGCCAACTCCTTCTAAAAAAGAATAAATAATAACTGGACCCACAAACGTAAAGCCGTCTTTTTTCATTTGTCTAGCTAGTTTTTGTGCTACTTTATTTGTCGTTGGCACCTCTGAACTTGTTTGTGGATGGTGCATAATCGGCGTCTTAATGAATTGCTGTAGATAATGGGCAAAACTGCCATACTGTGCGTCAATAATTAAAAGGGCGCGGGCATTATTAATTGCCGCAGTGATTTTACGCTTGTTGCGGATAATTCCTTTATCCTGCATTAATTGTTCAATATCGCTTGCTGACATTTGCGCAACTTCCTCTGGCACAAAGTTTTTAAAAGCTGTCCGAAAATGGGCCCGTTTATGCAAAATGGTCGACCAGCTTAGGCCTGACTGAAATGATTCTAGCAGCAGCATCTCATACAAATAATGTTCATTTAAATTAAGTTTGCCCCATTCATGATCGTGATAATCTTTAATTAAGGGATCATCGTGATCACTCCACGGGCAGCGAGTAATATTGTTCATCTTTTTCTCCTTTGCTTTATCGTAGCGCTTAAAGATAAATACGTAAAAAATATTTTTTTCTTTTTAAAAAAATATATTACTTAGAATTAATAAAATAATTGACTTTGACTGTATCAGTATTTAGAAAAGATAGAGAAACTTTTCCTTCAAGAAGTGCAATAGTAGTTTTTTTGGTATAATATATAATGAACTTTAGGAGGAAACCATGGAGAAGTTAGAGATAGTAACTTTGGCCGATGACTTGGCCGCAAATCAAGAGAGTATTTTAAATAAAG
>CAMLRO010000037.1 GCA_946482425.1 uncultured Lactobacillus sp.
TGTTCGTTATGGCAAAAAAATGATTGATATTTTTGGTGAAAGGGTAAAATACTGGCTAACATTTAATGAACAAAATCTTTATTTTATGCCTGGAGCAGCAAAAATTGCTGGCAAAATAAAAGGTGATGAAACAATCGATGATTTGTATATTATTAGTCACAATTTGATGCTGGCTCACGCGCAAGTTGCTAATTACTTACATGAAAAAACGAATGATAAAATTGGTGGTATGCTGGCATATAGTGAAGTTTATCCCGTCTCATCAATGCCTAAAGATATTTTATATGCTCGTCAAATAGACGAATTTCTTAACAAAAACTTGCTTGATGCTTTTGTTTTAGGACATTATTCAAATGAAGTAGTTAATTTTGTCCAAAAAAATAATATCCATACTGGCGTCACACCCGGTGATCTTTCAGAAATCAGTAAAATGAAGAGTGATTTTATAGCATTCAGTTATTATCAAAGCTCGACAATTAGCAGCACTCTTGTTCCCGAAAAAATCGCGCCTAATTATTACTTTAAATTTGGTGGGAAAGAGAATCCATTTTTGCCTGTAAATGAGTGGGGGTGGTCGATTGATCCTGATGGTTTTAGGGATGTTCTGACTAAAACCTATAACCAGTATCATGTACCTATGTTTCCTATCGAAAACGGTATTGGATTACGGGAAACATATGACGGTAAAGAAATTCAGGATGATCAGAGAATTGAATACCACAAAGAACATTTACGTGCTTTAAAAAAAGCAATAAATAATGATGGTGTCAAGGTTCTAGGCTATTTAGTCTGGGGGTTAATTGATATTCCCAGTTCTGCTGGTGATATGGATAAGCGTTATGGTATGGTTTATGTTAATCGCACTAATTCCGAACCATTGGACCTCAAGCGTATTCCTAAGAAGAGCTATTGGTGGTTTAAAAAGGTAATAGCAGGTAATGGCGCAAGCCTGAATTAAAAAAGAGGGCACAAATATGAAATTAGCAGTTTTTGATATTGGTGGAACTAATATAAAGTGTGGTAGTTTTTATGACAATAAAATAGCTGATACGAAGAAGTTTGCTACACCCAAGACTTTTGCAGGTTTGAAATTGCAAATGCACCGCTTCCTTGATCAGCATGCTTTTGATGGGATAGCTATTAGTGCACCAGGTGCTGTGGATAAACCGAACGGAATTATTAAAGGTATCAGTGCAGTGCCCTATATTCATGATAGACCCATATTTAAAGAATTACAGCAGGAATTCTCGTTACCTGTCGCAATTGAAAATGATGCTAATTGTGCTGGTATTTGTGAAATTAATATAGGTGCCGGAAAAGATTTTACGAATGTAGCTTTCATTGTAATTGGCACAGGTATCGGCGGAGCAATTTTCATTAATAGAAAATTGTATAAAGGCAATCATTTATTTGGGGGAGAATTTGGCCTTATGCAAACCAGTGATGGAGGAACTCTCAGCACACGGGCAACAATTGTTAAAGCCGCATCTGAATATGAAAAACAAACCCATGTTGATAATATCGATGGTGAAAAATTATTTCTGTTAGCAGATCAAGGAGATAAATTAGCGCAAGACCTGATTGATAAAGTTTACAGTTTTTTGGCTGTTGGCTTATACAATATTGAAGTTGCTTTTGATTTCGATGCTTTAATAATTGGAGGTGGTATTTCAGCTCATAAAGGTTTTAGTTCTGAATTATCTAAACGTTTATATGCACAATTGGTAAAAAATAAAGTAAGCCAAATAATGCCTGAAGTCAAAGAATGCCAGTACCACAATAATGCGAATTTATATGGTGCCGCATATAACTTTATCTCAGATTATGCTATAGAGGTGAAAAATGGCAACAATTAAAGATATTGCTAATAAGTCAGGTGTATCCGTAGGGTCTATCTCTCGCTATTTAAATGGTGTTCATTTAAAAAAAGAAAATGAAGAAAAAATAAAGCAGGCTATCAAGGAATTACACTATATACCAAATCAAACCGCTAAATCTCTTAAGATGAACAAGTCTTTTTCAATTGGGATATTGGTAGATAACATGGATAACTTTTACAGTTCTCAATTAATAGCAGCTTTAGAGCAATTGTTCGATCATGCCGGGTACTTTTTACTTTTAACCAGTCATCGTAATAATGAAAAAACTTTTGAATTTAAACTAGCAAAATTAATTGAGCGGTCTGTTGATGCTTTAATCGTTTTGAAAGCAGAAAGTAAGTGGCAATCATTTCAAAAAGTGGGGCAATTGCCATTACCCGTTGTTTCAGTTGAAGCTTCATTGCCAGATAAAAAAGTGCCAGAAATTATGAGTGCTGATATGATGGCTTCGCAAAAGGTTGTCACTAAAATACTGCAAAAAAGAAATAAACCTGCTTTTTTGATTCCAACTGAAAGTGACTATGTGCTGCAACAACGGCTAGCTGGTATCAACGTCGCATGCAAATCAATGGGAGTAACACTCACTCCTGATCAAGTAATTTATGTTGACTACGGTACGACTGAAGCTTACGAAGCAGTTGCAGGATTGAATAAAAAAGGTTTTGACTCAATTTTTGTCACTAATTATACTAATGCTATTCAAGTCGTTCAAGGAGTTCGTGATTGTGGTAAAAAGGTAGGAACAGATATTGCTGTGGCTGGATTTGGCTATTCCCATTTATTACAAAATATGAAATTACCAGTTACTTTAATAAAGCAACCAGTTGAGAAAGTAGCGGAAAAAGTGGCAGAAACAGTATTAAAGCTGCTTGATCATCAAAAAGTAGAAAAGCAAGTTTTTATTCAAGACAAGATATTTTGGCAAAAGGAGTTGCAAGATGAATGAAAAGAATAAGAAGAGACAAGATATAGTTCAGAATAAGAAAACGCAGCAGGAAAGCTATCAAGATTTACCGCAAGCAATTCAAAATAAATTAGAATGGTTTCAAAACCAAAAACTGGGTATTATTTTTCATTGGGGCCTATATGCGCAAGCAGGTATTGTTGAATCATGGCAATTATCAAAAGAGGATGATTGGGCTCGTAAGCATGGTGCCTTTCGCAAGGACTTAAAAGAATTAAGACATGATTATTGGGCATTAAATCAAGAGTTTAATCCAGTAAATTTTGATCCAGAAAGTTGGGCAAAAGCAGCAAAATACGCTGGCTTTAAGTATATGATTTTTACCACAAAGCACCATGATGGGTTCAACATGTACGATACCAAATATAGTGACTATAAGATTACCAGTAAAGATTCTGCTTTTCATAATAATCCATTAGCTGACATCTTAAAATATGTTAATGAGGCTTTTCGCAAAGAGGGAATTGCTACCGGCGCTTATTATTCAAAGGCTGACTGGCATTGTCCTTTTTATTGGGAACCAGGCTCTGATCCTCGAGGAAGATATGCAAGCTATGATCCTGCCCAAAAGCCTGAGTTATGGCAAAAATTCCAAAAGTTTGTTGAAAATCAGTTAGTTGAAATTTGCCAAAATTATGGACCGATTGACATATTATGGCTTGATGCTGGCTGGGTTAATGGAGGTCACCATGAATTCTTGCCTATGGAGCAAATTGCCAGAAAAATCTGGCAAATTAAAGCTGATACCCTGATTGTTGACCGCACAATCGGCGGAAAGTACGAAAATTATGTTACGCCAGAGCAACAAATACCTGTCATACCCCCACAAAAGGTTTGGGAGTCTAACTTAACTTTGGCTAAAAACTGGGGATATGTACCTAATGATCAGTATAAAAGTTTTAGTGAAATACTAAATAATATTATCAAAATTATCTCACTAGGCGGCAACGTCATTTTAGGAGTTGGTCCTAAACCAGACGGTACATTACCACAACCAGCCCTTAAATTAATGAAAAAGCTAGGGGATTGGTTAAAAGTTTTTGGTGAAGCCGTCTATGATACACGTGGCTGTCCAGAATATGTCAATAAAAATATTTTTATGACGAAGAAGAACTCAGATTATTATTTATTTTACAACAGTAATGAAGCTGATTATAAAATTTCACTGAATGATTTACCAGTAAAATCTAATGCGGCTTTAAGTTTAGAAACGGGGAAGCCAGTTTCTGTTTCCAATAATACTATTAGCTTGCCAAAAACTGCTTTTCCATATGGTGTAATAAAAATTAAGAAGTTATAAATAGCCTCTCAAAATATTCAATTTTTATGAAATCACTTACATTTTTAGTTGAAACGTTTCCAATATAGAGTTATAATAATATTGTTGAAACGTTTCAAAAGTTAATACTTTAAGGTAAAATGTTGAAGGGGAGAAAATGAGTATTTCTGACAAAATTAGCAAAATGATTTTACCATTAGCTACTAAGATTGGTAACCAACGTCATTTGGTAGCTATACGTGATGCCTTTGTCGACATTACACCTATTATAATGGTAAACTCATTGTTTATATTATTAAATTCCTTGGTTTTAAATCAGCCTGCTGTTTTAAAAGTGTTTCCGTATGCTGCAAATTTGACCCAAATGGGAACTATGGTAAATAACGGTACCATGGGTTTTATGACTATTTTTGTGACTTTTATTATAGGTTACAGGTTACTAAATTCTTATATTGCAGATGGTAGAATTAGTAATAATGACATTAGTCCTATTCATGCTGGAATATTAAGTGTAGCTACAGCTTTGATAATGTTTCCTTTAAATAATCGAGCTGTTGTGTCTGGCTCAATGAAAAATGTGACGGTAACTGGGGTCTATACACAAGCACTAACTTCATCTGGGGGTATGTTTGTGGGCTTGATTGCTGCGGTTTTGAGTACTGAACTATTATTATTTTTTTATAAATCTAAAAAATTAAGAATAAAAATGCCAGATGGAGTACCACCAGCAGTGGCTCAATCATTTAATTCTTTGATTCCTGAATCTCTTGTAGTAATTGTTTTTGCAGTTTTTAGTTTTGCCTATGTTCAAATATTCCATCAAGGAGTTACTGACTTGGTTCAAACCATTATTTCTAAACCTCTTCAAGCTGCTATGGAATCTTGGATTGGTTGCTTTGTCATTCAGTTTGTTACTCAATTCTTATGGTTCTTTGGTTTACACGGACAAAATATTGTAGCTTCAGTTACTTCTCCTCCTATGTTAGCTGCAATCCAACAAAATATGGCTGCATTCGCAGCTCACAAAGCAGTGCCTAACATTGTTACTAATCCATGGCTTGGAATGTATACTTTGTTCGGTGGTACTGGAGCAATACTACCTTTCTTAATAGCGATTTTTGTTGTTTCTAAACGAAAAGATTACCGAGATGTTGCTAAATTAGGTTTGCTGCCAAGCTTCTTTAATGTTTCAGAACCAATCATGTTTGGTCTTCCTGTAGTTATGAATCCATATTTTGTAATTCCATTCATTTTTGTACCATTAATTAATTTGGCAATAGCTTATCCTTTGACTATGATGGGCTTAGTGGCTAAAAGTGTTGTAATACCAGCTTGGACTATCCCTCCTATTTTAACTACCTGGGTTACTACTGCTGGAGATATTCCTGCAACAATTTTGTCTTTACTGCTTTTCATTTTAGATATATTCCTTTACATGCCATTTGTTATTGCAAGTAATAAAGGAATTAAAGTAAAGCCTGAAAAGTAAAACATTAGTATAGCAAAATTAAATTTAGTCAAAAGTAACTAGCTTATTTGTTAAGTTAGTTATTTTTTATTGCTTTGATATGTATCTTAATTGATAATTAATTATAAAAAGTGGTTATTTTAGACTTAATATTAGCATCTTTTGCTTATAAATTAGGAGATAAATATTATGTTATCAAATTCCAGTCAAACTATAGAAAACAAACAAATTATCAGAGATTATTTTAACTCTTGGCTTAAAAAAGATTTTTCTAATCTTGATAGTTGGTTTAGCCAAGATGTCTATTACCGTGAATGTTATGGTGCTACTTATGAAGGATTAGATGAGTTAAAAGCCTATATTAATTCGAAGTCTAAGGAGCAGACAGTTTTAAAATGGGATATTTATAAAATTGATCAAACTGATACTGGTAAATTTGTGGTTACTTGGTATTTTGATGCTGCGGAAAAAGAAGAATATTGCTTCGATGGCGTTTCTTTAATAGAGTTCTCCGGCAATAAAATGAAAAAAGTGGTGGAATATTCAACTAAGCATGAAACCTTCCGTCCGTTTAAAGATAAAATATAAATCTAAGTCTTTATCATTGAGGATGGCAAACAATGAAGGTCTACTTTATTAAATAATACTTAAAAAAGTGTAGTTTATTAGTAAAAAAATATGGTATATACCATTTTGACTGTCTAATTAAAATCAGTTAGAGAATATTGAACTATTTTGGTGTAGACCAAAGCCAACAAACATACAGCCACAACAATTTCCAACTATAAAACGGTAAACGTTTCCATTTGCTATGGTATAATGCAAGTGTAGTGAAATATTAGTAGGAGGAATTATTATGAATGCTATAATTAACTGGCTAAACAAGCATCTCGTTCCTGTTGCGGCTAAGATCGGCTCTGTTCGCTGGCTTGTTGCACTGCGTGATGCCTTTATCTCTATTATGCCTATTATGCTGGCTGGTTCAGTAGCTAGTGTATTAAATGCTATTTTTAGGGATGTTCCCACTAACCTAGGATGGACAGGCGTTGTTAATTCAATGCAATGGCTTATCAATATCAATGCGTTGGTGTGGACAGGCTCAACTGCAATTTTAGGATTGCTGTTTGCCTTTACATTTGGCTATCACATGTGTGTCCAATATAAAGTTGAACCGATCGCAGGGGGCCTGCTGACATTAGGTACCTTTATTATGAGCTTGCCTCAAAGCTTTTCAGTTGATTTGAAAAATGCTCTTACTCTTACCAAGGGCGATCTAAAAACATTAACTGCTGCCAATGTAGCTGTTACTGGCAAAAATATCAGTTCTTGGGGCTGGTTTAACTTTAACAAGTACTTTGGAGCTTACGGCTTCTTTACCATAATGATTATGGGCGCTATTTCTGTAGCAGTTTATATTGCTTTAGTAAAGAAACATATTACTATTAAAATGCCTGACAGCGTTCCACCCGCAGTTTCCAATGCCTTTACAGGTATTATTCCCGCAACCGCTGGTTTGTTCGTTGTTGGTATTATTAACTATCTATTCAGTCTTAAAAATACAACGGTTATTGACTTAATTGCCAAAACAATTCAAGAGCCGTTAATGAAGATGGGTCAAGGTTATGGCTCATTGCTACTGATAGTATTTCTAGTTCAACTATTTTGGTTCTTTGGTATTCATGGCACCAATGTTTTGGCTCCGGTTACAGAAAGTATTTGGACTACAGCACTGATTGCCAATACAAATGCCCATAAGATGCAAAAGGCATTACCTTACATGTGGACTCGAAGTGACTTTGACCTTTATGTTTGGATCGGTGGTGCTGGTTCAACACTGTTACTTATCTTAGCCGTTCTTGCCTTTTCAAAGCGTGAAGATGAACGTGCCGTTGCTAAGATTTCACTTGTACCTGGGATCTTCAACATTAATGAACCTATGATGTTTGGTATGCCAATTGTTTTAAACCCAATTTATATTATTCCATTTGTTCTTGCTCCATTAGTTATGGTATCAATTGCCTATGGTGCTTTAAGTCTTGGCTTGGTTAATCGAGTTGCTGTACAGACAACCTGGGCAATGCCACCGTTCCTTAATGCTATCATTGCTACAATTGACTGGCGTTCAGTTATTTTACAAATTGTTAATATGGTCGTTGGTTTCTTGATTTATGTACCATTTGTAATTGCTTCTAATAACGTCGACCCTCAAAAAGTTAATAAAGTTTAAGGAGCACTAATTTTATGAAACAGTTGGGTATTTCACTTTATCCTGAGCAAAGTACATTTGAGCGGGATAAAGAATATATGGATTTAGCTCATAAATATGGTTACAGGAGAATTTTCACCTCACTTTTGCAGTTAAAAAGTGCAAGTGGTGAAAATATACTTGCCAAGTTAAAAAAAGATGTTGCTTATGCAAACAATTTGGGTTTTAAAACTGTAGTCGATATCAATCCCGTTTTGTTTAAAGAACTAAAAATTGATTATAATGATCTTGCTTTTTTCCATAACTTAGGCGTCTGGGGCTTGCGGTTAGATGAGGGCTTTAGCGGCATGGAAGAAGCTGCCATGACTCGTAATCAATATGGACTCAAGATTGAACTGAATATGAGTCGGGGTACTAATTATCTTGACAGTATTATGGCTTATGACCCGGAGAATGATAATCTAATTGGTTGTCATAACTTTTATCCACAAGAATATACGGGTTTAAGTGAAAAGATTTTTAATGAATATTCACAAAAGTATCGTGATTATGGATTGCATACTGCTGCGTTTATTTCATCTAAAAATGCTAAATTTGGTCCATGGCCTGTTCATGAAGGCTTACCGACACTTGAAAGTGATCGTAAGCGCAGTATTTTTAGTCAGGTTACTCACTTACGCTTGAGCAAAATGATTGATGATATAATTATTGGTAACGCTTTTGCTAGTGAAGATGAATTAGCTGCTGCAGCTAAGGCTTTTAACAGTGCCTATCCTACTTTGAAAATTGTGTTTGAAGATGGTGTTTTACCAATTGAGCAAACGATTTGCTTAAAAGAGCCCCATTTGTACCGCGGTGATGCATCTGCATTTCTTTTACGCGACACCCAACCTCGTGTTGTTTATGCCAAAGAAAACATTCCAGCTCATAATAATGACAAAGCTTCTTTTGCAAGAGGGGATATAGTTGTTGTTAATGATCAATATCCTCGGTATAAAGGAGAACTGCAAGTTGTTTTAACGCCGTTTGCTAATGATGGCAGACGTAATCTTGTAGGACACTTACATCCCGATGACTTAGACTTGTTAAAATCTATTGAACCTTGGAGTACGTTTATAATGAAGCAAAGCTAATTCATTTAGCTTAAATATTCAAGCCGTGAGCAAATTAACTCACGGCTTTTTGTTTGTGTACATGTTTTAACAAAATAAAATAGTATAATGTTCCATGTAAGTGATTTCACACTAAGGGAGAAATAGAATAAATGCTGGGTTTTTCGATTTATCTAAACCGTGATCTAACGGCTGATGATTATAATTATATACTTGCGATGCGCAATGCGGGATTAACAACTATTTTTACTTCATTACATATTCCTGAAGATGATCCCAAAGTAATATTAAACAGATTAGCAGAGCTGACTAAATGGTGTAAGAACTTAGAAACTTCTGTCATTGCTGACGTTTCTGAAAGTGGTATGGCAAGGCTAGGACTTGCACTTGAAAATGAAGAGCAGATTGCCAGCTTGGGCTTGACTGGCCTGAGAATAGACGATGGTGTTTCACCAGCTACTATCGCAAAGCTTTCACAGAAAATGCCAATTGCTCTGAACGCCAGTACTATCAATGAAGATGACGTCACAGCTTTACGAGAGCATGGTGCCAACTTCGAAAATTTGCAAGCTTGGCATAATTTTTATCCGCGACCAGAAACCGGTTTAGATTCAAATTGGTTAAAAGCGAAAAATGATTGGTTACATCACATGAATTTAGAAACAATGGCATTTGTGGCAGGTGATGCTGTTTTACGTGGTCCAATTCATGCTGGATTGCCAACTCTTGAAAAGCAAAGAGGAGAGAATCCTTTAGCTGCAATGTTGGAATTAAAACGCTTAGCCTGTGACCATGTTTTTATTGGGGATGCTTCTTTATCAGCGCAAATGATTGATAGTTTTAAAAATTATATTAAACAGCAGATTATTACACTTCGCATTGATAAAAACTTGCCTGAATTATTTAATTCTGAATGGCATAATCGTCCAGATGTAGCGCGTGATGTAGTGAGGTTAACGGAGGGGCGTAGCCGTCAGCTTTTTGATGTTGCACCTCAGGGAAATTCTGAAGCTCGATCAAGAGGAACAATTACATGTGATAATAAATTATATTTGCGTTATCAAGGTGAATTACAAATAACTAAGCGGGATTTACCTGCTGATGAAAAAATTAATGTTTTAGGACACGTGGTAGCTGATGATTTACCACTTTTGAACCAAATAGGTGCAGGGCAAAGCATCATTTTCATTGCTGCAGGTGAATAAAATTTACTTGGGGTTTGAAATAAACTACTATTTTTATTAAATTGGTATAATCCATTAAAACATGATTTTTAATAATTAATTATCATAATTTGCAAATTGGTCTATTAAATAATATACTTATTTTGTCTTTAAAAAAGGAGGAAAAAATGAGTACAGATAAATATTCCGAAATAGGCCAAGAAATCTATGATCATATTGGTGGTATCGCAAACGTTAAATCTTTATACCATTGTATGACCAGAGTGAGAATTACGGTCAGGGATAAATCTAAAGTGGATTTAGCTGGTTTAAAACAAGTTAAAGACATTTTGGGAGTAGTTGATGGTGAAACGCTGGAAGTGGTTTTAGGTCCTGGTGTAAATGCCAAAGTTGCTCAAAGTATGGTTAATGCAGCTGGTGTAAATGAAAATGATCCTTTTCCAGATGTAACAGCTAAGGAAAGCTCTTATCAAAAAGACAAGAGCGAAGTTATGGAGAAAGCTGAAGAAGTTCACGCAGCCCATAAAGCCAGCTTAAAGCAAACTTGGTGGCGTATTGTCTTGCAACATATTTCGGCTATCTTTATACCTTTAATTCCAGCATTTGTTGGTGCCGGTTTAATTTCTGGTGTATCAGGTATTTTAAGAAATATGTTGACAGCCAAAATGCTGCCGGCAAGCTGGAACTTAGGCATCACCGTTTTAGGTGTGATTGCCAATGGATTATTTTTCTACTTAAATATTTATGTTGGTATTAATGCTGCTAAGGAATTTAATGCCACACCTGGACTTGGTGGGATCATCGGTGGAGTGGTAATGCTGCCCGGTGTAGTGGCTCCTATGGTAATACCAAATATTTTTAATGGTCAGCCATTAGCTGCGGGACAGGGTGGTATTATTGGAGTTTTACTTGCAGTATGGCTTCTGTCATATGTTGAAAAATTCTTCCACAAATATATGGCTGATTCAATTGATATTATTTTTACTCCATTTTTAACTTTATTAATAATGGGATTAATTACTATTTTTATCATTATGCCTTTTGCTGGTTGGGTTTCAAACTCACTCGTTGGCGGAATTAACTGGGTCTTAAAGGTTGGTGGACCTGTTGCCGGCTTTATTTTAGGTGCAGTGTTCCTACCAATGGTTATGTTTGGCCTGCATCAAATTTTAACGCCGATTCATGTGCAAATGATTCAAAAGATGGGTTATACGCCGCTTTTGCCTATTTTAGCAATGGCGGGTGCCGGACAAGTAGGTACTGCAATTGCTTTATGGGTTAAATGTCGTAAGAACAAAGAATTAACTAAACTAATTAAGGGGGCTTTGCCCGTCGGAATTTTAGGAGTAGGCGAACCACTAATTTACGGTGTTTCTCTTCCTTTAGGTCGTCCCTTTATTACTGCATGTTTAGGTGGTGGTATTGGTGGTGCCGTTTTAGGAGCCTTCGGCAATGTCGGCTCAATCGCTATTGGTACATCTGGTATTGCCTTAATTCCGTTAATTGCCCACAATAAAGCATTAAATTATTGTATTGGTTTATTAGCAGCTTATATTGGCGGTTTTATTCTAACTTATTTCTTTGGTGTACCTAAGAGCGCTGTAGTTGCTAAAAATGAGGATGGCTCTTTTGTTAACCCCGAGAATAATGAAACAAGTCACGAAAGTGTTGAAGTTAATTTAGCCAGTCCTGTGAATGGTGAATTGGAAGAATTATCTGCAGTAAAAGATGATGTTTTTGCTCAAAAAATGCTGGGAGACGGCTTTGCTGTAATACCTGATAATGATGGTAAAATTGTTGCCCCAGTTGATGGACGTATTTTAACAATTATGGATACGAAACACGCAGTTACAATGGAATCAGATCAAGGTCCATTGGAATTAGTCTTGCATTTTGGAATTGACACTGTTGAATTAAAGGGTGCTCCATTTGAAATAAAAGTAAAAAGTGGACAGTATGTTAAACGCGGTGACGTTATTGCTCAAATGGATGTTCCAGCTATCAAAGCTGCGGGCAAGCCAACAGACGTGATGGTAATGATTAACAATATGGAAGATGTCGCAAGTATTTCTCCTATTGTTACAGGCAAGGTTACTGCAAATCAGATTGTTGCAACTGTAAAAACAAATTAATTTACGGATAGAATATGGAAATTAAAAACTTAGAAACTGAAGCGCGAAATCCAGCAACAACACACATTGATACGATGTCTACATTGGATATGGTCAAAACGATCAATGCTGAAGATCAAAAAGTAGCTCTTGCTGTTGCGCGAGCCGAAAAACAAATTGCACTTGCAATTGATGAGTCTGCAAAAAGATATGGCCGGGGTGGTCGTTTAATCTATATTGGCGCTGGCACTAGTGGACGATTAGGTGTGCTTGATGCAGCTGAACTAGTTCCGACTTACGGTATTAAGCCGGAAAGAGCAATTGGCATGATTGCAGGTGGCAAAAAAGCTATGTTTGCTGCTGTAGAGGGTGCAGAAGATTCGGCATCACTGGGAGAAACCGACCTGAAAAATCTTAAATTAACGGCAAATGACATTGTTATTGGCTTAGCTGCCAGTGGCCGAACTCCTTATGTTATTGGCGGGTTAAAATATGCCGCTAAAGTCCAAGCTCTAACTATAGCTGTAGCTTGTGTGCCAAATTCAGTGATAGGTCAAATCGCTGAAATTGCAATTAATGCTGTGGTTGGTCCTGAAGTGATAACCGGCTCAACCCGTATGAAAGCCGGTACTGCTCAAAAAATGATTTTAAATATAATCTCAACTGGTGTAATGATCAGACAAGGCAAAGTTTATCAAAATGTGATGGTTGATGTGCAACCAACTAATGATAAGCTAGTTGATCGTGCTTGCCGTATTATTAGTGAAACGGCAGCAATTCCGACTGCTAAAGCTCTGAGCTTTTTAAAAAAAGCAGACAATGATGTTGCTCTTGCAATAGTGATGGCTAAAACGGGTAAAAGTAAAATAGTAGCCAAACAATTGTTAGCTAAATATCATGGCATTGTAAGTGACGTTTTAAATAGTTTGAATTAAAAATTTTAGTTAAG
>CAMLRO010000038.1 GCA_946482425.1 uncultured Lactobacillus sp.
CAACACCGTTAATAGTTCCTTTTAACAAATTAAACGGGACTATTATGCCAAAAATGTATGCGCTCATTGAAGGAATATGCAATAATTTACCCAAGTAAACTTTTTCAGTAAAAGAAAGCAAACCAGAATATCCATGGATTGCCGGCAGGTTTGGCACAGTAGTTACTGCATAAAACGGTGTCAAAACTAATGCATTTAGTACGGATAGCACGAAGGCCATTGCTAAAATACCGAGAACAATACCTACAATTGGTTTTAAATATTTTTTAGAAAAATTTTTCTCATCTTTGCTAATATTTTTTGTTAAATAATAAAATGGCAAAGCAAAAGATATTGATGCCAGAAAAGCCGCAGACTGACCCACTAAACTAGGTAAAGCAAAACCTTTATAAATTAAATTAATCAGCATTCTGACAAAAGCAATAAAGATACCAGGTCCAGGCCCGAATAAAAATGTCCCAATAGTGATTACGACATCCGAGAAGTCAAATTTTAAAAAACTAGTTATTGGCAATGGTATCTCCAATAGCATTAATACATAGGCAATTGTACCAATTAAAGTATAAGCCAATATATTTACCAAATTATTTCTGCTTTTTTTTTGCAAAATTCTTACCTCCAAAAAACTCGGTCTGTTGCTTCTAGCAACAGACCGAGTAAAAGTAAGCTTTAGATCTTGGCTTTTAGTTTAGTCTGTCTTCTTTCATCTAGACTCTAACTATCGGTATCTCAATAGATTCCACCACTTGCGTGGGTCGTGGACTTGCACCACCGGTCGGGACTTTCACCCTGCCATGAAGACAACAAACTTATTTATCAAATTTCACATACTATACTAATCTACGTTTTTTAATCTGTCAACTTCCTCATGAGACAATTCTCGGTACATTCCTGAAATAAGAGAATCAAGTGTAAGAAAAGCATATTTCTCGCGAGCTAATTTCTCTACCTGGTGGTGAACAGCCTTGAACATTCTTTTTACCTGGTGATACTGGCCTTCATGAATTGTCAATTGCACTATTTGATTATTCTTTTTACGATCTGTTCTAATAACCTTAACTTTTGCGGGAGCACAGCGATGGCGATCAATTTTAACTCCATGCTTCAGCTGACTGATTTCATCAGGCGTAAGAATGCCAGAAATCTTAGCAACATAAACCTTAGCAACATTGTTTCGCGGATGCATCAGTAAATTGGCTAATTCACCATCATTGGTCATTAAAAGCAGCCCTGAAGTATCATAATCCAGTCTACCAATTGGATAGAGACGATAAGGCAAATTTTTAAAATAATCAACCACCGTTTTTCTGCCTTTATCATCATTAGCAGTTGAAACTACTCCTCGTGGTTTGTAAAAGAGATAAGTATGCAAACTCTCTCGTTCAATTGGTTCACCATCAACCGTGATGTTACTGAAGGTATCCACTTTAGTACCAAGTTTAGTTACCACGTTACCATCAACAGTGACTCGGCCTTCCGTAATCATTTTTTCAGCCTTGCGCCTGGAAGCAATACCCGCTTCAGCAATTACTTTTTGCAACCGTTCTAAAACCATTATTTTTCTCCTTTTTGAGTTTTGGCAATATTTTTATCAGCTTGACCCTTAGCTGCAAACAAATCTATTTCGCCTTCACTATTAATGCTATCATCTTCAAAATCTTCTATTAGTGGTAAATCAGCTAAACTATGATACCCGAAATACTGCAAAAAATACTCACTCGTTATGTATAAATTAGGATGACCGGGAGCATCTTTTTTTCCATTAATTTTTACCAGTCCACGCCAAATCAGCGTCTGTAAGGCTCCAGATGAATTAACACCCCTGATGTCATCTATTTCTACACGAGTGATCGGCTGGCGATAGGCAATAATAGATAAAATTTCTAGTGCTGATTGGCTTAAGCTCTTAGATAAATCTTTTTGAAAAAAGTTTTCAATTATCTTGCCTGCCTCTGGCCTGGTGGTCAATTTGTAAATATCATTGAGATGTTGGATTTGTAACCCTGAATCAGGATTTTTTTGTAGTTTTTCCCGTAAATTTTTGCTGAGTTCGCGCAATGCAGGTTTACCAACCTGCAAAAGTTCGCATAAGTTGCTGCTGTCAATACCATTATCACCGGCAACATATAATAGCGCTTCTAACTGCGCCATTTTACTTATCATTACTACCAACTCTTTCCAAATTCAGGTCACCAAACGTCCTCTTTTGTTTTACCCGAATTTCCTGATTTTTACAAAGTTCAAGCAGGGCCAAAAACAGACCAATAATATCAGATAAAGTTTCCATTTTTTGACAACAAGCAAAAAAGCTTATCTGCTTATTTCTCATCAATTCTTTTCGCAAAAAGGCACTCATTTCTTTGACAGAAGTTTCTTTAACTTCAACTGAAACAATATCAGGCTGTCTAATTTTCATCCTTTGTAAAACAATAACGAAAGTATTAGCTAACTCTGTTGAAGTAATTTGTCCTTTGGGCAATGGCTGAATTTTTTTACTTTCTGGTACGCTTTCCTCTTTAGCAGCAGTGATCGGTACTTCCTCATTGCGCTTTTTAAAGTATGCTGATACTTTTTTAAAAACTGAATAAGTAATAAGCTGCTGCACTAACTCATCTCTTGGGTCTTCTTGTTCATCATTATCCTCGGTAAAGTCATTTTGCGGGAGAAGAGATTGAGATTTTATTCGCAAGAGCATTGATGACATAACAAAATATTCACCGGCAATTTTTAAATTAAGCCTTTGCATTTGATGTAAATAAGCCAGATATTGGCTGGTAATTTGAGCTATGGGAATATCATAAATATCAATCTTTTGCACTTTTATTAAATGTAACAACAAATCCAAGGGTCCTTCAAAGTTAGGCAACTCAAGAGTAAGACTATCACTCATTTTTCAGTACCTTTTTTCAAATACTTAATAAGATAGATATATTCCGGAACAGCCGTAATAACTTTGCTGGGACTGTTTTGTGCCAACTCTTGAACGGCTCTAGCCTCGTATTTAGCTTGACGATAATCGGGAGCAAAAGAGATGTAACGAATAATTACAAAGTGTTTGCTTATCTGTGTACCTATTACACCGATAAAATTGGGAGCTTTATAACGATAGAGATACAAGCAAAACTCAGCGCTACTTTTGTTTAATTGAATTTCATCCTTGAGATTGGCCAGGTTTTTAAAATCAGGCAAATAAGATAGTAATCCCATAGCTACCTTTTCTTTATCATTTTTGCATTCAATTAGCATTTAATCACCTTATGTCCGCGGATGCGTTTTTTCGTAAACTTGTAAAATATGTTTCTGGGACAAATTTGTATAAATTTGAGTTGTACTGATGTCTGAATGCCCTAAAATTTCTTGGACAACACGTAAATCTGCCCCATTTTCCAGTAAATGTGTTGCAAATGTGTGTCTTAAAGTATGTGGAGTGACATTTTTTTGAATACCAGCCATTTTACAGTAATGCTTAATAATTTGCCAAACTGCTTGTCTTGTTAATGAAGTACCTCTGCTATTAAGAAAAATAAAATCGTTATTTCTACCGCTCTTTAATATTAAAGGGTCACGAACCTTTTCTTTATAACTGTCAATCCAAGATAAAGCTACTTCGCTAATTGGAATCAATCGCTCTTTTGATCCTTTGCCAAAAATTTTGACCAATTTCAGTTCTTCATGCAAATCGGTAAATTTAAGATTAATTAATTCACTCACTCTTATTCCCGTAGCATACAGAGTTTCAAGTAAAGCCCTATCACGCAAGCCTAACTTTTTTTTAGTATCAGGTTGCTCAAGCAAATTATTAACTTCACTAACTGTCAAAGCAACGGGCAAAGTATGACGCTTTTTAGGAGAATCAATTTCGAGCATTGGGTTTAACTTTTGAATATTTTGTCTCACCAGCCACTGATAGAATTTACGCAAGCTGGTTATTAAGCGGCTAATAGAACTTGTGGCTTTATTTTGATCGCGCTGCTCTGCCAAAAAGGCATCAATGTCAAGGGCTTGAGTCGGCCAAGAAGTAAAATTTTCCTGTTGAAGAAAACGAATGAAAGAAGTTAAATCCTGCCTGTAGGCTGTTATCGTATTATTACTAAGGCCACGTTCAACCTGACTATATCTCAAATAATCTTCAACTTGCTCTGATAAATTAATCTTTTTCGGCATTTTCTGGATCCTTTATCAGGGAGATAGAGCCAGCAGCCTTATCCTCCACTATATATTTAGCTTTAAGTAAATGGCCTAAAGCTCGCTTAAAGGCCGATTTAGAAATACCAAAATAATTATTGATATCCTGTGCGTCAGATTTATCGTAAAAAGGTAAGGTTTTATCTTTTTTCCTGCGCAAACTCATTAAAATCATTTGTGCATCATCATCAATTTCCTCGAAAGCTCGTGGCAAAGTACTTAGATTCAAGCGACCATATTGGCTAATACCAACCACCCTGCCACTGAATTGCTCGCCTAAACGCAAGGGACGCGTCATTTGTGTTGGATGGACAAAACCTAAATAATATTCTTTAGTGATTATAAATGCCCCTACTTCACGAGACGCATATACGGTACCAAAAATATCTTTATTTTTCATATCGTCAGGAAAATGAGCTGCTAACTGTTCAAAAATATTTTCGTCTGCCAGTTTTGCCCAAATACGATTTTTCTCATCTGTTTCCAGGTGAACCAAAAGCTGATCTTCAGGTTGGGGCCAACACTCTTTATCATAAGGTAAGTCGTCCATTGAAATTACAACATCTTTATCGGGTAAGCCAATATCTACGAAAACACCCAGGTTATATTTTACTTCAGTGACTTTACTCCAGCCATATTGATCTTGTTGAGCAAAAGGCAAAAACTGCGTCATTTCTCGATTGTGCTGCTTATCATCGTATAAAAATCCCCTGATTTGATCTCCAAGCTGTGGCTTTTCTTCCTGTGTAATTTCTTTTTTCTTCAGTTCATATGTAATTCCGTCAATTTGAACAAAAAAAGAATCTTCGTTTTGGTCTATTATTTTTCCAGTTGCAATTGTGCCAAGCATGATTTTTCTCCTACATCTAGAATGGGATCTGATAACAAGTATATCATTTTAAAGGAATAAATTGACATTAGTCAATCTAAATTTGCTACTGATTTTTCCTAAAATTTAAATCATACAAAAATAGCCAGTAACAAGCACTGGCTATTTTAATGCTTAATTTTTAATTAAAGGTTTGAAACTTCGCCTTGATAGATTGCGCCGCGACGAGCATCAACAGTAATAGTAATACCACTGCCAATCTTTTCTGTTGCATCAGTAACTCCAACTACAACTGGAATTCCTAATGATAAACCGACAACAGCAGCGTGTGAAGTCAAACCAGATGCTTCAACAACTAAACCTGAAGCCTTCTTAATTGCAGGCATGTAATCAGGATCAGTAGTTTTTGCTACCATGATATCTCCTTCTTTAACCTTGCTAATAGCTTCTTCAGCACTGTTAACCACAACTGTCTTACCGACAACAGAGCCATTACCAACGCCAAGTCCCTGAGCTAACTTGCTACCGATAATTTGCAGTTTCATCAAGTTGGTGGTACCTGAGTCGCCAACAGGTACACCAGCAACGATAATAACAAGATCACCATCTTTAACGTAGCCTTGTTCTTTAGCAACTTTAGCTGCTACATCAAACATATCATCAGTAGAAGCTGGTTTATCAGTCAACAGAGGCTGAACACCCCAAGAAATACCAAGTGAGTGTTGGATCTTTTCATCAAAAGTTAATGCCAAAATGTTTGCGTTCGGACGGTACTTGGAAATCATTCTCGCAGTGTAGCCAGAATTAGTAGCTGTAATAATAGTCTTAACGCCTAATTCTTGGGCTGTCCGCACAACTGATTCACCAATAGCCTCAGTAACGTTTGAACCTTTATATTCTTCAAATCTTTGAAGAGCTAAAGTATTACGTTTAAGAAGTTCTTGTTCAGTTCTTTCATCAATTTCAGCCATTGCAGAAACAGCCTTAACTGGGTACAAACCGTTGGCGGATTCACCAGAAAGCATAGTTGCATCAGTACCGTCAAGTACCGCGTTAGCTACGTCTGAAACTTCAGCACGAGTTGGACGAGGATTTTCTTGCATTGAGTCAAGCATTTGAGTAGCGGTAATTACTGGCTTACCAAGTGCGTTTGCCCTCTTGATTAAATCCTTTTGAACAAACGGCACATCAATAAATGGAATCTCAACACCCATGTCACCACGAGCAACCATCAAGCCATCTGAAACTTGTAAGATTTCATCGGCATTATCAATACCTTCTTGTGATTCAATCTTAGGATAAATCTTAACATAATCACAGCCAGCATCTTCACAGAGCTTACGGATATCAAGAATATCCTGCGCCTTACGTGCAAACGAAGCAAAGATAAAGTTAATGCCGTGAGCCAAACCAAACTTGATGTCATCAGCATCTTTTTCGGTAATTCCTGGGAGACGAATTTCTACGCCAGGTGCATTAACACCCTTCTTAGAACCGATAACACCCGTGTTTTGGGCTTCACAAACTAATTCTTTCTTTTCTTCATCTTTTTCTTTAATTAATAAGTCAACTAAACCATCATCAATTAAAACGTGACCACCAACGTGAGTATCACCATAAAGACCTTCGTAAGTAACATGAATCATGTCCTTGTTACCAGGCTTAGAATCATCCATCGACACACGAATTTGGTCTCCAGTATTAATGGTAAACTTGCCACCTTCTTGATCAGTGGTTCTAATCTCAGCACCTTTGGTATCCAATGCTATACCAAGTACTAAACCAGTTTCTTTTTCAACTTGACGAACCATTTTCATCCGTGATAGATGTTCAGCGTGGTCACCATGTGAAAAGTTGAAACGAAATACATTTACGCCTGACTTAGCCAAAGCTGTAATAGTTTCAATATCATTTGAAGCTGGCCCTAAGGTACTAACAATTTTAGTTTTCTTCATTATGTAAAATTCTCCTCAAAATCGACTAATTATTTAGTCATTTCTTCATTTATATCAATTAACGATTCTTCACTGGCATGTTTTTCATCAAAAAGATCAAGAATATCATGGGTTTCTAATTTTCCATTCTCCATGCCGACAGCTAAACCGCCTTTACCATCAAGAAGTAACTTGACCGCATAATTTCCCATCTTTGTGGCATTAATCCTATCAGTAACCGTTGGTGCACCACCACGCTGCATGTGACCAATTACATTTGCCCTGCAATCGAATTCGCCGTATTTTAAAAGTTCAGTTCTAAAATCAGCGGCATCCATCACACCTTCAGCTAATATGATAATGCCATTGTCTTTGCCATCTTTAAAACCGCGCTTTAATCTTTCAGCAATTGCTTTAATGTCATAACTTCTTTCTGGAACAACAATTGCATCTGCACCACTTGCTAAACCTACACGCATAGCAATGTCACCACAATTGCGTCCCATAACATTAACAACAAAAACGCGGTGATGACTGCTGGCAGTATCACGAATTCTGTCGATAGCTTGCATTGCCGTATTGCAGGCAGTATCAAGTCCAATAGTATACTCAGTATATGGAATATCATTGTCAATGGTTCCTGGCAAACCAATTGAGTTAATTCCCAACCGGGTTAATGCCAGCGCACCATGATAAGAACCATCACCGCCGATAACAATTACAGTATCAATGTCATGCTTTTTTAACTGTTCCACCCCTTTTTCTTGCACTTCTTTTTGTGCAAACTCAGGGTAGCGGGCACTGTAAAGAAAAGTACCACCAGCGCTAATCATATGGTCAACATTTTCGCTAGTTAAGGTAACAAAGTCACCTGCTACAAGCCCAGCATAACCATAACGGATACCAACAACACCAAGTCCGTGATGAATAGCAGTTTTTGTAACAGCCCTTACAGCTGCATTCATGCCAGGAGCATCGCCACCGCTCGTTAAAATTCCAATTCGCTTCATGAATTCACCTCATCAAGATTTATTGTGTAATTTCTCACATCCACTAAATTTTAACATTCTTTCATGAAAAAATCTCACAAAAAATGATTAAAATTCTTGATTTGACGGTCTTTTTCAATGTTAGCGTTAACATCAACTATTTGTTTACGCTTACTCAAAAAATTACTCTTTTAAATTTACAACCTTTAAATTAGTTAGAATATATTGTTTTTTACTCGAGTCGAAACGATCATTTTGAACTTTAATACCTAATAGATAAATATTACCCTCCTTTAAATTCGATTGAATTTTATCATAAACATTAGGAAAGATTACAATATCCTGCTTACTGTTTGTATCAGCAAAACTACCAAAAGCCATTGTTTGACCTTTTTTGGTCCTCACAAGTTTTAATGACATCAGTTTGCCGACAGCTATTCCCCCATCATTTATTTCAAATTCATTTAGCGGCTTAGCATTAAACTTCTGAGCATATTTTTGCACGGTAATTAATGGAGAAGTGAGTGTAGAAAAACCTAAAGTTTTTTCTTCCATCAGAGCCATTTCTTGTTTGCCGGGTTCTTCAGCGGGCTTAATGGGAACGCCACCTAAGCCTTCTGATAAAGCAAGATTTTCTCCAGTTAATTTAACGTTCTCAATTATTTCAGAGCAATTTTGTAATAGCTCGTTACGATTTTTGTTAAGGCGGTCAAAACATCCCGATTTGATTAAAGATTCAACCACATTTGTAATGCTGTTGGTTTTAATAAATTTGGGATCAATCTGACGTAAAAAACCGCTAAGAGAATCAAAGGGTTGAGTTTGCCGCTTGGCAATTATTTCTTTAAGAAAATCTATTCTAATTCCTTTAATTGCACGCAAACCCACTAAAATTCGCCCATCAATTACCTGATAAGCTAAGTCACTTTTGTTAATGTCAGGTGGCATAATTTTAACGCCATCTTCTTGAGCGCGCATTATATATTCGTTCGCCTTATTTTGATTACCAATATTAGAATTAAGCATAGAGGCATAAAATTCAGCTGGATAATGAACTTGTAAATATGCAAGCCAAAATGCGATCATCGTATAAGCAACAGCATGTGATCGGTTGAAACCATAATTGGCAAATTGCTCAATATAGTCATATACACGGGTCGCAACCTGAACAGTCCTGCCGTTTTTTACTGCACCGTTGATAAATTTAGATTTTTCCTGTTCAATAACCTTTTGATCTTTTTTTGACATTGCTCTGCGTAAAATGTCGGCTTCTCCTAAAGAAAAGCCAGCCATAACACGAGCAGTCTGCATCACTTGTTCTTGATAAACCAAAACACCATATGTTGAAGACAAAATTGGTTTTAAGCTGGGATCAGGGTATGTGACTTTCTGTGTGCCTTTTTTGCGTGCAATAAAAGTTTTGATATTCTGCATTGGACCTGGACGATAAAGTGCGTTGACTGCTACCAAATCTTCAAAATTATCTGGATGCAATTCACGCAGAACATTGCGAATTCCACCTGATTCAAATTGAAAGACGAGTTCTGTTTCACCCTTTTGAAAAATACTTAAAGTAGCCGGATCATCTAGGGGGATCTGATTAACATCGATCTTTTTTCCTTGCTCGCGGATCATTTTCTCCGTATCACCAAGAATAGTTAAATTTCTTAAACCTAAAAAATCTATTTTTAACAATCCCAATGACTCGACATATTTTTTGGTTTGCTGAGTTATGGGTATTCCCAATTGTCCTGATTGCAAGCCAGCAATAGCAGCAATAGAATTATCGCTAAGAACTAAACCGGCAGCATGGATTGAATAGTGGCGGGGCAAGCCTTCCAAGCCACTTGCAGTTTCATAAAGCAACTTATTGATATCATTTGCGTTCACCAGCATTTGCATTTTTTTGGATTCTTTATAAGCCTGAGCAAGACTAATTTTGCCCTTTGCAAAAGGAACGCTTTTAGACCATTCACTTAATTGCATTTCTTGGAGACCAAATACTCTGCCTGTATCTCGCAAAACTTGCTTAGCTGCCAGAGTCCCAAAAGTGAGGATCTGAGCAGCATGATCCATGCCGTATTTATTAAACATATATTTTATCACGTCATCACGACGATTATCTGGTATATCCAAATCAATATCAGGCATTTCATGTCTGGCGGGATTTAAAAAACGCTCAAAAAGCAAGTTATATTTAATTGGATCAACCTCTGTAATATTTAAAGAATATGAAACTAACGAGCCACAAGCTGAACCCCTGCCTGGGCCCATCGTAATCCCTACTCGATGACAGTAGTTTACAACATCCCAAACAATCAAAAAGTAATCATTAAAACCCATTTTATCTATTACTTGTAATTCATAATTTAGCTGTTTTTGATAATTAGCAGGAACTTTATGTTGACCAAAGCGTCTTTGTAAACCCTTTTGAGCCAAAAATTGCAGATAATCTTTGGAAGTGGAAAATTGGTCCTGCTTAAATTTAGGCAAAACTGGTGTTTGAAATATAATTTTTGCATTGCACATAGAAGCAATTTTTTCTGTATTTTCTAAAGCTTCATCCAAACCTAATTTATGGTAGCGCTCGCTCAATTCCTCAATAGCTGGCAAATAGTGTGAGCCAGATTGTTTAGCTAAATCTGTGATATCTTGTAAAACTGCGCCTTTTTTAATAGCTTGTAAAGTTTTTCGCAAGAATTGGTCACGAGGTTTTAAATAACAGGTATCCTCAACGCTAACTAGTGGTAAATTAAACTGCTTTGACAGAGCTTTGATATAGTGAATATAATTTTCCTGCTTTTCACTGCCATATACTCCGATATATAAGGAACTAGATTTAGGAATCAAGTCAACTAACTGACGCAAAAAATCTGTTCCTAAACTTTCATTCTGCATCTGCAAGTTTAATAACTCACTGTGCAAATTTGCCGGTATAATAAATATCAAATCATTTAAATCCTTGGTCAAATCTGCCATAGTTAAAATTTTTTGCTTACTGCCATTGTCTGTCAAAAGGTTAATTCTGCTGGATAAACGCAAGATATTGCGGTAACCCTCATCAGTCTTTGCTAAAGCAATAAGATCATATTGGTGAGCACTATCAATTAATCCGTTTAATCTTAATTGCATCCCTAAGAGTGGCTTAATACCAACTTTTTGAGCAACTTCAAAAAAATTAACTAGTCCATAGGTTACATTAATATCAGTTAAACCCACAGCCCCATAACCTAATTTTTTTGCAGTAGTCAGTAAGTCCTTAATTTTTATTGGACTGTCTAAAAGCGTAAAAGAGCTAAGGTTTTGCAATGCAGCGAATTTCATATTCAGGTCACCTTCCATATAAATAAGTATACCAAAAAGCTGTCTTTTGGATTGAAAACGTGCATAATATTTGTTAAAATTCAATGGTATGAAAGAAGGAAACGCTATGGGTCGTTATATCGTAACTATTTGCTGGAGCGTTGTTTACATGCTAATTGTAGGTTTTATTGCCGCTCCTTTAACCCAACATGTTTTTAATCTAAGTGAAGCTGCCGTTGTCGGTTTGATTTTTGGTTTGTTATTTGCAGCCATCATCCCCACAATTACGGCTCATTCTCATAAAGACAAAAGTAAGTATTCAAAACTTAAATAACTAAAAAAGTCATTAGCTGATAGCTGATGACTTTTTAATTATCTAAAACGATAATTTCGTGAAAAATTAACTTTTGGATGACCTTTAGTCAGAAACTCTTTGAACATTTCCACATAATCTTTAGCCAAAGTTTTTTCAATCTTGTTAACGCTGTATTCTGGATAGAAACCGCCTCCCATAGCACGATAATTATTAACGGCCAGGCGATATTTTTTTTGCTCTAAAATCGGTTGTCCGTTTAATTCAAACTTAGTTAAGCGATTCCCAACAGGTCTTAGAATATCCGCTTCATAATTAAGCGGGTAAAAAACATCAAAGTTAAAAAGCTGATTGCGATAATGAGGGTCAAACGTAATGTTGCCCCTGTTATCCTTGATTAAAAATTTTAGTGAATATTCGACAATATGGCGAAATTCTTTCCCGGTTACTTTAACTATACACAATTGATTAGCAAAAGGATAATTTAGCAAAATATCACGCATTGAAACATTTTTATTAAATCCATGAGCAGTTTCACTCATCAAAGCTGTTGCTGAAACATCAGCCTTTGTAAAATAAAGTTGCAGGTCTTGTAGTAAATTAATAAATGGTGAACCCTTAATTCTTGCTTCATTTGCATTCAAAATAAGAGCAGGTTCATCTAAATAAGCAATTGGCTGGTCAAGCCATTTTTGTGCTTGCCGCTCCACTGATAAACGGGAAGTATTAATTTTGCGATCGGGTTCATAGTCTTGAGCGTCAATTAATTCAGTAGACATTGACTTTATTTCTTTACTTTGCTGGTCAAAATCCAGCACTATCTTGCCAATGGCTTCCCCGCGATAACCTGGTTGCACAATGGCAGTTTTGCGTTCGACTAGACTTAGTCTACGGTGTTGATGTCCTGTCAGCATTACATCAATATCAGGAATTTTCTGTAAAATACGATATCCTTCATTTTCTCCTGTGTGTGGCTCCTTGCGTGTTCCCGTGTGAAGATCAGCTTCAAAACCGCCATGATAAAGCACAGCCAAGACATCAACTTTAGGCCTTAAAAAAGCTGTTATTTGCTTAACCTGCTCAAAAGCAGATTTAAATTTTAATCCCGCAACGTGGTCTGCTGGCTCCCAAAACGGTACCCGTTGGGTAGTAATACCAACAATTCCCACCTTTATACCGTTTTTATTGATAATGATATAATCTTGTCCAAAGGCCGGCAGATCATTTTTTTCAGCCAATATATTGCTATTTAAAAAAGTAGCTTTACTATAAGCTAAATATTTTTTTAAATAGCCTAATCCAAAATTAAAATCATGATTGCCTAAACATCTGACATCGTACCCGATGAGATTATAGCAATCTGCAAATGCTTTTAAATTGGCATCATTATTTGACTCATGTACATAAGCCGCTAAAGGTGAACCTTGAAGACAATCACCAGAATCGGTCACAATTACATTTTCAGCCCCATATTTATTGCGCTGCTGTTTTATTATGCTACTTAGTCTGGCCAGTCCGTAAGGAGCAGCATAACTATTTTTTTCTTGATAGTCCGTGGGAAAAATAAAGCCATG
>CAMLRO010000039.1 GCA_946482425.1 uncultured Lactobacillus sp.
TGTTCATCAGAATCAAGTCCAATGCCAATAATTTTATCCCGGTATTTCAAACCTTCCTGCAGTGTTTTCCTAGCTGATTCCTTTGAAAAATCACGTAAAAAGCACATGATCAGATGAGCGTCGACATTTAAAGCTCTGGCATCAATCGTAGCTTGATAAAGTCCGTTTAAAACGACTTCAAAGGGAATGCCGCGACTGGTATGAGCTTGGGGATCAAAAAAGAGTTCAACGTGCCGCACATTATTGGCAGCAGCTTTAGTTAAGTAATCCCAAGCTAAGTCGTAAAAGTCTTCTTCAGTTTGTAAAACATTCATTGCTGGGTAATACACAGCTAAAAATGATGCTAAGTCATGATAATTGTACGTCTTCTGGACATCTGCGATGGTCGTTTGACCTATATCGACATGATTGCGTTTAGCTAATTTTAGTTTCAGTTCTGGCTCTAAAGTGCCTTCAATATGCAAGTGCAATTCGGCTTTAGGCAGGCCACGGGTAAATTCTGGTGTAACGACTGAACTCATATAATCCTCCTTAATAATGTTCTTGTTTTTAATTTATTATCTTAGTTTAGCACAATTTTAATAATAAAAATAGAGTAAAAAGCGAACAAAAATAATGATTAATGAAGTTTATGTTCCTGAAAAAATACCTAACTAAAGATCTAGTTAGGTAAAAAGAATTTTCCTTGAATTAACTTAGTCGCAATGGCGCCATTTTGCGTCCGTTAAAATCCGAGCAGTAAGTAAACCGATTGGCAGGGCAGTAATAATCATCAAAGCATCCATAATCCAATAAGCACCGACATTAATATTAGTGATACCAAAATTAAAGACAGCGCGATACATGTATAAACCGGGAACCATTATTACGATTGCGGGAACGGTAATTGCAATACGGGGGAAACCAACTTTATCACGTACAAAACTGGCAATTAGTCCTGCTAATAATGCTCCGATAAATGCTGCTAAAGCTGCTGGCACATGATTAAATTCAACTAAGCTAAGACGCAAGGTATTTGCTAACGCACCAATAAGTGCCGCTACAGTTGCCATTGATACTTTGGCATTAAACATAATCGAAAAGCCAAAAACACCACAGAAACTGGCAATTATTCTGAAAGCCGTTAATAATGTTGGACTAAGGTTTAATTTAGGCATAGCACCCGGCGATAAGTTGAGCATTGTAGCCATGCCCCAGCCCACCATTGATGCAATCATGACGACTAATATTGCATAAGTCAGTCTTTCAAGTCCTGACCGCATATCAAGTTTTGACATATCAAGGCCAGAAGTAATAAAGGGAAATCCAGGAATGACATAAAGCATCGAACCGATGTAACCATAGGCATGATTATTACTCCAGTCACAAATTATTGTGCCTAATCTAAAACAGATGAAATAAACAGCACAGGAAACCGCTACTCCAACAGTTATTTTGGCAACCAGAGTAACTTTTTTCTTCCCTAATAATTGGCGCAAATAGTTTCCAATAAAGGCTCCAAAAAATGTGCAAAACATTTCCGGTATTCCGCCACCAAGTAAAAAAATAAAACTAGCACACGCCAGGCCGGCACTCAAAGCGGAAATGATTAAAGGATAATTTTGAGTATGGCGCTCAATTTGATTCAGTTTGTGGTGAACTGCTCCAATTGTCAAATAATCTTTTTCAGTTTCAAATTTACGGACAAATTCTTCCATTTCATTGAGCTTGTTCATATTTACTTCTGTAGTTGGTAAGGAAAGAGTCTGTGAGTATGACTTGTTGTCAACGTCAAAGCAGGTATAGCTAATAGTTACTAAACCAATATCTGCTGAACAAGTTATTTTGAGTGCTCTTGCAATTGTATTCATTGAATCGCGAACTCGCCAGGCTCCAGTACCGCATTGCAGCAGCATTATACCAATTCTGCCGACTAAAGACCCTTTTTCTACTAGAGTGATATCTTTAACTAAGGTATCATCTGAACTTTTGAAAAATTCTTTCCAGTGAATTCTCATATGGTGTTTACTAGAAATCTTGGGATATGATTGAGGGGTCTGCTTACCTTTCATAACTAAATTTATAACCTTTCTTTTTATAATGTAATATTTTAATTTTACCACACTCGTGGTTGGACCAATTTTGTAGAATTAAGTTTTTGAAAAAGCATGTTAATTATAAAAAAGTGTAGTATACTACAGTATAATAAAATATTTGTGTGAGATTTACGTCTAAAGGAATTAATATGACAGCTTTTTTGAATCGAATTGGTCCCAAAATTAAAATTGCGAATACTTTGATTGAAAAGGAATTAAACAAGCAGTTTGCAGAAATATTTAGAGATTATTCTTTAACAGGTGCCCAAATTTCTCTGATGATTTATTTATATGAATCAAAAGCGCGGCAAGTTACCCAAAAAGAAGTGGCAGATGCATTTGTGCTGAGTCATCCTACAATTAGAGGAATAGTTAAACGCTTAGAAGCAAATAAATTAATTGTTACGTCGCGTTTAGAAAATGATCAAAGGCAAATTGTTTTAAAGCTTTCGGATAAAGGCTTTAATTTGATAAATAAAAATATTGTCAAGATTCGCACAATAATGACAAATATTAATACTCGTATCACTAAGGGGTTGTCTAAGCAAGAAATTTTAAATCTTGAACAAGTTTTAAATAGAGTTTCGGACAACTTTTAATTATTGTTAGCTAAAGCATAGCATGCTACGTAAATGAAAGGATTAAAATGATCGAAAATATTTCTAATAAGAAAAGGATACTAATGATGGCTGTTTTACTATTTGGAGCATTTGTTTCGCTGTTGGCCGAAACTTTTCTCAATAATGCTCTGCCAACAATAATGACGGTTTTTAAAGTTAATCAATCCACTGCTCAATGGCTTACTACTTCTTATTTATTGGTCGTAGGGCTAATGATTCCTATGTCAGCATGGATCTTTGAATCATTTAATTTAAGACAAAATTTTTTAACAATGATGATGATTTTTTTAGCAGGTTCACTCATTTGTGTTTTTGCCCCTAATTTTCCGGTGCTATTGCTAGGCAGAATTATTGAAGCTGTTGCGGCTGGTAGTCTAATGCCCTTTATTCAAAATGTCATTTTAATTATGTTTCCTCCTGAAAAAAGAGGCATGGCGATGGGAATTACTGGTTTGGTAATTGGATTCGGACCTGCTGTTGGTCCTACAATTTCAGGATTAATTTTAAAATATGCAGACTGGCAAATGCTTTTTATCATTTTAAGTATTGCTAGTGGTATGGTAGCTATTTTTGCGACTTTTTGTATTCAAAATATCACTGAGTCTCATAGAAACACTACCGATTTAATATCATTTATTGAATCAATTGCCGGCTTTGGTTTAATTTTGTACTCCCTATCAGATATTGGGAATACTGGTAAAGTTACGATTACAATAGCTACATTTTTTACAATAGGTCTGTTAATTATTCTGTTATTTTGTCGTCGGCAGTTGCATATGAAAAAACCTTTGCTTAATATTAGAGTTTTTCAAAATTTAAAATTTGATTTGTGTACTTTACTAAGTACTATCAGCAATATCTCAATGGTTGGAATTGAATTAGTTTTACCTTTATATTTACAAACCACCAGAGCAGAAAGCGCATTAACTTCTGGTTTAGTAATGATGCCAGGAGCATTGTTAATGATTATTTGTAATCCTGTATCGGGTGTCTTATTTGATAAATTTGGTATTAAAAAATTATCACTTTTTGGTTTTACCATGCTTTTATTAGGAACGTTCCCAATGACTGTTTTTAATAGCAAAACAAGTCTGGCTTTAATTAGTTTGTGTTATGCCTTACGGATGGTAGGCATTTCTTTTACTATGATGACAACTTTTACCGCAGGCATCAACGTGGTAGAACCTCAAATGACTGCACATGCTAATGCGGGTTCTTCTACAGTGAGACAAATCGGTGGCTCACTGGGAACGGCATTATCAATGTTAGTAATTAGCTTGTGTGCAAGTGGCGCTTCAAATGCTAAGACTGCAAATTTGACAGTTGGGTACCGCTGGGGTTTTGTCTTAATGCTGACTTTTGCAATAATCGGATTTTTGGGCTCATTATTCTTGTCTGAAAAAGAAAAATAAAAAATTTGTTGAATTAACCACAAATATGGCAAAACTAATTAAGACTTGTACTATTGCTTGTTTTTAAGTAATGTCAACTAATAATTCAGTAATAGTTAAACTTGAATTATCAGTTGATTTTTTTATATGACTAATAAATGTTATTCTTGCACGTTTTTGCAAGAAAATGATGAATTATGATTGAAAATGATTGCTTTTAATTTTTAAAGCGAATAAAATACTGTCTGGAGGTGAAATGTATGTTAACGCAGGAACGGCAAAAAGTGATTGAAGACTACGTTAATCAGCATGGCTTGTGTCGAGTGAGTGATCTTTGCTCAATGACTTCAACATCTGAATCAACGATTAGGCGTGATCTTAACCAGATGGAAGAACAAGGCCTGATTAAACGGGTACATGGTGGTGCGCAGTCAGTCAAAAGCTTCACTCATGATGTGTCTCAACACATTCGTTTTTCAATGAATCATAATGATAAAAAACTAATCGCTCAGTATGCTGTTAAAAACTTTGTGCATAAAGATGATTACATTTTTATTGACGCAGGTACGACAACTTATGAAATGGTTCCTTTTATTGCCATGATTCCAGGAGTAACGATTGTCACAAATGGTTTAGAAACTGCACTTTGTGCCCTTAATCATGGAATTGAGACTATACTTTTAGGTGGTCGGATTAAAGAAAATACTCATGCTGTGGTGGGGCAAACTGCTCTAAAGCAATTGCAGCAAATGAACTTTTCTGCCAGTTTCGTTGGCACCAATGGACTTGATAGCCAGGGGAACTTGACTACACCCGATACTGAAGAAGCAGCAATTAAGAAAATAGAGATTGCTCAGGCCGATCAGGCATACATTTTGACCGATACTTCTAAAATTGGTGAGCGTAGTTTTGCGACTTTTGCGAAAGTAAAAGATATAACAGTTCTTATTACTTCTTTAAGTGCAAAAGATAAAAAATTGTTGCCCGCTAAAATTAATTTGAAGGAGATTTGCTAATGATTTATACGGTTACCGTTAATCCTGCTTTGGATTATGTAATTCAGTTAGAGCAGGTTAACCGTGGTGAAGTTAATCGCGCAGATAACTGCACGTTTCTGGCAGGTGGCAAGGGAATTAACGTTTCCCAAATTCTTAACCAGTTAGATATTGATAACACCGCTTGGGGTTTTGTTGGTGGCTTTACGGGTAAAGAATTAGTGCGTCAGCTAAATCAGCGCCGCATTGTTAATGATTTTGTCACCATTTCTGACGTGACCCGCGTTAATGTTAAGGTGCATGCAGAAGAAGAATCAGAGATTAATGCTGCTGGTCCCAATGTTACAGATCAGGAAATAACTGCTTTTAAAGCACATCTTAGCGATTTGCAAAAAGGTGACATTGTGGTTTTGAGTGGTTCTTTAGCACCAAGCTTGCCGGTTGATTTTTATAAGGAACTTCTACCTATTATTAAAGAAGCAGGGGCAGAATTTGTAATTGATACCACTGGCCAGGCTTTGCTTGATACTTTGAGTTATAAGCCACTTGTGATTAAGCCAAATCATCACGAACTAGCTGATTTATTCAAAACTACATTTGAGTCAGATCAGGAGATGCTTGAGTGCGCGCGCAAATTGCTTGACATGGGTGCACAAAATGTTATGGTCTCCATGGCTGGTAAAGGTGGCTACTTGATTACGCCTAAACATTTTTATCATGCCAAAGCAGCTGTTGGAACTGCTGTTAATTCGGTTGGTGCTGGAGATTCAATGATAGCTGGCTTTGTCGGCACTTATGTTAAAACAAAAGATCCAGCCGAAAGTTTCCGTATTGGTATGGCTTGTGGTGCTGCCACAGCTTTTACTAAAGATATTGCTGTTAAAAGTCAGATTGATGCGGTTTTGCCGCAAATTAATGTTGAAGAAATTTCGTAATTTGAGGAGAATTTAAAATGAAAATTAAAGATATTTTGGCTCCTGAATCCATGATTATGGCGCTTAAAGCGACTAATAAGGAAGATGCTGTTAAGGAAATGGCAGACTTGGAAGTCAAAACCGGCATCGTCAATGACGAAGATGAATTCATTAAGTCAATTTGGGCTCGTGAAAATGAATCTACCACCGGTATTGGTGATGGAATTGCAATGCCTCATGCTCGTAATAAGACAATTAACAAGGCACGCGTGCTTTTTGCTAAAAGCGAAAAAGGAATTGATTACAATTCGCTTGATGGTCAACCGGTTCATTTATTCTTTATGATTACTGCACCTGATGGTGCTGATAATACTCACCTTGAAGCTCTAGCTAAATTATCCGGTTTGCTAATTGATCCTGACCTTGTTAGTGCTCTTAAAAAAGCGCAAACTCCTGAAGAAGTTATCCAGCTTTTTGAAGATGCTGAAAAACAAAAGGATCAAGACAAACAAGCTGAAAAAGAGCAGGCTGCAAGTACAAATGAATCTAATAAGGACGAAAAACCTTTAATTGTTGGTGTTACTGCTTGTATTAACGGTATTGCCCACACTTATATGGCTCAAGAGGCTTTGATCAAGGCCGGTAAAAAGCGCGGTGTCGATGTCCGCATTGAAACCAATGGTTCAGAAGGTGTCAAGGATAAATTGACCGCCGACGAGATTAGCCGTGCCCAAGGTGTTGTCATTGCATCGGACAAGAAAGTTGACATGCCTCGCTTTGATGGTAAGCCATTAATTTCTCGCCCAGTTGTTGATGGTATCAACAAACCTGACGAATTGATTGACAACATTTTAGATTCAAAAGCCAGCGTTTACCATTCTAATGGTGAAAAGAGTAATGAAGAAAGTGACAACTCTAAAGAAGGCGTTTGGGGTTCAATCTACAAAAACTTAATGAACGGTGTTTCCCACATGTTGCCATTTGTTATCGGTGGCGGTATTTTAATGGCAATCTCCTTTATTGTGGAAAACTATGCTGGTGGTCCAAAGTCCCCTGCATTCATTTTCTTAAATAATGCCGGTAACATGGCTTTTGCCTTCATGGTGCCAATTTTGTCAGGTTACATCGCTGAATCAATCGGTGACTTGCCTGCTTTAATGCCCGGTTTTGTCGGCGGCTTTATGGCCACAGTTTATAGTGGTGCCTACGGTGGTGCTTATGTTGCCAATGTGGTCACTAATGCCAAATCTCCTGCCGGTTTCTTAGGCGGTCTGGCTTCAGGATTTATTGCCGGATACTTGGTAGTCGGCTTAAAGAAATTGTTTGCCAAGTTGCCGAAGTCTCTTGAAGGGATGAAGCCAATGCTCATTTATCCAATTTTGAGTCTGCTCTTCATCGCCCTGATCATGTACTACATTGTTAACCCAATCTTTAGTGCCGTTAACTTTGCCATTACTAATTTCTTAAACCAAATGGGTACGGGCAACCTAGTAGTTTTGACAACTATTTTAGCTGCCATGATGTCAATTGATATGGGTGGACCTTTCAACAAGGCTGCTTACGTCTTTGCTTCCGGTGCTTTTGCCAATGATCCTCATTCAACTGTTGCAGCTGTGATGATGGCTGCCGTAATGGTTGGGGGCATGGTACCACCATTTGCGACCGCGATTGGTACGACTTTCTTTAAGAATAAATACACTCTGGATGAACGCCGGGCTGGTTTAACCAACTGGATTTTAGGCTTTTCATTCATTACTGAGGGTGCTATTCCGTTTGCTGCGGCAGATGCTGGACACGTTTTGCCTTCATGTATTATTGGTTCTGCTGTCGGTGGCGCTCTAGTCGGCTTATGGCGCATTGGTGTTCCTGCACCTCACGGTGGTCTCTGGGTGTCACCACTTGCTAACCACATTGTGCTTTACTTTGTTGCTACTATTATTGGCTCTATTGTTGCGGGTGTCATTTTAGGTCTGTGGAAAAAGCCGGTTGACCAACAAGAAGATAAATAATCAAGTTGAACTTTTATTAATATTAAAAAAATTGGCATCAAGCTACATAGGCAGCTTGGTGCTTTTTTGTACTCATAAGATATCCGCCTAAAGCAAGTTTATCTAGTTTATTTTGTGAATTTAAGGCGCAGATTTCACCATTTCAAGTATTATTTTGAGCAGTTGAATGCGATTACTATTGCGTAAGCTGAAAAAATTGTCATACTTATATGATATAAAAGGTAAATTCTAACTTAGTTTACGGATTGGAGAAAAACGTGTTCAATCTATTCATATTATTATCAGAACGCCTGGGTATTATTATGATTCTGGCGTTTCTCCTTGTTAACATGCGCTTTTTTAGAGATTTAATTGAAAAAAGAACCTTAAAATCGCAAATCTGGCTATTTATTATTTTTTCACTCTTCGTTGTCATTGCCAATCTCACTGGTGTAGAAATTTCGAGTTCTAAGGAAATTATTACTCCTTTGATTATTACCGGCTTACCCCAGTCTGACTCAATAGCAAATACCAGGATGTTAGTTATCACTACCGCCAGTCTGACTGCTGGACCCTATGTAGGACTTCTAGTTGGTTTAGTGGGTGGGCTACACCGTGTGATTTTTGGTGGCTTTTCGGATTATTTTTATATTGTCAGTTCAGTTCTAATCGGATATTTAATTGGCGTTTTAGGTGATAAGGTTAAGAAAAATAATTTGTACCCGTCAACTTTTTGGGTAGCAGTTTTATCTTTTTTAGCAGAACTAATTCAGATGGCCTTTATTTTTGCATTCCATGGTTTCGGCTTGATCAAATTAATTTTTGTACCCATGATATTGTTAAACACAATTGGCTCTTGCTTGTTCATTGAAATTTTAAAAACTTATTTATCAAATGAACGACAGTTACGTGCGGTTCAGACCAAAGATGTCCTCGAACTGGCCAATAAAACTTTGCCTTATTTTCGTCATGGCCTGGACTTTGATTCTGCTCAGCATGTTTGCAAAATTATCAAAAAATATACTAACTTTGATGCTGTGGGCTTAACTGATCGCGTTAATGTATTAGCTCATGTTGGTGCGGGTCAGGATCACCACATTGCTGGTGAGCCGGTAATAACTGATTTATCTAAAACAGTTATTGCTTCAGGACATGAAAAACTGGCTCATTCAAAAGAAGAAATTGGTTGTCCTCATCCGAATTGCCCATTAACATCCGCTATCGTTTGTCCACTGCAAGTAAACAAAAAAACGATTGGAGCACTAAAGCTGTACTTTTGTGCTGAACAAGAAATGACTGTGGTCGAAGAAAATCTGGTTCGCGGCTTGGCTATGATTTTTTCTGGACAACTGGCTATTGGTATTGCAGAACAGCAGACCAGCTTGGTAAATGAAGCAGAAATACGGGCATTACAAGTGCAAATTAATCCGCATTTTTTCTTTAATGCAATCAATACAATTGGAGCCTTAATGAGGGTTAACGTTAGCGAGGCTCATAGAGCTTTAATGCAGCTTAGTACCTTTTTTAGATTAAGCTTGAAAAATGGTCAGGCAAAAGAAATTACACTTAAGCAGGAAAAAACGTATGTTAGTGCTTATACTGGAATTGAAGAGTTGCGTTTTCCACATAAATTTACAATTAATTATCAAATTAGTGTGCCTGATAGTACGCTGCTGCCTTCATTTTGTTTACAAATTTTTGTGGAAAATGCTATCAAGCATGCTTTTAAAGGTAGAAAAACTGGGAACAAAATTGTCATTAATTTAAGTCAAAAAAATGATTACTTACAGATTTTAGTTAGTGATAATGGTGTAGGTATTAAACCGGAAATTTTAAAAAGGCTGGGTCAAGAACCAATAAGTGAATCTGGCGGTAGCGGTACAGCACTTTATAATTTGAATAAACGGCTGATAGGCCTATATGGCACTAATAGTCAATTGCATATCAAAACCGGTGAGAAGGGAACGACTTTTCAAACCGAGATACCACTAAAACAAGCTGAAAAAAATGATTTTGAAGGTTAAGAGGGAGCTAAAAATGAGAATTTTAGTAGTTGATGATGAACCATTAGCCCGCACTGAATTATCTTATTTGATCAAAAAAAGTTCAGTTTTAAATAAACAAAATATTAAACTCTATGAAGCAGAAGATATCAAAGAAGCACAGGGAACTTTGCTTAAATATAAAATTGACTTGCTATTCTTAGATATTTCACTTAATGAAGAAAATGGCTTTGAGTTGGCCGATGAATTGAAACAACTGAGTTATTCACCGATGATTGTATTTGCTACTGCGTACGACAACTATGCTGTGAAGGCTTTTGATGTTGGTGCACTGGACTATGTTCTGAAACCATTCGAACAAGAGAGGGTTGATCAGGCACTGCAAAAGGCTGTGAAAGTTTTAAACAGTCAAAATAACAATGCTGTGCAAGCGCAAAAAGCGGGCAGTGACGTTCTTAGTATTGAGCTTCAAGATCGCAACGTAGTTATTAAGAAACTGGAAGTAATAGCAGCAACGGTTAATAACGGTGTATTAACAATTGAAACAAATAATCAAAAATACGAAACACGCAAAACACTGGCCTGGCTTAAGGAACGATTAACGGATCCATGTTTTCTACAAGTACATAGAAATGCAATTGTAAATATTGAAGATATCAAGGAGGTTCAGCCCTGGTTTAATCATACATTGATGTTGATTATGAATAATGATTCCAGAGTTCAGGTAGGTCGATCCTACCGCAAAGAATTAAATCAAAAATTAGGTTTGTAAATAGTTTTCTAATTTATATTGACTTGTGAATTTGCTTTAGTGCAGTTCACAGGTCATTTTTTGCAATTCACGAGTTAATCGCTTACAAAAATCGTATTTGCTATTATCTTATTACTTGAAAGCAAGAAAGCTGAAAATGAGAAAGGAAATCAATCTTATGAAAAAAGAAAAAACAAAATCAGCTCCAATTTTAGTACAAATGTTTATTTATGCTGCAATTTTGTTTGTGGCACAAGTAATTTCTGATTTGATGCCAAAGTCTTTTCCCGTACCGACTCCAGTAATAGGATTAGTTTTGCTATATTTTTTATTAACCGTCCATGTAATTAAAGTTGAATGGGTTGATTCTTTTGGTAGCGCACTAATCTCACTAATTGGTTTTATGTTTGTTCCCTCTGGAATTTCATTAGCCGCAAATTTAAAGATTATGCGGGAACAGGGAATCCAACTGATTATAGTGGTAATAGCTTCTACAATCATTTTATTAGTTGTCACTGCTTATACAACTAAGTTCTTTAGTTGGGTTATAGGAAAAGTAACTAATAATCAACTAACTATTATTAATCACAAAAAAGTAGGGGATGTTAAATAATGCAATATATTACGAATCCATTATTTGGAGTTTTCTTGTCATTAATTGTATTTTTAACCGGACAATGGCTGTTCAAAAAATCAAAAGGTTTTTTCCTTTTTCAACCACTCTTTGTAGCAATGGTTTTGGGAATAGCAATTCTAATTATCCTTGCTAAGTGCTTTGACGTTTCAACAGCTACTGTTTATGCTAAAGCTTATAAACCAGGTGGCGACATTATTTTCTGGTTCATCACCCCAGCTACAATTGCTTTCGCAGTACCATTGTATAAGCGTAATGATGTTGTAAAGAAAAACTGGCTGGTAATTCTTTTAGGGCTGGTTTTCGGTACGCTAATTTCAATGGCCTTAATAACACTTGTTGCTAAAGCAGTTGGTTTAAATACTGTCGGAATAAAGTCAATGCTAAGTCAGTCTGCTACTACTGCAGTGGCAATGCCAATAACAAAAGCTATCGGGGGAAATGCTTCAGTTACTGCTATGGCATGCATACTCAATGCTGTAGTAATTTATGCCTTAGGTAAGCAATTAGTTAAGTGGTTTAACTTGAATAGTGACCCATTAGGAACTGGCTTGGGTTTAGGTTCTGCAGGACATACTATTGGCTCAGCTTTTGCTTTGGAAATGGGTTCTGTGCAAGGAGCTACTGCCGCAGTGGCAGTTGTGGCCACAGCTTTAGTAGATAATCTGTTAGTTCCAGTTTTTGCCCACTTAATTGGGTTGTAATTTATATTTTTAATAGTTGTTTGTTTACTTACTCTAAAAGCACACGAATGAATCGTGTGCTTTTTTGATTGCCATAAATTTATTTTTTAAAGCAATGAAACTGTAACAAAACTATAATAAGGCGTTGCTTTTAAAGCAATCCCTAATTAGTGTATAATGGTTATTAATTGTAAGTAACTTTTATTTTGTACTGCAATTAAAAAGTTGCCTTATTACTTAAAAACTACACTTAAAAACGAAAAGGAATGACAACAATATTGAAATTTGTTAAATTTAAAAAATTATTTGCTGCAGTTACCTTATTAGGCATAGTTCTTTTAACATTAGGTGCATGTTCACAAAAGTCACACAAAAGCAGTAAGATATCAATTATGACGACGACTAATGTCTATTCTGACATTGCCCAAAATATAGTTGGTAAATATGGCAAAGCAGAAGCAATTATTAAAAAATCAGCAATTGACCCTCACGATTTTCAACCTACTACTAACGATGCTAAGGCTCTATCTAACGCAGACATAGTAATAGAAAATGGCCTAGGTTACGACAGTTGGATGGATAAATTGGCCTCTTCAGTTGACAAAAAGCCGGTTCGCGTTGGTGAAGACCTGATGGATTTAAAAAAAGGTGATAATCCGCATATTTGGTTTGATTTGACTATGCCCACTAAGTATGTTAATTACTTAGTTAAGAGCTTGTGCAAAAAGGATCCAAAGCATGCTCATTATTATAGAAAAAACGCGAAGAGATATTTAGCTGAAATTGCCCGTATCAAAAGAGCTTCAGCTAAATTAAATCATCACGTAGAAAAACCGGTTTATGTAAGTGAGCCAGTTTTTGATTATGCATTAAGTTCTGTCAATATTAAAGTCGCAAATAAAGATTTTGAGAAAGCAATCCAAAATAATACAGATCCGAGTCCAGCGG
>CAMLRO010000040.1 GCA_946482425.1 uncultured Lactobacillus sp.
GCATCCCTTCTTTAACCACTTGTTTTGCTACTTCATCAATCTTGTCTTTGTTTTTCAAACCTAAAAGCGTTCTGGCCTGACCCATAGAAAGATCACCGTGCTGCAGCAAATGCTTTGTCTTGTTAGGCAAGGTTAACAGACGCAAGTAATTCGCAATATAAGGACGGGATTTGCCCATTCTTTTTGAAACTTCTTCTTGAGTCAGACCCAAGTTTTTTTGCAACATTTCGTAAGCCTGGGCTTCTTCAAGCGGTGTTAAATCTTCACGCTGCAAGTTTTCTAACACTGCCACTTCCATCATTTGGCTTTCACTAAAGTCACGCACAATTGCCGGTATAGTAGTTTTCTTAGCTAATTTAGAGGCGCGAAAGCGACGCTCACCGGCAATAATTTCATAGCCGTTAATAGACTTACGCACAATTATAGGCTGAAAGACACCATTTTCTTTAATTGAATCAGCTAGTTCTTTAAGCGATTTGTCATCAAAATTTTTACGAGGCTGATATGGATTAGGCCTGATATCGCCCAAGTTTAAATCTTGAATTTCTTCCTCATTATTGTCTTCAATCTGCGGCTCGTCTTCAAACAGCGCTTCGATCCCGCGACCGAGACCACCATGCTTTTTGGTGTCCTTATTTCTTGAGTTTCTTGCCATGATTCTTCAACACCTCCTTGGCTAAATCATCATAAACTTCGGCACCACGAGAATTTGGCGCATATTCCGTAATTGCTTGACCATAACTTGGTGCTTCAGCCAGTTTGGTAATTCTGGGGATAATAGTTTTATATACTTTATCAGAAAAATAGGAACGTACTTCTTTAACAACTTCAGCACCCAGATTGGTCCGGGCATCTAGCATTGTCAGTAAAACTCCCTCAACTCCAAGGTCTTTGTTAAAGTGTTTTTGTACTAAACGAATCGTATTAAGCAACTGACTCAGACCTTCCATAGCATAATACTCACTTTGAACCGGAATCAAAATTGAATCAGATGCTGTAAAGGCATTAATAGACAATTGACCTAAAGAAGGCGGACAATCAATAAAGATAAAGTCGTAATTGCCACTAATTGAGTCTAAAGCTGATTTCAACCGCGTTTCTCGTGCCATCATACTAATCAGTTCTGTTTCCGCACCAGACAAATTAATAGTTGCTGGAACTAAATCCAGGCGATTAGTCGAAGTATGGAAAATCGTATCTTTAAGCGGAACATCATTAATCAAAACGCTATAAATATCTTGATCAATTGCGGACTTTTCAATTCCCAAGCCAGAAGTGGCATTACCCTGCGGATCAATATCCACTATTAAGACTTGATAACCGCGTTCTGCAATCGAAGCCGCCAAATTAATAGTTGTGGTCGTCTTACCAACGCCACCTTTTTGGTTAGCAACCGAAATTACACTCACCATATTTTCCATGCCTTCCTACTTTCTTTTTAATTCAATCGTAATCATATAATCATCTGGATCGTTATTTTCTTTAAACTTAACTTTAATGCCAGACTGCTGTGCAAGTCTTATTGCCTTTTTGATCGTATTAATCTGTACTTTTAAGTCCTTGGGAATGCGATTAGCTGCTCGTCTGGTCTTTTCAGCCTGCTCTTTTTCTTTGTCCTCAATTTTTTTGTCGGCAAAATATTGCTCTACATTTTTAACGATTTTCTCGGTATCACTCACATTAAGGTTGTGAGCCAAAATTTCATCGAGAACGCGGCTCTGGTCTTTTTCACTAAGCCCGACTAAACAACGACCATGACGAGGAGAAATTTCACCACTGGCCAAATAACTCTGCACCTTAGGTGTCAGCTTTAGAAGGCGCAACTTGTTAGCAACATAAGATTGTGACTTGCCAATATTTTGAGCCAAAGTTGTTTGAGTTAAGTTGTTTAACTTCATGAGGTTATTATAGGCTTGTGCTTCATCAATCGGATTTAAATCTTCTCTTTGCAGGTTTTCTATTAAAGCTAATGAAGCAGCTTGACTATCATCCATATTGTTAACGATAGCCGGAATTTTTTCCCAAGCAAGATGCTTTGCGGCCCGCAATCTGCGCTCACCAGCAACAATTTCATATTCATCGCCCTTTTCACGCACAATAATAGGTTGAAGCAAACCATCTTTATCTAAAGTCGTTGCTAATTCACGAATTGATTCTTCAGAAAACTCATGTCGTGGTTGATATGAATTAGGTTTAATTTTACTTAGTTCAATATCTTGAACTTGTTTATTTTTAGGTATTTCTTCATGATGACGCAAAGAAGAAAATAATGACATTTTGAGTCCCCCTGTTTAATGAATTGGTTTGCGGTGCGGAGTTCCCGCCTGCCGCGGATACTTCTTAGGCGTAGCCTGCACTTTTTCTATCAGAATCAAAGTGCGCTCTTCGGTACTTCGAGGTAATTGTAATTCTTTAACTGCAATGACCTTACCACCTAAAACTTTTAAGGCTTTCTGAGCTGATTTCAGTTCGTCTTCAGCTTTTGGTCCCTTGAGAGCAATGAAATTGCCACTTTCTTTAATTAATGGCAAACAATACTCACTTAAAACGGCCATGTTAGCAACAGCACGGGCAGTCACAACATCAAATTGTTCCCGATATTGTTTATTTTGCCCCACATCTTCGGCACGGCCATGAACCAAGGTAACATTTTCTAAATTTAACTGGGTGATTAAGCCTTGTAAAAAATTCAACCGTTTGCCCAAAGAATCGACGATTGTAACCTTTAATTCAGGCAGCATAATCTTTAAAGGAATAGAAGGAAAACCGGCACCGGCACCAACATCACATAAAGTATCAGCCCGTTTTAAAACTGAACCAAAGGTGAAAAGAGGTGTGATACTATCCCAAAAATGCTTTAGATAGACCTCATCTTTTTCTGTTATCCGCGTAAGATTAACTTTTTTATTAGTCTCAATCAGACTGGTAAAGTATTGGTTAAATTGGTTGATTTGATTTTCATTTAATTTAAAATTACGTTTTGATAATTCTTGGACAAATTGTTCAGGATTCATTTTTCACCCGTGAAACCTTGTTTCACACCCTCTAAATTTAACGCTAAAAATGGCTTAATGTAAAGTCAATGCATCCCTTTAATTATGAAATATTTTTCGACTGTCGTCAAAGTCTAAACGCATAAATTAAGCTATAATATCGTCAAAGGAGATTAATATGATTGTTACCCTAATTGTTCTGGCTTATTTGGCACTAAAAACTTATAAAGGATTTCAAACAGGCTTTACCAGACTAATCATCAATTTGGTATTTTCTGCTATTGTCTTCATTGCCGCAATCCTTTTTCAGAATCCTGTTGGCAATTGGCTTTACAGTCAAATTACGGGACAGAATATTCAAACCACTCTAACTCCTGGAACCAACTTAATGCTTTTCCGTTTTTTAGCCTTTTTCGTTATTGTCTTTATCGGCAAGATGGTGGTTAAGATTTTTAAAGGATGGGTGCCAAATAAAAATCCTCATGCAACTAATTTTGGCAATTTACTTGATAGTGTATTAGGTGCTTTTGCATCTTTTTTTGCCAGCTACTTTTTCGTTTATATTATATTGTCAATGCTTAATGCTTTACAAAACCCGTGGTTTATCCAGCAGACCCTTGATTCGTCATTTATCCGTTTCATTATTTACAACACTCCCGGTTTATCCAATGGTTTGTTTAACAGCATTTTTAGCATTAGTCGAACAGCTGCTTAAAATAATTAAATTTAGAACTGTTTTTTTAATAAAATTGTAAATAGCGCCCTTATCATTACCTTTTAAGAATAAGAACATACTGTAAATAAAAAGTGCCGTGAAGGGCACTTTTTATTTACTACTTTTTAAAATTGTCATACTCAACGTGTTCATCATTATATACAAAGACAGCTCCAATGCGGTCAGGATCATCATGCCAACCAGCAAGCGGCTTTCCTGCAAAGAACAGTCTCTTGCATTCGATTTCTGCTTCAACTGAATACTTGGTAAAGGTAGTGACTCCAGCTAAATTTGTTTCAACTGGATAACCAGTCCGTGGGTCAATTAAATGATGATATTTATGGCCGTCAACTTCCAGGTAGCGTTCATAAGTGCCACTAGTAACCGCTGAACATTCTGGCACCATTACCGAAGCAATATTATTGCCACGAGGCTCTTTGGGATCTTGCACTCCTACTGACCACTGACCGCTAGTCCTTTTAGGTGAGTCGCCAACAAGTAAAATGTTGCCGCCAAGATTAATAATTCCGGCATGAACACCGTAGGCCAACCAAAAGTCCTTAATGCGATCCGCGATCCAGCCCTTGGCGATACCTCCCAGATCTAATTCCATTCCCGACTTTTTCAAAAAAACGGTTTGGTCAGCGTCATTCAAGTCAACACTAAAAGGATCAATTAGCTTCATCCTTTCTTTAATCTGATCAGCAGTTGGAACATGGGCCCCCTTAAAGCCAATTGCCCATAATTTAACGACTGGACCAATTAAAGCATTGAAGCCAAAATTTTCCCGGCTTTTTTCTACCGCCAATTTGATCAAATCATAGGTACCACTGGAAACTTGCACTGGATGTTTACCAGCCGCATGGTTTACATCCATAACTTCAGATTCATCACGATTAACTGTTAATAAATCTTCGTAATGGTCAATCAAATTAAAAGAGTCGTTAATGACATTTTTATCGCGCGCTCCAAAGATTTGTAAGGTTATTGATGTGCCTAAAGCATGATGTTGTCCCACTTGTTGTTCTAAAGCTAAATTTTTTATCATTGATTTTATCCCTACTTTTCCAAATAGTTTTCTCTTATTTTTTCTTTCATCTGCTCATCGATTCTTAATTGTTTGTCAATATAAGAATCAATGCCGCCATAGTTTTCATTGATTGTAATCAAGCTCGTATCAATATACGCATTGGCTACCGAACCCAAAATACGCATGTTGGCACGGAACTTATCATTTTCTCCAGCTCTTTTAAGGCGCTCATCACGCACCTTGCGGTAATCGTTGAGCATTAAGTTGGAATAAAGATAATCCTGCCGAATCGTCTCTAGATTTACTCCTAAAATGTGAAGCAATATTACAGTTACCAATCCCGTCCTGTCTTTACCTTCCGAGCAATGGTATAAAACTGAGCCGTGAGTCGTTTCAGCAATTAAACTGACAATTTGGTGAATGCTATTCTGTGCAAATTTATTGCTGACATGATCATGATATCTTTGGCACATTGTATAAAAACCCGCATATTGATCATGGCGATATTGCTCAAATTCTATACTCCTATCAAGGCCATTGCCACCAGTATTGTCATCAGCTGACAATGGGAATTCATAATGAGCAACCCCTGGTATATTTCGGTCAGGGTTAGCCTTGCACTCAGCTGGTGAACGTAAGTCAATAATTTTAGTCAAACCATTAGCAAGCAAAAATTTTTCATCTTTTAATGATATTTCACTTATGTTGCCAGTGCGCAATAATCGCCAACTTTTGATTTTATGGCCGCCCAAGCCCATATAGCCGCCCAAGTCGCGGGGATTACGAACAGATTTTACAGGTAAAACGACAGGTTTTGTCATGCCAACTTCCTTTCAAATCAAAAATAACCGGATAGGATGCTCCTATCCGGTTATTTTACTCTCTACCAGTTAAACTGGCAAAAGTTTATTTATGTGCTTGCTCAACAAACTTGAAGAAGTTATCCATCATGCCATCTAACTGCTTGATAGTAGCTTCATCAGTCAATTCTCCAGTTTCTTTGTTAAACTTATCTGGAGCCTGACCAATTAAAACTTCGTTGCCTGGCAATACATTTGCACTCATATCAGGTGAAAGCAAAATTTCACGCATATCTTCTTGAGCGCGACCAGTACCTTGTGCACCGTATGATGCACCAGCAACAGCAACTGGCTTCATCTTCATAACATTAGGACCAGCATGTGAACCAAGCCATTCAAGACTGCTCTTTAAAGCAGCAGGAATAGTATGATCATATTCAGGGGTAGTGATTATGATACCATCAGCACTCTTAACGTCTTCAATCCAGGCCTTAATAGTGTCATCAGCCATTTCTGTTCTGCAGAAAGGTGTCAATTTATCGACTTCTTTTACTTCAATATCTGCTTTGTCACTATAATGCTTGGCAATAAATTGTGCCAAAAAGCGATTATAGGAAAAGGGTGCATTTGTACCAACAATTGCTAATATTTTCATTCTCGACCCTCCTACTTAGTTACTTGTGCGTACCAACTGTCAACTTCATCGAAAAATTGACCTAGGAATTTAACAGTTGACTCATCTTTCAAGTCACCATTATCATCAAATTGAGTTGGTGCAACACCCATCATGAATTCATCACCATTAAAGACCTTAGCGCCAAAGCCTGGTGCAGTCAACAAACTCTTCAAACGACTTTGTGAACGAGATCCACCTTGTGGCATTGGTGAAGTTGAAACAATAGCAACTGGCTTGCCCTTAAATGGGTGAGTTACACAAGATAACCACTCAAGTGCGCTACTTAAAGCACTGGTAACAGAGTGTTGTTGCTCAGGGGAACCGATTAATACCAAATCAGCGTCCTCAATTTCTTTAGTCAAGGTTTGAACTGCTTCTGGAGCATCTTCACCCTCTTTAAACATTGGCAACCCTTTAACAGTTGCGAATTTAAAATCATACTTGTCGGCAAAATGCTTAGAAATAAATTTAAGCAATGCCTCATTAAATGAATTATTGGCATTTGAGCCACATAATGCAAGGATTTTCATAAAAACCACCTTTCAGGAAAACTAATTTCAAAACTAATTATAGCATATCCGTATCTTTTTAACATGTTCCTTGTTTCAGATAGTTTTAATAATTTAATAACTGCTCACAAGCAAACATTCCCTTGCTAATAGAGCATTAAAGTCTATTTCTTATCTTTTTCTTTATCTTCATTAGTATCAAATAAAGAAACTTTACTTGTCTTGCTTAGCCAGTCATTTAAGATTGCATCATTAATCTGTGCCGTTAAAACATTTATAATTTGTGTTTGCGAAAATGTTGCAATTTTATTAACTATTAATGAAGCAATACCACTGGTGGTAATCCAGTTAGCAATGACAACACTTCTAATCCTATCCTCGGAATAATTACTATCCGGATACTGCTCCTTAAATTTTTCAATACCAAAATCAATCAATGTATCGGCGATAATTTTACTACCAAATTTACCGTCAACAAACATTGCTCTAAAAAGATTTTCCTGCTCCTTAGCAAAATCAATATATGATAAATCCATATCTATCAATGGTTTACCAGTATAACTTTTTTGCAAAATATTATTCTTTAAGTTGTCCGCAATTTTACGCAAAACCTCTTTGCGCAAATCTTCCATACTATTAAACTCAAGATATAAAGGCTGAGTGGAAAAATGACCAGCCTTGGCAATATTGCGAGCAGTCAAACTCTCAATGCCGTCTTTAACAACCATTTTGTAGGCAATACTTAAAATCTTATTTCTTCCTATTTCTTTTTTTCTAGCCATTTTGGTTTTTCCTTGATTAACTTTAAAACGTACTATTTTATAAACCAGTTTTCTAGAGACAGTATTACTACTATCGAAATTCTATTTAGACAAATATTTGAAATGAGTCAATTAGTCCTCATTATTTAAAAACTCGTCATAATAAGTCGAAACCATGTTGCTCACTTCTTCTTTGCTTAGACCTTGCGCAGCACAAAAGGAAAAGAAGGCAGCGGAAAGAATATAACCTCTTTCAGAATCATCTGTTAGATTGTCTGAAAATGTCATATTAATACTATGGTTTTGGTAATCAGTTGACAACTCAATTGACTTATCTTCAGGGATATCATTCATTATTATACCTCTACATGAATAGCTTTACTCAGTAATATATCATACTCGTATCGCTAATAAATAAAATAAAAATTATACCAAACTAAAACATATACTCAAAAATACTTTTTTGTTATTTTAGCAAAGAAATCATTATTTCCTAGTAATTTACTCAAGCAGTTAAAAAACAAATTTTATAATTCTACTTTTAATTACATTAGTTATTTTACTGCAAAAAATAACACTTTCTTTTCACTATTAAGAATAGTAAATTTAAAAGCACTTTGTCAAGAGCAAAGTACTTTTTTCTAATACAAAAGAATCAATGATTTTTCTGTTAAATTTAAACTTTTTGAAAATAATTTTAATTAATAACATTGTTCATGCTAAGCTAAAATTATTGCAAATAATAAAATTACTATTAACAAAAAAAGATTAGTTGATTTCTCGCTTTTAATTAAAATAAATTTTACAGTTATTTTTTATATTGTTATTTTTATTTACAAAATTTAATAACTAAAGCGCTTGCTTAATTTTGCCATCCATCATTTCATAAATATGGTCTGCGTATTGCTTTAACCTTGGATCATGCGTTACTAATAAAACTGCCTTGTTATAGTCTTTTGCTAGTTTTTTAAACAATTGGCCCACCTCTGCGACATTTTTACTGTCAAGCGAAGCAGTAGGTTCATCGGCCAGTAAAATTTGTGGATTAGCGTAAAGAGCACGTGCAATTGCTGCTCGTTGCTGCTGACCACCTGATAATTCACTCGGATATTTATTAAGTAAAGAACTGATACCAAGCTGTTTTAATAATTCCTGCAATTTTTCTTGACTGATATTGCCTTTTTTCTTTACCTTATTAACTAGTTCAAACTGCTCTTTAATTCTTAAAAACGGCACTAAGTTATAAGCCTGCAATACAAAACCCAGCTGCGTTAGTCGTAAATGATCACTTGCTCTCGCGGAAATACGTGCAATATTTTGACCATCAACAAAGACTTCCCCAGTAGTTGGCTTCTGCAAAGATCCGGCTATCGTTAAAAAGGTACTTTTCCCAGCTCCTGAAGGCCCCATGATTAAGACTACTTCACCTAGGTTGGCCTTAAAATTGATATTTTTTAGAGCAACCACTTGTGCAGCTCCAGTGCCATAAACTTTTTGAACATTTTTTAATTCGATAATTGCCATATTATTCACCTATTGCCTGTGCCGGATCTACCTTTAAAATTGATCTGATTGGAATTAAGCTGCCGATAATTGCCGTTAACAGCAAGCCTACTGTACCAGTCAGAATAATTTTTGGCGTGAAGCTGACAGGAACCGCGGCTGGTAAAACCTTAACTGTCACAAACATTGCTGCCAAGCCAATGACTAATCCAGCAAGAACTAATATAATTGCCTGGCTAACGGTTGCTTTTACTAAAGTGCTGCTGGGAATCCCCTGTGCACGCATGACCGCATAATTATGCATTTTCTGCATTGTCAAAATGTACAGGAAAACTGCGATTATAATTAATGAAATAATGTATAAAAAGCCGATCATTAGTTCAAAAGTCATATTTTGGGCTGTATATCCTGGAAGTTTTTTAATAAATCGGGCAATAGGATATGTCTTGCTATCTTTATAATTATATTTGTAGTTATGATTACGAGAAATTAGAGCTGAAGCCTCTAAAGTTGGCATCCCTTGCCGCAACTTTTTCCAAGACTCCAATGTCCCGTAAATAATTGGAGCAATATTAATTTTCGCATTTTTAACAAAACCAACAATCTTGTACTTTCTGCTTGAGCCGTTAAGTGCAAGCTTGTCGCCCAATTTGTACCCTTTGGTTTCAAAGGCCTGGTCAACAGCCACCTCATAATTCTTTTTTGCTTTTCTACCCGCAATAAGTTCCTGATCATGATAAATAAACTGTTTCTTTTTAACTCCAATAAATTGTGCTGAAATTTGGGGACGTCCGGCTTTCTTAACTACGACTGGAATTTGACCAAGCAATGCTTCATCTTTAGATAGTGTAGCTTTTTTTAAATCCGTTTTGGTTAAAAAAGACTGACTCATACTTACGTTAGCATTTTTATTTAAGACTACTTTTTGGGCATTCCAAGATTCAAGTGCCTGCGTATTTTCACTGGCCAAGCCAGTTGCTAGAGCCGATAAGACAAATATGAGATAACTAATCAAAAAAATCATTAAAATTATTAAGCCATAACGTAATTTTTCTTTTTTTATTTCTTTAATTGCTAAAAACATTAGTTTTTTCCTTTATTTAACAGTGCCAAACTCGCCTTAAAACGAGTCATAATTGCCTTTTTTTGCACTGGATTTGCTAATACCAAGCGAATGGTGGCGTGACTCAGCACCATTGCACTCCAATTCTGCGGATCTAATTCAGCAAAAATTTGGGGTGAAACAGGATTACCAGGTGAACTTTCGTTATACAAAATATGCATTTTTATTAGTCCCGCATATGTGTTTGCCTGCATTTCTTCAATAAAATAAGCCACATTATCATAATACTGCTGTGCATCAAACTGCGACTTTATTTTTATTGGTAAATGAATACTTTTTAGAGCCAATTCATACATATAATGATATGCATCTTCTAAATCAACAAAATATTTGTAAAAAGCCCCGCGTGCAATGCCGGTTTCTTTCACTATCCGTGCTACTTGCGCTTTTGCCAAAGGGTAGCAGCTGAATTCTTTTAATAACGCACTTTCAATTTTCTTCTTTTTGACTGCAGGCAAGTTAATAAAAGTTGACTTAGCCATTTCATTCATATCTCCTTTTTCCATTAAGGTGACATTGTGTCACCTTATAAAAATATTAGTTCATTTATTTTTAGCCGTCAATTATAAAGCTTGCTTCATTGTTTTCACAAAAAAAGCCTCTTGAATGAGGCTTGATACGTTATTCGAAGGCTAAAATACGATTATAATAATTTGCCCGGGGAATACCATCACGGTAGGAAACTTTGGCTAAAGCGCAATTATCCATGGTTTCAAAATATTTCATATCACCATGCGTAAAGTAGTGGGCAAACATCATTCTGATCAAAGTACCATGACAAAATACGAGCACCTTTTTAGTCAAGTAATTCTTTTTCATATCATCTAAAAAACTGCCGCACCTTTGATCCAGTGCCGCAAAAGATTCGCCACTCGGGGCATATTTAATATAGTCCGCAGCAGCCTTGCCCCAGGGATCAATAGCATCAGGATATTTTTCTCCCAGCTCTGAAAGAAAATGACCGTCCCATTCGCCAAAATTAATTTCAGTTAACCTCTGATCAATCTTAATTTCTTTTTGTCCTTTAGTAAAAATTTCAGCGGTGGTCAAAGATCTTTTTAAAGGACTGGAAAAAACCACATCAAATCCCGTAGGATCGAAATTCGCAGCAGCTCTTTCAGCACTTAAACGGCCAGTCTCATCTAAATCATGATCATAGACTGAGCCCTGAATACGACCGGTTTTATTTAAATCTGTTTGACCATGACGAACAAAAACAATTTCCATAATAGCCTCACATTTCTATATCTTAAATTTTTTAGCGCCGTTTAAAATCGAACTCTGTCCTGAAAACATAAGTATCATCAGTACTAACTTTCGGCTCAAACACAAAACCAAAATCATGAAAGTCCTGCAGTTGCTCCGGTTCAGTTAATTGGTTTTCAGCAATATAGCGCACCATTTCTCCGCGAGCCATCTTGGCATGCACCCCAACTGTTTTCCACTGACCGTTTTTCCTTTCTTGAAAATCAACAGTAATCATCTGTCTGCCATTCTTAACGTATGGGGTAACATTGCGTGAATATTCTTTAGAAGCCAAATTAATGAGTATCTGATCTTCATTAAAAAGGTTATCAGCGATTGTCGTGCCCCAAAATCGGTATAAGTTAGGCTGTTTAAAACCCTCTACTTTATTTTTCATTTCCAGTCTGTAGGGCCACACTCCGTCAAAAGGCCGCAAAACACCGTACAAACCTGATAATATCCGAACATTTTCTTGTAAAAAAGACAGAGCAGGTTTTGTGAACAAGTCCGGAGCCATATATTGATACTGAATGCCAGAATAAGAAATAATGGCAGGAGTTAAACCATCTTTTTGCCTCAAGTTTAGAGTTTGAATTTGCCTTTGCCCTTCTTTAGTTGTACGCTCACTAGATTGCCAAATTTTTTGTAATTCATTAAAACTGCATTTTTTTAAAAATGCGGCTAATTCTTGAGCTTGAGCTAAAAATTGTGGGTGCGTTCTTGCAGAAAAAGAGTCACTATCAACTGTCATTTTCATTGCTGGTGAAATAATAATTTTCATCTTTACCACCTTTTGGGTTAAACTTATTAATAATATTTACTGAAGGAGAGAAATCAATGAATCCTGATTTTGCCATCGTATTAAATTTTAAACTAAAAAGCGCAAAAGATGTAGACGCTGATTTTTTAGTTAAAACTGCTCGCAATATAGGTGCCCGGGCTGTCAGCGTTGACGCTCATCAAACAGACTTTAAAAAAGCTTGTGCAAAATACACTATTGCTTTGGTCGATGCAGAAACTATTAAAGAAGGTTGTGATTTAGTCCCAGCGGATCCAGTTGCAAAGCTGGTAGCCAATCGTAAAGATGGGCAAAATACGATAATTAATATTCCGGTCACAGATAATGGGAAGTTGCCTTCTGCAACTGAAGAAATGCTCAAGCAAATCAACAACTGGATGCATCTTTTTGGCCATGCTTTTAATGAAAGCGAACCTTGCGCGCTTAAAATAAGTGGGGTTGCTGAAAATAATGCTTTTGTATTACAAAATAGACACGTGCACTACCAAAAGTATCTTTTTATCAAAGCTCCCCTGCCAGAAACTATTAAAGTCCATGGTTTAATAAATAAGCCTAATCGCATCGAAATGATTGAGCACAGGACTGAGTTAGATTTCACTTTTGCTGATAATGAATTGAGCATCAACTTAAAGGATGTGCCTGAAAGTGATTTTGCCTGGCAGGTAATTCGGATACAAGAACACCGGCCAGAAGACGATATTAAAGAAACTAAATATTAACACTCTATAAAAATTTTAAATTAAAAACTGATAAACCTTGTTAAAATTAGGCAGCTTGAATAAGAATTCAGTCTACATCGTCAAACAAAGATTTATCAGTTTTTT
>CAMLRO010000041.1 GCA_946482425.1 uncultured Lactobacillus sp.
CGTTTCTCAGTGCCAGTTTGTGGCAGGGTGGTGTTACCTTGTGTAACTTTTTGCGAGTCATTAGTAGCTTTATTCAGCTTGCCGCTTGCCGCTGCCAATTTAGTTTGGCGCTTAGCTTGATGCCTTTCTTTAAGTCCTTTATTAGCAGTCTGATGATGCTTAACAGTTTTAGACTTTTTCGTTTTATGAGTTGGGATTGGAGTAGGCTCATTCTCAGCAGAGGCCGTATTATCCACTGGTGTAGTGGCAGTAGTATTGCCAGCACTCTTGCTGTAAACATAGGTAACGCTTTGCGGATTGTTGTTAAAGAAACCCGTTGCGTTATCCGGTCTGGTCTTTAAAGCATAGCCGGAAACCGTCTCAGCACCAGTAGTATAGCCATCGCCAATCCGACCTTGAACAACACGGTCAGGAGCAATAGTATTACCATATTCATCTTGGTAATGAACTGTGACTGCAGGTGCTATAGCAGCAGGACTGGTCACAGTTGTTCCAGTATTAACAGTGTTTGAACCATTATTGTTATCTGATTTGGTATAAATAAGGTTAACAGACTGTGGATCAGCAGCTAAAGCAATTTCTGGCACATTAGTGCTCTTTACGATGTTGTCATTATTAATTTGGTATGAATTAGGGGTATAGCCCTCAATGGATTTGAAAGAAATGGGCACATGATCGCCAACTACGCTAGTAGTGGTATCCTTAGGGAAGTTTTCAGGATTGGTGCCGGGGATTTCAACCAGTTCACCATTATCGGCTTTATACTTGTAGTAAACGGTCACCGGCTTTGCTTTTACTGGAGTAGGGGGTGTTGTTGAGTTTTTTGTGTAGACCAAAGTAATATCTTGCGGATCAGAGATAAATGCTTTTATATCAGAATTCTTGTTTTCTTTGAACTTGTAGCCAGCAAATTCTTTGCTGGTGTCAACAGTTACCAGGTCTGAAATGTTGCCGAAAAGTTTTTCATCAGGAATTTCCTTACCATCTTGATCAACTAGCTGCTTGCCTTCTTCATCTTGGCGATGAATGGTGACGATACCACCAGTATATCTAACATAAGTGTCATGGTCTCTGTCACCTTGGTAGTTAGTCATTAACTCGTCTGAAGTCCATATATTTGTTCCTTTAGCTGGAGAGCCTTCGCCTGCACCCATGTTTACCCAGGTGCCTGGCTGTTGAAGGGAATTGTTGGGTCTACCATTGCTAGTAGTGAATTTAAAACCTTTACCTAAAATTAATTTGGTCAAACTGGAGGTATAACCTTTGATTAATGAAAACATTCCCAACGTTGTAGCATCATCTGAAACAGTAAAACTAGATAGATCTACGCTAGTTAGGTTGGGATCACCAGAAAACATTATATTAAAGCTGGTTACATTAGTAGTATCGAAACTGGACAAATCTAAAGAAACTATTTTTTTACAATCAAAAAACATTCGTAGCATACTCGTTACTTTAGAAGTATCTAATTTATCTAGGCCATTAATTTTAGTAAAATTAAGATAAGAGAAGAGCGATTGAGCTGACCCAATAATGGCAATGGGAGCATTAATATCAATTTCTGTAATATCAGTTCCAGCAACATTACTGATATTGTTTTTAATGCTAATATCTTTATTGTCTGAATTATTTATTGTATAGGTTTTGCCTTTTTCACCTAGCGATAAGACGCCATTATTAAAGGTGTAAGGAACGCCTTCCCAAGTGTTATCAGTTTTACTCTTAGAGTAGACCAAAGTAATATCTTGCGGGTCGGAGGTAAATGCTTTTACATCAGAATTTTTATTTTCTTTGAACTTGTAGCCAGCAAATTCTTTACTGGTGTCAACAGTTACTGAGTCTGAAATGTTGCCGAAAAGTTTTTCATCAGGGATTTGCTTACCATCTTGATCAACTAGCTGCTTGCCTTCTTCGTCTTGGCGATGAACAGTAACGATGCCACCAGTATATCTAACGTAAGTGTCGTGGTCTCTATCACCTTGGTACTTAGTCATGAAATCGGCTGAAGACCACTGATTAGTACCCTTGGCCAGAGAACCATCGCCTTCCCCCATGTTTACCCAAGTTCCTGGCTGTTGAAGTGAGTTGTTGGGTCTACCATTGTTTGTAGTGAATTTAAAACCTTTACCTAAAATTAACTTGGACAAACTGGGAGTATAATCCTTGCTTAATACAAACATTCCCATCGTTGTAGCATCATCTGCAACAGTAAAACTAGATAGATCTACGCTAGTTAGGTTGGGATCGCCAGAAAACATTACATTAAAACTGGTCACATTGGTAGTATTAAAACTGGATAAATCTAAAGAAACTATTTTTTCACAGCCAAAAAACATTCGTAGCATGCTTGTTACTTTAGAAGTATCTAGTTTATCTAATCCATTAATTGTGTTAAGATTCGTAAGTCTAAAAAAAAGCATCTCAGCTGATCCAATGATGGCAATGGGAGCATTAATATCAATTTCTGCAATGTCAGATCCAGAAACATTGTCGATGTTGCTACCAATGCTAATATCTTTATTGTCTGAATTATTTATTGTATAGGTTTTGCCTTTTTCACCAATTGATAGTATGCCATTATTAAACGTGATAGGTATATCTTCCCAAGTACTTGAGATGGTAGTATTACTGTCACGAATTGCGTTAACAGAATCAAATTGTGCATGATCTGCTTCTTGCTTGTTAGCTTTTGGATCGTCTGTGGTGCTCGGGTCGATGGTATTGTCTGCAACGGCATCTGCACTATTTTCATTTGCTGTATTGTTATTAGCACCAGCCTGGACTTGTCCAGTTTCTGGAGCGCTATTTGAAGCACTGTTATTAGTTTCGCTGCTATTGGATTGACTATCGCTAGCTTGGTCAGTCGGGTCATAATTAGAAGCTGCTTCACCCTCAGCTTCATTTTGGTAGGTCAATTTAGTCTTGACTGCTCTTCTCGCAGTCTTCTTGGTGGCACGAGTGCCATTCTGATTAGCTGCCTTCACCGTCTGGGGTTTGGCATTAATTAAGCCTAAAGCAGCTGCGGCCACGCCGCCGAGCAATATTTTTTCTCCTTGCTTGTTAGCATTCTTATGTGTATTCATATAATTCCTCTTCTAAACTGCATATTAATATAAGTTTAGTATATGGCTGAGCTAAATCAATGTCAAATAACCATTGATAGACAAAAAATACTCATCAGTAAAATACTAATGAGTATTTTTTGATACTTAAATAAATATTGTACTTAAATTAAATTTATTTTGTACCGTAATTAGTGTACAAACCATAATCAGTACTACCATTATAATTAGCCATTAGCTCATCTGATGTCCACATATTACCGTTTGCATCTTCCCATGATCCCGGTGTATCAAGACCAGTATTAGCCATCACACATTTCTTTCCAAGTACAAGATTGTGTAAATTAGGTAAGCTTGCAAACATATTAAAATTAAAATTAGCGTGTGTCATATCAAAACTGCTAATGTTTAATTTTTGTAAATTAGTACATCTATAGAACATAAAATAGAATTGGGCTACTTTAGAAGTGTTAAAGTTACTTAGATCTAATTCATTCAAAGAAGAACAATAAGCAAACATTTGTCCCATTGAAGTTACTTTGGAAGTATCAAACTTGTCTAATCCCTTTATTGAGGTCAGTTTTGGACAATCACTGAACATAGCATTCATATTCGTTACTTTAGAAGTATTAAATTTGCTTAAATCAAGTTGGGTTAAATTAACGTCACCATTGAACATACCTGACATGTCAACAACATTTGAAGTATCAAAATTAGAAAAGTCCAGATTTGTTATTTTCTTACAGCCCTCAAACATATGTGCAACATTAGTTACGGCATATGTTTTATTTGGCTGAAATAACTTGCTTAAGTCTATATTCTCTAAAGCAGTACAATTAATAAACATAGAGTTCATATCAGTAGCGTGGGTTAGGTCAACATTTTCAAAACCGTTAATGGTCGTTAAATTATTATAAAATCTAAACCATTCAGCAGCAGAACCATTGATAACTAATTTTTTAGTAAAGTTGATAGTTTTAACTTCTAGTGTGTCATAGGTATACGATGGGTCATTCCAGTCAATGCGTAAAAGTTGTAAAGTATTTGGCACATTTGGCACATGCATGGTGTTATTAATGGTGCCACCACCAATTGTGAGTGTATGGGTAACAGTATCATATTCTACAGGTATTCCATCCCAAGTACCTGTTTCGATAGTATCACTCTTAGTAGCTTTGGTAGAATCAAATTTAGCACTATCATTTTTAACCGCAGGTGTATTATTTTTAGCCTGATAATTTAATTCAGCTTCTTTTGTATTAACACCATTGGTTGAAGGATAGTCACCATTCACGGTAGCAGCTTGAACTGGCTTTGTGGTTACACAAATCATGCCTAAAACTGCAGCTGCTATGCTACTAAATAGCAGCTTTTTACCTTGTTTGATAATTTTGTGTTTATTCATTTTCCTCATTCTTTCTTTAATAACATACACAATTCAATATTAGTATATGACCATATATGAGTTAAATCAAGACTAAATAAATATATATTTGTTGTTATTTATAGTAAAAACTCACCAGTATCTTGCTGATGAGTTCTCTAATTTATTTAATTTTCTTACGACTAAACCATGCTGCACCTAATGCGCCAACTAAAGTTAAGCTTCCTAGCGCAAGCAGAGCTAGACTGGAATGCTTATTAGTACCTGTCTGTGGTAAAGCAGCAGCTTTTTTACTTTTAGCAACGCTTGAAATGCCTTGCTTTTTAGACAAATTGCGACTTGCTGTTTGCTTAGTAGGATTTTTCTTTTCCTTTCTCTTTTTGTTCTGCTTAGGTATTTTAGTAGGGGTATTAGGCTCATTAATATTTGGTGTATTGTTTGTACCTATCTTAGTATAAATATAAGTTACATCTTGCGGGAAAGTGCTAAAGAACCCTGTAGCATTATCTGGTCTCGTCTTTAATGTATAGCCGGAAATATTTTTAGCCCCAGTAGTATAGCCATCGCCAACATAGCCGCTCAGTATCTCATCGGGAGCAATAGTATTACCAAATTCGTCTTTATAGTGAACAGTTACATCTGCTGCTTTAACTTTATTTTCGTTATTAACAGGATTTTTAGTATAAATAAAGTCGACGATTTGATCCTTATCGGAGTAGCCAACTGTTGCTTTATCAGTTCCAGGTTGTTTAACATAATCAATGTTAATTTGTTTAATGGTGTAACCAGGTATTGGTTTTGGAATAATATCTTTCTGATCACCATAAAGTACACCATCAACTTTTTCTGTCATAGGCTTATTATCTTTATCAAGAATGGGCTTTGTATCACCTTTTTCGTCCACAAAGTACAAATAATTAACCGTAATAGGTTTACCTGTTGCCCTGTCATAAACGAAGTAAACATCTTGTTCTTGATCAGTAAATGTGACTGTGGCTTTGTCAGTACTAGATTGTTTATCATTATTAACAAAAATGGAATTGATAGTATAACCATATATATTTCTAGTATTAATAGGGTCGCTGGTTTTACCCTTATCGCCGGCAACTACATAGTCATAGGACTTGCCATCTTTATCAAAAATTGGTTGTCGTTTTCCTTCTTTATCAAGGTATACGTAATGAATGTTTACAGGATAGCCATCATAGAACCTGATATAAGTATCGTGATCCGTGTCACCATTATAATTATTCATTAAATCGGTGGAAGACCATTTTTTACTCATTTGTGGGTTCTTTTCAGTACCAGTACCAACATTAACCCATGTTCCTGGAGTATCAAGACCAACATTAGTATTAGTATCATTTCTGTAAAATTTGCAATTCTTACCCAGTACTAATTTTCTCAGATTAGGTAAATTATTCAGAGCATTCTTAATCCCATTAGTTTTTATAGCTTTTGACATATCAAAGCTAGCAATATTCAACGCTGTTAAATCAGTACATCCGCTAAACATATAATCCATATATTGCAGGCTATTAGTATTAAATTTGGATAAGTCTACTTTTTGATTTGCTGGATCTTCAGGATTGTCGGAACTTGGATAACTTACAGAAACTAAGTTTGAGCAGCCATAAAACATACCTGTCATATCGGTAACCTGAGAAGTATCAATTTTATCTGGTAAAATTATGCTTTTAAGTTTAGAACAACCCCTAAACATCTCTTTCATGGTAATAGTATCATTCTTATTAATATTTAAACCGATATTTAAGCCACTTAAATCTAAGCTAATTAAATCTTTAGGGTTTTTAAAACAGTTTTCAAACATGTAGGACATATCAGTTACTTTGGAAGCGTCTAATTTATTTATTCCCTCAACTGACCTTAGGCTTGAACAATTGGCAAACATGCCATACATGCTATATACATTAGATGTATTCAGGTTTTCTAACCCAGTAATGGTGGTTAAATTTGGTAAAGTGTCGAACATACTTTGGACTGTACCGTTAATGGTCAAAGGCCCCTCAAAACGTACTTCTCTAACTTGATTTCTATCTACAATAAGAGGGTCAGCAAGAAGATCACGACTCTTTTTTGCTTGTATGATACTAGTAGAACGATCGTTAACAGTATTAATAGTTTGATTGTTACCTTTAACAGTAAATATTCCGAGTCCAGGTTGATAAGTTACATCGACACCAAGCCAAACACCGGTTAATATGGTAGGATTTTCGTTATCTCTTTTGACAGCTTCTCCGAGTTTTTCAGTTTTTGCATTGTCTGTGGTGCTTGGAGCGCTGGTATTGCCTGCAGCTGCATCTTGATTACTGCCACCTGCTGGGTTGCTGCTTGCTGTTCCTGCATTATTTTCACTGCCAGCGGTTTGACTGCCGCTGTTTTGACCAGCAGGGTCATCATTAGTAGCTGTTTCACCTTCAGTTTCTGTATCAGTTTCATTTTGGTAGGTCAATTTAGTCTTGACTGCTCTGCTCGCAGCCTTCTTGGTAGCACGGTTGCCATTCTGATTAGCTGCCTTCACCGTCTGGGGTTTGGCATTAATTAAGCCTAAAGCAGCTGCGGCCACGCCGCCGAGCAATATTTTTTCTCCTTGCTTGTTAGCATTCTTATGTGTATTCATATAATTCCTCTTCTAAACTGCATATTAATATAAGTTTAGTATATGGTTGGCTTAGGCAAAAGTCAAATTCATTGTGATACTTAGCACATTGATAACAAAGAAAAAAATAATGTTCTAATTCATTTATAAATTAGAACACTATCTTTTTATATTAAATTATATTAATCATCAAAAATAATTGAATTAATCATATACGATGAATGGGATAATGAACCATCCACCTTCACCGTTAGAACCTTTATAATTAATTGTCATGTAGTGAGTGGTCTGAGGATCTGGAGTAATTCCAGTGATATCCCAAGTAACTGATTTGCCATCACTTGAAACTACACCAGCATTTTTCTTCCAATTGCTGAGGTAATATTTAACATAATGATCGTGTTGGACATCATCTGTATCAGCCACCCGAATCTTCATTGGTTTTCCGTCAATACCAATTAAATTATTATAACGGAATGTATAGAATGGTGTGCTTGATGAAAGGTAGTATCCATTTGAGCTAACGTCCTGATAATAAGCCTGTGTTAGGTTTAATTTTAAATTAGTATCTGAACCTAATGGGGAGAAGTCAGTAATACCATTATAAGAAATAGAAACTCGTGTTAACGAAGGTTTATTTGCTAATGCAGATATATCAGAAATAGAGCATTGTTGGAAGTTGACATAATCTAAGTTCTTTAGTCCCTTTATTGCACTAATATCGGATAGAGTGCTGTGCAATAATGCATATGCAGGCCCAAAGTGATCAATACTATAGTTAATATTTGGTGCTAAATCAATTGATACTAGATTAGTAGCGTACTCTAGACCAGTTAGTGATTTAATGCTGATTGCAGCTGCATAATAATTGGCATCATTTTCTGCAAGCTCACTGGTAACGCTTAGGTTCGTTAATTTAGCCAAATCATCTTTGGTAATTTTATCTACGCTATTTGGATTACCATATAAATTATAGGCAACTACTTGTTGTAAATTCTTATCAGGCATCCAAGCGTCAATAGAATCATCAGATTTGGTTGTTACCTTATTTTTAACACCGGTAGTTTTTGCTGAAGCTGGTAAAGTTGGCCACAAAGATTTCGATGGAAATGTTTTAGCAGTTTTCGTTAAACTGCTTGCAGCCAGTGTGCTTCCAGATACGCTGTCAGCCTTAACTGCATGTGGGCCACCAACAACTAGTGCCAGTGCGGCAGCAGTAATTCCACTAAATAGCAATTTCTTGCTTTGTTTACTTAGTTCTATGTGTTTATTCATAATTTTTACCTCTTAAATTATTAACCAATAACAATTTACACTATCATTGTATATCCATAATATAATAATTTCAAGATGTAACAACTATACTTTTCTAAAATAGTATATAAAAATACACTCAATAGAGTGCATTTATACTTTGATTTAGTGTAATTTTTATTTTCTATTCTTTTTGTTATAGTATATTAGCGTTAATCCTAAAATGCTAAACAACGATGCTAAACCTAGTATTAACAACAAAAACTGCCACTTCTTTTTTGCTTTTGTATGCGACTGCTGGGCTTTTTTCTTCCTATTATTAAGTGTTTTTATCTTATTAGTTAGATGATGGTATGACCTGTTTTTATATTTTGGTAAAGGTTTGTTATTAGCCACTTTTTTATTGCCGATAATATCCTTAGTATAAATATAGGTCAATTTCTGTGGCTTTTCCTTAAGGGTAATTGCTGTGGCATTTAGCTCGCCTTTAGTACTTAATCCGTTTAAATTTTTGGATTGAATAGTGTACCCCGGTAACTTTAATGTATGAACCATTTGCTGATCATTAACATAGCCACTTAGTATTTCATCCGGGGCCACTTTTTTGCCCTCAATGTCTTGATAATGAACAATCACATTCGAAACCTTTTGCCTATTATAATAGAAGGTAATTTCCTGTGGCTGATTATTTAGTAAAATAGCAACGCTGCCCGGATGATGAGAAATACCATTATGATCAATCTGATAACGACTAGGAGTATAACCTGAGATTTCCTGTGGCTTAACGATTTTTTGCTCACTAAAAACGCCGCTAATCGTAGTTGCGGGAGCAATGGCCTTACCATTTTCGTCTTGGTAATGAACGGTAATATCTGCTGCATTATTACGGTTATAAAGCAAAAAAATGTCTTGCGGTTGGGCGGTAATAGTAGTAGTTAGTGAACCTTGATTTAATGGCGTTTTAACCCCATTGACCAGTTTAGCTTCAATCGAATAACCGTTAAATGTAGGAACTGGAGCAGTACAGCTGTTATTAATGTCACCATACAACTTTTGTTCACAAGCAATTGTATTATCAGCATCATCTTTAAAATGGAAGGTAATGGGTTGTCCGCTAACAATTCTGAAGGGAATGATGTACCAGCCGGAAATCAATGGCTTTTGTGTAGCACTATTACTATTAAACTTAATAGTCATTGCTGCATTGCTATCCGGCTTTAAGCTTGTAAGATCCCACGTCACAGTTTGCTTACCATTAACTTGCCCCACATGTTCGTCCCAATTGCTGCAATACTGCTTGATGTTGTATCTGGCGCCGATATGCTTCCCAGTTTCGATCTTAATCGGCATACTTGCACCATTAAGATCTAGCAACTGATAAGGTCCAGAGGTATAAGAAAATGTTCCAGCTGTGATATGTACCGGTTCAGCTATAATAATCTGCTTTTTCAGTTCAATACTGCCACTTGCAAGCAATTGCTTATTTGCTTTTAAGGGTGAAAAATCACTTATTGCATTATATGACAGACTGAGTTGCATTAACTGCGGCTTATTTGCTAACGCAGAAATATCAGCAATGCTGCACATTTCTAAATTAACATGGGCTAGTTTAGTCAGGTTTTGCAGAGCCGAAATATCTATTAAGCTTGACCTGCTAAAAGTACGGTGGAGCCACTCATGATTAAGCTGCCGGTCAGGAGCAAGATTAAGTTTAACAAGATTAGTTGCGTATTCTAACCCAGCCAGTGATTTAAGCTTTAAACGTGACTGATATTCACTAGGGGAAATAACGTATTGCTTCCTGCCTTGAACTATAGTAGTTTCACTTGCTGCAATAAGATTAATTTCTGTTAAGCTGGCAAGGTCTTCTTTAGTAACTTGATCTAATTCCCGCCCTAAATTAGCAGCCACGATTTTTTGTAAGGCCCTATCAGGCATCCAATTGGAAATTGTGTTGGGGCCAATATCAAAATCATAATTTTTAGTTTTTAGTTCAGGTTCAGATGCCTTTTCTGGGCTGGCAGAATTTTGATTTTTGGTCGTCATTAGTCATCATCTTCTTTACTGATTCAATTAGCAGTAATTTAACATTTTTAATAGCGTTTACCTTTACGTAATAATGATTAAATAAAATTATTTATGTGAAAATCAAATATTAATATTAAGTATTAAAGTAACCGCAACCATATACTATCCTAATAATACCATCTTAACCCCAGTATAGCATGTATTTAAAAAGCTGACTATTTGAAATAAGTAGTTTTATTACCTTATATAACTGATGCTAAAGAGCTTATTTAAAAAGCCAGATACGAGCCAGCCGCCAGAAAATAAATAATATAAAAATAATATTAAAGGTAATGATTACTGTTCTGATTAAAGTCATGTTTTGGAAAAATTTAGGCTGTGCTTCTGCACGTACTTTAGTAGCCTTTTGAACTGTTTTGCGCCCATTGCTAGTCGTAAGGGTCACGTGTTTCTTTTTATTAATTTGCTTTGGTTTAGCAATTAATTCGCTAGCCGCCAGATTATGCTTAGTAGCCTTCATTTTGCCGATTAAATCACCTTGTGCAACAGTGCGGTGCTGTCCATACCCATACTTAGAAGTATTGAAATCAGAACAGGTAATAAGGGTAATCATACTCTTATCCTGCATGTTGTTTTCAACTTCAACTTGTGTAGGTTTAATGGCAAAAGAAATCCTTTTAATTTCATAAGTATAAATATGGTGTAAATCTGTCACATAAATGAGGTCACCGGGATGTGCCAGATGCAAATTATCTAAAACTGCAGGGCCGTATGAACCCATATAGTGTCCTGCAAGTACATAATTATTAGCACCGCCCATAACGCGATCGGGCAGGCAGGTAACAACACCGTATTCTAAATTTTGATTTTGATCACCATAACCGGCAAAGAGCGGATTGTGAATATTAACAGCAGGAATAGCAATGCGACCTATAGCATAGGCCTTAATTTGCTTTGCTCTCAGAACGCTGGCTGCACTGACTGATTTGGTTTTGCTGGCGTCATAACTTGTTTTGCGTTTTTTATTTATATCTGCTTTTTTCTGTGTTAAAGTGGTATTTGCTTTTTCCGCATTTTGCTGTACAACATAGGAGTTGCCAAATCCTGAACCGAAAAAAATCAAGGTAACTCCAATATAAAAAAGGGCACTTAAAAGTAAGACGCGTATTGTAGACCATACTCGGTCTTTTAATGAATGTTTTTGCTTTTTACTTGCCATTGAATTGTTTTCCTTTAAACTTATATAGTGCTTTCAGATACTATTTAAGTATAAATCGGTTTAAAGCACAATTATTTATCTTGAAAAGAAACACTTATAAAAAATAATCAAATAAGTATTGAGATCGCTTTAATACTGATTTATAATGTAAGCGTAAGTAGTCGTGTTACTGATTCGATCAGGCATTAACCTATGAACAATACTTATTTCTGGTACTGTTTGTAGGTTTTTTTATTGAAAAAAGGAGTAAGTTGAGTGAAATTTATTAAGAATTTTAACAACAACGCTGCTTTAGTGTCAGATGAATCCGGAGTAGATTGGGTGGTGATTGGTAACGGGATTGGCTTTGGCAAAAAAGCAGGCGATCCCATTGATAAGGACAAAATTTCGCGTCGCTTTATCGCTGTCGAAAAGAACATTAAAATGGTTGACAGCGTGAGAGATATTGATCAGCGAACATTGGCGTTGACTACTGCTGTGATTAATTTAGCGAGCCAAAAATTACAAATAACTTTTTCCGATTATCAATTTTTGGTGTTAGCCGATCATATTGATTTTATGTTAACCCGAGCTGATGAAAATATTGAATTAGGCCAAGATACATTAGGCTGGGAAATGCAAAAATTGTTTCCCAAGGAATATAACACAGCACAAGAGGCTCTTGAGTTAATAAAGAAAAAAACCAAGCTGGAATTTCCCAAAAGTGAAGTAGCTTATCTGACATATCACTTTATTAACGCTGGTTCTGGTCAAACCAAACTGCAGGATACAATTAAAATTACTAAGTTAATTCGCGGCGTAATTGACATTATCCAGTACCAATATGGTATGCAGCTTGATAATGAATCATTCAACTTTAACCGTTTTATGACACATTTACGTGCTTTTATGGTGCGACACATGTGTGGTGAATGTGACAAGGACTCTGGTAGTGAGCTTGATAATTCTTTAATTGAACTAATGAAGGTCAAATACCGAAAGGCATACGATACTGTCCAAAAAATCGACACGTACTTATACAATCAGGCAGGCTGGCAGTTGCAGCCTGATGATCAGGTATATTTAACCCTGCATGTATGGCGGGTCACGCATAGGCAAAATGACACCCATTCAGAAAAGGTTTAATTCTACCTTATTTTAATAATATTTAGTTTAAACGGTGTGTTACTGTTTACAGGCATTAACCCGAGAACTTTAACTAGCAACCTGACAATTTATTTTGTTAAGGTGTTTCTTGAAGTTCTCGGGTTTTGATTTTTAGGAGGAAAAATGGCTTACGAAGATCTAAGTCGTGAAATT
>CAMLRO010000042.1 GCA_946482425.1 uncultured Lactobacillus sp.
CACGGTAACGAATTTGCGCGCGACGAGCTTGAAAGTCAGTACAGTTAGAGCAACTTGATATTTCACGGTATTTGTCTTGAGCTGGCATCCAAACTTCCAAGTCATATGTTTTAGCACTGGTAAAACTGGCATCCCCAGTAGACAAAGCTACTACATGATATGGTAAATCAAGCTTTTGCAGCAAGTGTTCAGCATTATGAGTCAGTTTCTCTAATTCATCCCAAGAATCTTCCTGCTTACAAATTTTAACCATTTCAACTTTTCTAAACTCATGCATTCTAATCAGCCCGCGAGTATCACGTCCAGCTGAACCGGCTTCACTTCTAAATGCTGGTGATAATGCAGTTACATTGATTGGCAGCTTCTCACCATGAATAATTTCATCACGGAAATAGTTAACAAGCGGAACTTCAGCAGTAGGAATCAAAGTTAAATCACGTGGCTTGTCAGGATTGTCGTTATCAACAATGGTGTACACATCTTCGCGGAATTTAGGAAATTGTCCCGTACCCTGCATTGATTCATCGTTAACTAAATATGGCGGAATTATTTCAGTGTAGCCTTCTTTAGTATTTTCATCTAAGAAAAAGTTAAAAACAGCTCGCTCAAGTAAAGCACCAGCACCTTTATAATAGACAAAACGGGCACCAGAAACTTTAGCTCCTCTGTCCCAATCCAAAATATCGAGATCAGTACCAATATCCCAGTGGGCCTTAGGCTTAAAGTCTAACTTTGTTGGTTCATGCCACTTACGAACTTCTTCATTATAACTTTCATCAGGTCCGATTGGATCGGAGTCATCTGGGAAATTAGGCAGTCTCAGCAAAATATATTCTTGCTTTTCAGTCAATTCCGCAACTTTATCATCAAGTTCCTTAATTTCCTGTCCAACTTCACGCATTTTTTGAACTGCAGCAGAAGCATCTTCTTTATTTCTTTTAATTTCCGCAATTTTCTTTGAAACTGTATTGCGTTCCGCTTTTAACTGCTCGCTACGGTTCAGTTCTTCACGCCGATCAGCATCAATTTTAACCAATTCATCAAGCTCTTCCGGCTTAACACCACGTCTGCCAAGCTTATCCTTGGCCCAGTCAAGATTCTCGCGAATCACCTTTATATCCAGCATCTTTTTACCTCCACAAAAAAAGCCAACTCATCCCACAAGATTGGGACGAATTGGCTCATACATGGCTTCGCGGTACCACCCAGTTTCAGCTAAATATTAGCTGCACTTCATTAAGTCGGCGATAACGATGCCGCGTGCCGTGTAATTATTAATTACCCACATTAATGGAATCTGGAAACGACATCTATTCGCTTGCACCAAAATGCGAACTCTCTGAATCAGTCTGAGGATTCCGTGTTTGGATATTATTTTAAGCTATTCTGCCTTTTTTAGCAAACAATATTTAATGTTTTTATAATTATTTTTGTGAAAATATTTTGCCAAATTTAAATCACTTTTCTCTATTGAGCCAGTCTGCCTTTTTTAACAAGAAATAATCTTCCCGATAGTGAAATAACTTACTTAACTTGCTCATATCGACCGAATAAATATATTTAAAGCCCAGACGAGTAAGTAAATTTTGTGAACGAAGATTATTTTTAAAAGTGCCAGCCCAAATTTCAGATTGATTGAGCCTTTTAAACGCATAATCTAAAAGTAGATTTAAGGCTTCAGTCATATAACCTTGACCCGAGAAATCTTTATCAAGCAAAAAACCAATTTCTTTGGTATGCAGTAATTCTTCTACGTTAGTACCTCTATTATATAGTTCAACCAAGCCGATTAATTGCTGAGAATTTCTAAGACACATTCCATAACTATACTTTCTAGCAGCATACTTTCCTGCGGCAACTTCAGCTTCCGCTAAATTTTGATAATGCCCAAAGCCTGCTAAACGCTGATAATATTGATCTTGTCCCCATTTTAGCAGAGTTGGTGCATCTGATAATTTAAGGGGCCGAAAATAAATTCGACTGCCCATTAATGACCAGCCAGCTTGAGCAACCAATCCATGCCAAAGCCAAGTGCAAGACTGTATGCTGCAATAGTCCAAGGTTTACCTAGGATAATAATCCAAAAATAAGTCCAGAATTTCATATCAGTCAAACCGGCTAAAAGACACAAAACATCATCAGGTGCCATCGGGGCCACAATACAAATTGCAAAAAACCAGTTGAATTTACGCTGGTTTTTAGTCCATTTCATATATTTATCAAGAGTTTTTTCAGAAACAATATGAAGAATAAAAGGTCTGCCGTAAAAGCGCGCTAAAAAAAAGTTAATAATTGAACCAATACAGATTCCCACATAATTGTATATAAAACCTGCTATCGGTCCAAAGAAAATGACTCCTCCTAAAAGTGAAACACCACCAGGAATAATAGGAATAACAACCTGAATTATCTGGATTAAAACAAAAATAATCGGCCCAATTATTCTCTTATTAGCCAAATATGCTTTCATTTTAGCTTGACTGGTAAATATTCCTAATTTGTACCAGTATATACATAAAATAATAATGATAATCCCGCTGACAACGGTCAAGATATTAATCAGTCTTCGACTAGCTTTAGCAGACAGATGCATAGCTTACCTCCAATGTTAAGCCTAATTTTACCAAAAAATAAGCATAGTGATTACTTTTTAAGTCATTAAATAATAATAATTAAAATTTTTTAATTATTTTTTCTTAAAGTAAAAACAAATTGGGTTTTTAGCAAAAACCGACCTTTAATTACATTATAATAGATACTAAAAATACAATTTTTGGGAGGAAAATCGGATGACCGTAATTATCAATGATGTTACTTATGATAAACAAAAAGATCTTAAGGTAGATATTTATAAGCCAGACAACAATAGTTTCAGTGACAAAATACTGCTTTTTTGGCATGGTGGCGGCTGGTTTCGGGGAGACAAAAATAGTTTTAAAGACCTATGTCAAAAAATTTCTGACCACGGTTTCACTGTTTTTGCCCCTAATTATTCTCTTGCCCCACAATATCCTTTTCCAGCAGCACACCAAGACAGCATTAATTTCGTCAAATGGCTAATGCAAAGTGATTTTGTAATTAATAAAAAAGTTAACATTACTCAAATCGGTGCCAGCAGTGGTGGCACCATGGCGCTAAATATTGCGGGTAAATATGGCTTTCCTACTGTAACCTGGTCTGCTCCCGTCAGTTATTCTGCCTGGATGAAAGACCACCAGAACGTCACGCCTGCTGTTGATGGTCATAAAGAACTAGGCTTGTCTGATTTACATGATATCAATGATGCTTTTTATAAATATTTTACTTTAGCTTATGCAGGCTCTGAAGATGAAAAGGTACTAAAAAAGATTGATGCTGATTCATATGATTACAGCAATTTGCAACAATTATTAATGATCAATTCTGCAGACGAATTGTCTCCTATTAAGTATTTACTTAATTTTATTAACTTTTTGGCCCAAAATAACCATGCTGTGGATCTTAAATTAATAGCTGGTAATCGGCATGCAATGACTTATGCCAATCAATATTTAGAGGAATCATTAACTTATCTTTTAAATGCAGTAAAATAAATCTTTATTTTTACTTACTAATTATTAGTAAAATATTCTATATGTGCTATAATGATTAATGAAAACGGTTTATATTGATTTTGAGAAAAATCTATCCTGATTAAAATTTAAGGAGATAATATTATGGCTAAATATCAATCTATTAATCCATATACTAATGAAACTTTTGCCAGCTATGACAATCCTACAGCTGAACAAATTGAAGATGCTTTAAACTTGACCGATGCACTTTACCACAAGTGGCGCCATGAAGATCCTGAGACCCGAACCGCAACGTTGCATAAAGTGGCAGACGGCTTGCGCGAGCATAAAAAAGAAATGGCAGAAATTATGACTCGTGAGATGGGTAAAATGATTGGCGAATCTGAAGGTGAAGTTGATCTTTGTGCCTCTATTTGCGATTACTTTGCAGAAAAAGGTCCCGAGTTGTTGAAACCTGAGCCAATTGATTCCAAATTGGGTGATGCATATTACCTTAAACAAGCTACTGGCGTAATCATGGCATGTGAGCCATGGAATTTCCCTCTTTATCAAGTAATCAGGGTATTTGCACCAAACTTTATTGTCGGTAATCCTATTATCTTGAAGCATGCTCACAATGTTCCTGGTTCTGCAGCTTTAATTGCCAAAATTATTAAGCAGGCAGGAGCCCCTGAAGGCAGCCTGATTAATATGTATCCAAGTTACGACCAACTTGATCAAATGATTGCAGACCCAAGAATTCAGGGTGTAGCGTTGACTGGCTCAGAACGTGGTGGCTCTTCAGTTGCTGAAAATGCTGGTAAAAACTTGAAGAAGTCGACCATGGAGCTTGGTGGTAATGATGCCTTCATCATCCTTGACGACGCTGATCCTGAAGTTTTAAAGCAAGCGCTTAGTTCAGCCAGAACTTATAATGACGGCCAGGTATGTACTTCTTCCAAACGCATTATTGTCGTTAAGTCCCGTTATGAAGAAACATTGCAGGAATTAAAGAAGGTCTTTTCTAGTTTGAAACCTGGAGATCCACTTGACCCAAGTACTACCTTGCCGCCAATGAACTCACAGGGCGCTAAGGATAAACTGACTAAACAATTAGATGGCGCTCTTGCAGGAGGAGCAAAAGTTTTCTACCAATATCCTGAAATTGATTCAGACGGTGCATTCTTTCGTCCGACTATTTTAACCAATGTTGATCGTGACAACCCGGCCTTTGACCAAGAGTTCTTTGGTCCAGTTGCTATTGTTTACGAAGTCGAAGATGAAGATGCTGCTATTGCTTTAGCAAACGATTCTAGTTATGGTTTGGGTTCTTCTGTTATCAGTTCGAACATTAAGCGTGCTCAAAATGTAGCTGCACAAATTGAAACTGGTATGTCTGTCATCAATGGCACTTGGATTAGTTCCGGTGAATTACCATTTGGTGGTGTTAAGAAGTCTGGCTATGGCCGTGAACTTAGTGACTTAGGTTTGATGGCTTTCGTTAACCAACACTTAGTAATTTCAATGCCAACAAAATAATCCCTATAAGAAGATAAATTAAAAAAGCTGATAAACTGTGCTGCCCAATAAGGACGCCGATTGATCAGCTTTTTTTATTATTACTTTTGACGGTGATGAAATAAATTATACCCTGTCAAACCTGTTGTCATCACGCTAGCTAAAATTAAGAAATAAGTTGAAGCCCCTACTGATACAGCATAGAGCAACAGTTGACTGGTAATGCTGTGTAAAATGCCCCGATTAGACAGTGAAGTATTAGACATCCTATAAATAACATAAATTAGGAAAATAGTTTCAATCAAAGAAAGTAAAAATGCAATGATCCTGCTCTTTTTTGTATCTCTCATTGTATGGTAAATGATAAATAACGGAATCAAAACAATTATTAACCAGATTACACAAAGCAAAACACCTGAAAGCAGTGTTGCATTTGAAGAAAAAAGTCTGCCGGCAAGTCCGAAGACAACCCTGGTAATCGACATTTTTTGACCATAAGTCACGTCTAAAACAGATGCACCAGAACCAGTAAATAAAACTATCAGGTTTATTACTGCCATGAGTACTACTAAAAGTTGCACGTAGGAAAAATGCTTTTTCTTGTTAACAGTTGTTTTTGCAGCAGAATTTCTCTGAGCCAATCTGCTTTTTGCTTTTACTTTTTCTTTTGATTCAGCCACATCATTGAACATGTTGGACCCAATTTGATTTATTTTTTGTGTTAAACGTTCATCCACGGTATAGCGGTCAATCTTTTCCTCACGACTACAAACAAAGTATAGCCAGACCAGCAATGCAAAAAAACAAATCCAACCAAAGCTACGGGAAAAACTCATGAGAATCAGTAAAGCTATTCCCAACAGAAAAGCAATCATGCTATTAACATGAATCCATTGCAACATTCGTTCAATAACCGAATTTTGTTTTTCCGGATAGAATTCTTGCCGATAAACTTTACGACTGGCAATTTTTTGACCAGTTTCTTCATTTTCAAAATTAGCTTTTTGATGTTGGTCCGTGAAAAAAGTCTCACGGTATTTTTGTAAATCAAAATGGCAATTTGGACAGGTAACATCCTCATCAGTGATGGGGCGACCACAGTTTGGACAAGTAGTCATAAGAAACTTCCTTTAAGTAATAATTATTAATAGCTTAATCATAAAACAAAAATAGCGATAAGGAAAACTCTTTATCACTATTTTAATACAGACTTTTACTGTAATTCTTGAATTTGTGCCTTAACTTGCTTTATTTCAGAAATTGAAGCTTTCGAATCAAGCATTAATTGATCAAGCTTGAATTTGAGCAATTCTAATTCATTATCGCTGCCTTCTTGGGCCCGTTTCTTTTGCGACTGTGAGGTGATTAACCGGCCATCCTTAATTTGCCATCTTTCAACTTTAAGTTGCTTGATAAATGCTTGATCGTGTGACACAAGTATCATAGCAAATGGATAATCTCTCACAAATTCCGCCAGTGCATTAATAGAGGCAATATCTAAAAAGTTTGTGGGTTCATCAAGCAGCAATAAATTATATTGACCGGTAATTATTTTTGCTAAATTGAAACACACAAGCTGGCCACCACTAAGATAACTTATTTTATGGTCTCCATATTGGCGCAAATGCAAATCGCCCAAGACCTGCATAGTCGAACTATCATCAAAGATACTGGTGGCAAAAAGAGAATTTAACAAGGTTTTATTAGTTTGGCTAGTGACAATATTCTGGTTAAAATAACCTATTTTTATTTGTGGATTATAAAAACCTTCCAGTTTCCCATCCTTAACTTGTTCTAGAAAAACAGTCTTGCCAACACCGTTTTGCCCAGTTAAAACTATTTTTGAACCATAAGCAAGATTTACTTCTTGCGTAATGCTAAACAACTTCTGCCCATAAGCATTAAGCGGTTGCTTCTCCAGCCGTAATGCCTTGCTTTTAGGAGAAATAGACAAGCCAGTTATCTCTTTGTTGCCATTTTTCAATGTAATCGCATGATGAACTGGTGGCTTCTTTAGTTCTCCTTTTTCCTTATTGATGCGGTTAGCAAGACTTTTAGTGGCTCTGATAACATTATTTGCAGTTTTTTGTTTTCCCAGCGACTTTGACCGCCAGTCAGATGAAGAAAGTCCCTTTTTGTTACGAGAAAAAGTTCTGGCCTTATTAAAATGCTGATTATAACTTCTCTTTAACTGCTCAAGGTGCTTTTCCTTTTGCTCATAAATCGTTTCTGCTCGTTTTTGTTCATCTTGTCTAAAGCTGCGAAATTCTTCATAAGTCCCAGAGAAATTGTGCACTTCTTGATCTTGAATATACCAGATTGAATTACAGACGCTATCCAAAAAGTTCTGGTCATGGCTGACAATTAAACAGGCAATTTTGCTTTTATTTATTAACTTTATTAACCATTGTTGCTGCGTAATATCCAAATTAGATGTGGGTTCGTCCAAAAGCAGCAAGCCGTTAGGCATATTTTTTAATTTGGCAATGGCCCTACTGAGAGCTAATTTCTCTCTTTGCCCGCCACTCTTATCACCAGCATCAAGCAATTGCGGAACATAAGCAAAATTACAATTGTTAATAACTGCACCTTTAATGGTAAACAAATCCGTAAATTTTTCTTGAGCAAGAATCTTTATTAAAGTGGTTTTACCAGCGCCATTATTACCAATCAAACCAATTTTTTGTCTAGAATTGATGCTCAAATTTGAGACAGTCAGCAGTTTAGAAGCTGCCACGTCAATTTGTAAATAATCTATTTTAATTAATTCCACTATCAAACCTCAACGTGTACACATAATACACTAAATAAGCTGCAATTCATTGAATTGCAAAAATTACTCTATCTGTTAAAGTGAATCGCTCTACGTTAGGTTCAAAATTAAAAAAGTGATTAATTATTTAAAACTTTAACGAGAGCTTATTGATTATTTACTTGTCTTGACATGCCAGTATTCCATGCTTTCTGCTTAAAATTTAATTAAAAACATTATACTATAATGAACAAACTTTTGTAAACCCGTCAAGAAGTGCGTTAAACCAAAAAAGGCTGAAATCCTCTACTAAATGAGAATTTCAACCTTTTAATTAATTTCGCTTAATTTTTAGCACGTTTATTCTTGCGCCAATGAACACCTTCATAAGTCAACTTGACTGCAGCTGACAAGGTAATCGGCATAATAAATACTAATATTATCAAACCAATAATCACTGCCAAAGCAACTTCAATCAAAGTCGGAATTCCTGATGGAATTAATGCGGCAAATGTACCACCTAAGATAATGGCTGCTGAAACTACCACAGTTCCAATAATACCACATGCTTTAAGCATTCTTTGACTTGGCTTGCCGTTTTCAAGTTCACGGTAGCGTGTCATCAAGAAGATACTGTAATCAACACCCAAGGCAATCAACATGATAAAGCCAAAGAACGGTGTGTTCCAAGTTAGCATAGTTTTGCCTAAAGTAGCTTTGACTACCCACTCTGTAATTGATAATGAACAGAAGTAAGCAATTAAAAGCGTACCCAAGATGTAAACGGGTTGCAAAAGTGAACGAGTTACAAAAATTAGGGCAATACCAATACCAATCAGCATTATGGCAGCAGTTCTAATAAAGTCTCTGTTGGCAATATCCTTAATGTCAGCGATGTTAGAACTTTCGCCGCCCATTGCTACCGTGGCTTTTTTAAGACGAGTACCAGCTAAAGACTTTTTAGCCATTAAGCTCAGATCCTGCGCCTTCTTAGTTGCTTTAAGACTACTTGGGTTTGATTTGAAGACAATCATGAGCATGGCTGACTTCTTGTCAGGACTCAAATAATTCTTAATCGAAGTTTGGAAAGTATCGTTTTTAATAAATTCTTGTGGAATATAGAAAGTATCTGCGGCTGAGGAACTAGCTAAACTATTAAGATAAGCTGCGCCTTGGCCTAAACCACTATTTACTTCATCTACCCCATTAGTAATCTTTGGCGTGCTTGAAGCTAACTTGCCGGCACCAGAGTTCAGTTGGCCAACGCTGGAATTCAATTGGCCAATGCCTGAACTTAATTGACCAGTGCTGGAGTTAACTTGACCAATACCTGAGCTTAATTGACCGGCACTGGAATTAAGTTGACCAATGCCGCCATTTAAGGTAGAGGCACCACTATTTAATTGTCCAGAAGCTGTAGTCAATCTGCCGACGCCAGATTGCAGCTGACCCATTTGGCCAGATACATCTGGCATTGAAGCAGAAGCTTCAGCCCAAGATTTTTCTAAAGCAGCACCGGCAGCTTGCATGGCAGCCATCTTCTGCTGCTGAGTTAAGCCGGGTATGCTATTAATGCTCTTTGCTAAATTAGCCTTATAACTCTTTTCTAAAGCAGCTTTGGTATTTTTCTGTGCATTTGCAATACCGGCACTGCCACTTGCAAGTTGGGAATTTAATTGGTTAAGACCACTGGTCATTTGCTGGGTTCCACTTTGCAGACGACTGGCACCACCTTGCAGTTGTCCTGTGCCATTTTGCAAACGGCTAGCACCATTTTGCAGCTTACCCGTACCAGCTTGTAATTTGCTTGCGCCATCTTGAAGTTGACTAGTACCATTTTGCAACTGGCTGGTTCCGTCAGCCAGCTTACTTGCACCCGCGGTAACTTTCTTGCTTGCCTTACTCAATTTGCCCAAACCGGCGCGTGCCTGATCAACACCTTGGTTAACAGTATTTAACTGGTTATTAACGTAGAGCTGATCAATGCTCTCACCGTAAGGCTGAGTAACAGAAGTGACGAAAGCCACATCTTTAGAAGCTTGCAATTGTCTAGTCAATTGATCAATAAGACGTAAATCTGCTTCATTATCAAGTTTATGATTGCTCTTAATGTAGAGTGTTGACGGTTCGGCCATTCCCTTTGAAAAATGGTCTTCAACAACGAGCATTCCCGCTTTAGCTGGAGTACTATTATCAATCTCGTCCGTATCATCATAATTCAAGTGGCCGGTATACATCAGACCAAAAGGAAGTACGACTACAGCCAACACAATTAAGTAAATAATTGGATGAGCAAGTGTCGCTTTGGAAATACCATGCCATAATTTATCCTCATGCTCACCGGTAAATTTCTTCACCGGCCAGAACATTTTTTCGCCTAAAACAGCCATGAAGAAAGGATTGAGTGTCAGCAGCACTATTAATAAAACAGCAACACCGACAGCCACTCCAACTGCTGACTGGTAAATGGAAAAGTTAGCCAGACTTAGTGCTGAAAAACCGATTAAGATTGAAGAACCGGAATAAAGAATTGTTTTGCCAGCAACCTTTAAGGCACTGTTCATCGCTTCGTAGCGACCCATCCCTTTACCCAGATCTTCTTTAAATTTATCATACAAGAGAATGTTATAGTCCGTACCAATTCCGAACAGCACAATAATCATAAAGACTTGTGTAAAGTTAGAAAACGGGAAGTTCTGGTATTTAACAAGGTTGGTAACAATCGCAAATGATGTGATAAAGGAAACGCCAACCGTTAGTAATGATATCAAAGGCACTATTGGCGACCTGAAGACAATCACTAGCACGATGAAAATAAAGATAACAGTTATTACTTCAGTTTTCTTTATTCCCTCTTGAATTGCATTTGAAAAAGCATTTTGTAAAACATCGGCACCAGTAACGTAAGTTCTAATACCAGCTGTTTTAACTGCTTTAGTTAGCTCAGACTCAACATCATTAATCGGCCCGTGCTTTTTAGCCACATTCAACTGCATTATCCAGGTAGTATTATCCTTTGATTGCAGCTTTTTCTTCGTAGCAATATTATCATCTGGGCCTAAAACCATTTTAATGCCGTATTGATCTTGATCATTTTTCAATCTGTCAATAGTTTCATTAATGGCATTCTTATCATCGGAAGTCAGTTTGCCTTTTTGCTTATTAAAGACCACTGCAATCTGATAGGTATCCTTTTGCTTAGGACCCCAGTCATTTTGAATTGACTTTGCGACTTCACTTTGAACATCCGACGGTAAGGAAATATTTGAGTGCTCACGGGTTAACCCTGTAACGTCCGGCAAAGCCACAACAGAAATGATTAAAATTAAAATCCATGCAATTAACGAGAAAATATGATTTTTTACTAGTTTATGCACTCTTATTTTCCTTTCTATTTTTTGGCAATAATTTCTTAGGCTGAACCAATTGAATAATTAATTCATGATAGCCCTGGTCAGCCTCTTCACTAGTTTCTTCTGTAAAAGAATCAGACACATCTAAAAAAACGTATCCTAATACTGCCCCAATTAAGGAATGGAGCGAAACCGTGCTGTCACTTCTCAAATTTAGTTTGTCAGCCAAAGCTATTATCTTTAAAATTTCTTGAGTAATAGCATCGTCTTTTTGGTATTCGTTCAAATGATAAAGAATACTAATTAATGCGGGATCATCCAGAATAAAGTCGCGGACAATATCAGCAAATTTAAGTAAAGCCTCTTCACCTGAAATTCCAATCAAATTATCAACTAATTTTTTACCTAAAATTTTAATTCTGCTTGCACCTACAAGCGACAACAATTGCTTTCGACCTGAAACATAATGATAGAGTGACTGTGAACGAACGCCTAACTCTTTGGCTAGGTTCGGCAGAGTGGTCGCGGAAAGTCCCTTTCGTCCAATCAGCTCCGTCGCCTTCGCAATCACCTTATCTAAATCAAGGCTTCTTTTTTTAACCACTTTCACCCCTCCTTCTGACAGCATAGTGAATAATATAGCACTACAATGTGAAGAATACAATCTACAAGCTGTAAATTATTTTAAATTAATAAAAAAGCCCTAAAACATAGATTTTATTAGGGCAAAAAAATTAAGATTTGGTAAAGTACTATTTAAAAACGTTATTTAAAGAAGCTATTAACTGCCTTTCCCAGTTTGATAAAGTCTTGGTCGTTATTGCTCCAGACACTGACACAATAGGCATTGCCATTAGACTGGACAAGTGCAACATTGGCTTTACCATCACCAATGCCATATATCAAACCTTTAGTATTGCGAACAATTTTAGGTTTGGTCTTGGCAGAACTTAGTGCTCCCAAAACCTGATTGGAATATTGTCTGCTTAATATCTGATCATGATAGAGACTCACCATAATTTTGTTCAAATCATTTGCTGTTGTTAAAGCTGCGGGTTTGGCTGAAAATTTGCCTTTAATTGTAGTATCGTGTACCCCCATTTTCTTAATAATAGAGTTAACGGTAGCGGGCTTAACTGTGCGCAATAAAGCGTTGGCCGCAGTTTTGTCACCTTGCATCATTAATTGCTTCAAATAAGTTGCATTATACGCAATTCCTTTTTGCAGTACCTTTTCACCCTTAGCGTGATCTGCTTTTTTAATTTTGACAGCTTTATTCGCAGTTGCCTGCCCATGTTGTTCTTGATAAGTTAAAGCAATAAGTAGAA
>CAMLRO010000043.1 GCA_946482425.1 uncultured Lactobacillus sp.
TTGAAACCATTTAGCTACTTTGCTGAAAAGTATGGCTTGGTTGAAGATACTGCTTCAGGCGCTTCAGAAGCTGAAGAAGAACCAGAGCCAGAACCAGAAGAAGAACCTGATACAACTTCAGGTGCTTCAGCTCACTAATAAGCTAAATTATTAGAATGAAAAAAGCGGAACTTTTTGAAAGTTTCGCTTTTTTGCTGTCTTACAAGTATAATAATAAAGTATGATTTTTAATGATGGAGGACTATCAATGCAACAATTCGGTATTATAGGCTTATCGGTTATGGGTAAGAACCTGGCTTTAAATATTAGAAATAATGGCTTTTCCGTTTCTGGCTTTTCAATTGATAAGCCAGAAGTTGATGCTTTTGCTAAATATAAGGATGCTAAACTAAAACCAACTTATACTTGGGAGGAATTTGTTAATTCACTGGAAAAGCCGCGCAAAATTTTAATTCAAATAGCAGCGGGTAAGCCCGTTGATGAAACTTTGCAAAAATTATTACCTTTGCTTGATCAGGGTGATATTTTGCTTGATGGTGGCAATTCTAATTTTCATGATACCAATCGTCGTTTTCATGAAATGGAAAAACATGGTATTCATTTTATTGGAATGGGTGTCTCAGGCGGCGAAGAAGGTGCTTTAAATGGCCCTGCGCTTATGCCGGGTGGTGATGAAGAAGCCTATAATGAGGTCGCACCTATATTAGAGGCGATTGCAGCTAAAAATGAGGAAGGTCAGTCCTGTGTCAGCTTTATTGGTCCAGAAGGTAGCGGACATTATGTCAAAATGGTTCATAATGGTATCGAATATGGCATCATGCAGGAATTTTCTGAAGTCTATGATATACTGCGAAAAGTTGCAGGCAAAACAAATGATGAAATGTCGGCTATCTTTGCTGACTGGAACAAGGGCTTAGTCAAGGCGTATCTTAGTGAAATAACTGCTGAAGTTTTAAAGCAAAAAGATGGGCTGACCCCCGACCATGTGATTGATCATATTTTGAATGTTGCATCTTACAAGGGTACTGGTAATTGGATGCTTGAAGATGGTGTGCATTTAGGTGCGCCAATTAGCGTAATCGCTGAAGCAGTTATTAGCCGTTTTATGTCTAAGGCAACTACGCGTGAAGGTGCAGAAGTAAAATGGAGTGGTGCTGTACCTGACGACTTGGTTGATAATCTCGGTCAAGCTTTGCAATTGAGCCAAGCTGTAGCTTATGCTCAAGGCTTCCAACAATTAAAAATGGCTGCTGATGCTTATAACTGGGATTTACGTTATCCAGCAATTGCACAATCATGGGAAGCAGGGTGTATTATTCGCTCATCAATGTTAAAAGATATTGAAAAAGCTTTTGCTGAGGGTAAAAAGCTTGATAATATGTTCCAAGATCCATACTTTAAAGACTTGATGAACAAGAATATTCCAGCATTACGGGCTGTAATTGAACTGGCAACTGAAGCGGGCATTCCAACACCGACTTTAAGCGCATCTCTAAATTACTTAGAATCAATCTTTAACCCGAGTTTGCCGGCAAATCTCATTCAAGGGCAACGAGACTACTTTGGTGCCCATACCTATTTCAGAAATGACCGTGACGGTGTTTACCACACTCAATGGTATGAAGAAAAATAATTTTGTTACACGTGTAACAACTGAAACCAGTTAAGTTTGAGCTTTGACTGGTTTTTTTACTAGTGTGAAAAATATCTAGCTAAAGAGTGGAGGTACTATGAAAAATAAAAAAATGCAAATAAAACTTTTAGTCCTTGCCATGGTGGTAGGACTTTGTAGTGGCATAGTAGTTGGCTTCTTTCGCTTTGGCATCGCCAAAATGACAAAGCTATGGTTGACTCTGTTTCACGTGGCACATAAAAATTTTCTCTGGTTTATGCCCATTATTCTTGGTCTGATGGCGGTAGGAATAATTGCAGGTTATTTTGTTAAAAAATACCCGCATGTTGGTGGTTCAGGCATACCTGAAGTAAAACTGCAATTGGCAGGGAACCTGACTTTAAGCTGGTGGCCAACACTATGGCGTAAAGTAGTAGGAGGCATTTTAGTTATAAGTACAGGGCTGTTTTTAGGACCTGAGGGTCCTTCTTTACAAATAGGTTCAACTATAGGTCAAGGTGTTGGAGAAAGCGCTAAAGAGTCTAAAACAAACGCTCGCGTGCTTTTAGCAACGGGAGCGGCTAGCGGTTTAGCCGCGGCTTTTGGAGCCCCGCTAAGTGGAGCCTTATTCGTACTTGAAGAAGTTTTTCACAACTTTTCTCCCCGCGTCTGGATGAACGCACTTGCAGGTGCTTTAGTAGCAGATTTTGTTGTTTCCAACATTTTTGGGCAGAAGCCATCTTTATCTCTTGTTTATCGCCATTCTTTCCCCGTAAAGTTATATGGTTATTTGCTCATTTTAGGTTTGCTCTTAGGATTATTAGGTCACTTATATAAAACTGGACTCTTTAAGGGTAAAAGGCTATACACAAAAATTACTTTCTTACCTAGCTGGCTCTACGGATTGATCCCACTATTTTTGTTAATCCCAATTGCCTACTTTTGGCCACTAATAACCGGTCCAGGTAATCGTTTGATTTTAGCTTTACCACAAATAATTAAACACAGTGGCTGGAAGGTAATTGGCATTTTGGGTATTTTCTTTATTATTAGAATAGTATTTTCCATTATTTCCTATGATTCAGGACTGCCCAGTGGCATTTTTCTGCCAATATTGACAATGGGGGCTTTAATTGGCGCAGTCTATGGCTTAACTTTAGTGCAGCTTCATTTATTACCAGCAAAATTGGTTATTAATCTAGTAATTTTTGCTATGGCGGGGTTTTTTGCTGCGGTAATACGGGCACCTTTTACTGCCATAATGCTCATTACGGAAATGGTTGGCTCATTACTACATTTAATGCCACTCGCCGTGGTAGCCTTTGTGGCACTGCTAGTCGATGAATTTTTAAATGGAGAGCCAATATATGGTACGCTGGCACGTGCAATGTTGACAAACGGTAAAAAGCAGCAGATTAAAATTTCTGGTGAAACTGATCAATTGACTGTGCCTATTTATGAAGATAGTCAATTAAACGGAAAAATGATTATGCAAATCAAATGGCCTCAACATACTTTAGTTAAAGCAATTTATCGCGATGGCAAGTCTATTATTCCCAATGGTCAGACTATAATTAAAGCAGGTGATTCTCTGATTTTGACCTTAGATGCAGGTCACCGAGGGGCAGTATTTAACCAAATTAAACGGATGCAAAAAGTGCGCTACGACGGCTAAAAAAGACACGCTATTAGAATATGATATGACCCCCAAAAGATACCTATTAACATGCTAATGTTGTATAAATTTCCCGAAATCTTAGGATTAGTAATATTCATCCCCTGTAGCAAAATAGGCAAGAAAATACTAATTCCAAAGAAGGCAAAGGTTTGACAAGCATAAAAACTGCCGCCTACTAGTGTACTTCTGATATACTTTTTGCTAAAAAGTATTGTCCAAGAAACTTGTCCTTGCTTTTTAGAGCGTTTAAAGTGACGAGAGATGCCCCATTTATGACCTAAAATTATACCAATTAATCTGTTTGCAGCTTTAATTTTACCCTTACTTGCTAACCCATCCAGGAGAAGGCGGCAAGGGAAAGAAACTACGGAAAAGAGCTGTGAGCAATGCTGGTATGGCACCAGTTGCTAAAATAATTTGCCAGGTATGTTGACCATATCCTTCAAGATAAGTCCCAGTTAAATACGAAGCAATAAAGCCTAAAACCCAGTAGATTAATAGGTGACTTTGTCGTTTACTATCCTCACCTTTAGGCAGCCATTCAGTTAATAAAGCATTTCCCGCTGTATAATCAATTGCCATCATCAGTCCAATGCCAAACCTAATTAAAAAAGTCAGCGCTAAACTGCTTGTAAGGGGATGTAAAAGTGAAAGGATAGCTAATATATACATGTTGCTCATCAATAATTGGCTACGGCCAATTTTATCGGATAAACGACCAATAAGTGCGCTACTAGATAAACCAATTAGTCCACCAGCACCGATAAGTCCGATCCACATATCACTAATTTGAATATATTTTGCAGCATTAGTCAATGCGCCGCCAGTAATCCCTAATGAAAAGCCACAGGTAAATTGGCCCAAAACAATGGCAGTCAATACCCGCAAATGAACTTTTGAAAGTGGCGCTTTTTTATAATCTTTTTTGGCTATTTTTCCTTTTTTCTAGCATAGTAATAGATTAAGCAATCACTGCTCAATCTACTTTATAACATCCCTTTCAATAAATGACTTAACTGTTATCTAACATAACAAATTTTTAGTGTTCGTGCAAAAAGACTGGGGAAAGGTAGCTTGAAATTTAAGCGCTGGTTACCCTTTATTTTTGAAAAACTAAGCCGAATAATACCAGTACTAAAGCTGCTAAAAGCCAGATACTGAAATTTACCACTGCTTTTGCCGTATTTTTGTTATCAAGGTTAATATGATTGATCAAATATTCACCAGCAAATAGTGTAAAGCTAAAAGTGATGAGCCACAAAATGGCGCAGAGTCTTCCAGTAATAGAATAGGGGAAAAAGGCAGAATTGAAACTGGTTAGTAAAGCAACAATAAAGAAAGTAGTGGTACCGGTATATTGATTAAGCAATTTTTTGGCAGTTTTGGGCATAGTAATTTCGCTTCTTTCGCTGTTAGTTAAAATATTATGTTGCATTATAATACTAAACAAACAAAAAATAAATATTTATTAATTATGTAGAAAACAAAAAAATCACTTCTAAAGAAGTGATCCTTAATAATTAAATTAATATTTTTACATATTGGTGATTAAGAAAAAGAGCACGAACACAACTAGTAAGACGTACATCATTGGTGAAACTTTTTTGGCTTGCTTAGAAGCGATCATAGTAATCGGGTAGGCAATCATACCAAGAGCCAAACCATCTGAAATACTATAAGTTAGTGGCATGCCAACTACAGTTAAAAATGCTGGAAAAGCAATCTCAAATTTGTCCCAGTTAATTTTTTTCAGGTTTCCTGCCATTAGCACACCGACAATGATCAATGCAGGTGCAGTTACAGTGGTAGGAATAACAGCTAACAGCGGGCTGAAAATCATTGAAATCAAGAAAAAGATTCCTACAAAAATGGCAGTTAATCCGGTACGGCCTCCCATTGCAATTCCCGCACTTGATTCTACAGAAGTCCCGAGTGGTGCTGTACCCAAGACAGCTCCTTCAACCATTGCTAAAGAATCAGAAATAAAGGCCCTGCCGATACGTGGAATCTTACCATTTTCATCGACCATACCGGCTTGTTCTGTCATACCAATCAGGGTACCTGCGGTATCGAAAAATGTAACTAAAAGAAAAGTTAAAACTACCATAAACAATTGTGGGGTATTAATGTCTTTTAAATGAAAAACAGCTTGCCCAAAGGTAGGAGCAATACTGGGAGCACTGGCAATAATACCTTTAGGAACAGCGACTTGACCGATAATAACCCCGAACACAGCTGTTACCACCATGCCGATAAAGATTGAGCCGGGAATATTCATAGCCATTAAAATTACTGTTAAGGTTAAACCAAAGAGGGTAATCCAAACAGCTGGTGAATTAAACTTACCTAGAGTAACTAAATTTGAGTCACTGTTTACGATTAATTTACCATTTTGCAAACCAATGAATGCGATAAATAAACCGATTCCAGCTGAAATAGCATATTTCAAATCTTGTGGAATAGCATCAACTACTATTTCACGCAATTTCAAGACTGTTATCAAAATAAACAAGATAGACGCTACTAAAACTGCAGCTAAAGCTGTTTGCCAGTTAATATGCATGCCGCCACAGACATTGTAAGCAAAAAACGCAGCACTACCTAATGTTGGCGCTAAAGCTACAGGATAATTTGCTACCAAACCCATAATGAAACAGCCAATTGCAATTGAAATTGCTGTGACAGTAAAAGCTGCTCCTTTATCAATACCAGCTGCGTGTAAAATGTTAGGGTTAACAAAAAGGATGTAGGAGAGACTGACAAACGTGGTTAATGCAGCTATTAATTCACGTTTAACAGTGGTATGAGCATCGTTTAAATGAAAGACTTTGTCTAATGTCGTCATTTTTTCCTCCAAAAATATTTAAATTATAAAAAACTAATATATCTAGTATATAACTTATTTGTACTGTGAGTTACCCGAATAGAAATATTTCCCAGGAAATAATTGCTATTGGCTAGTTTTGATTAGTATCTTTGTGATTGGTTAAAATAAAATCATTGCTTAATTATTAAAAAAAGGCTCCACCAAAATTTAGTGTGCAATAAATCTAGTTTGGAGATTAGATAAATAGTTAGTAACTCTTATAAAAAATGTGTTAAAAAAGCAAATATATTTAAAATATATTTGCTTTTTAGATATTAATTTTAGAAGTTCAAAACCCATAAGAAGACTATAAATACGAAGAACAGTATCCACATCATTGGGGTAACTTCTTTAGCACGTTTAGCTGCTACCATACATATTGGATAAGTTATTAAGCCTAATGCCAAACCATCAGAGATGGAGTAGGTAAGAGGCATACCAATTAGAATTAGGAAAGCCGGCACGGCAATTTCCATTTTATCCCAATGTATGTGTGCCGTATTTTGTGCCATCAGGACACCAACAATAATTAATGCCGGTGCGGTCACATGGGTGGTAAATAAGCCTAAAAGTGGACTGAATATCATTGATATTAAGAAGAAGATGGCTACGAAGACAGCTGTTAAACCTGTCCGTCCGCCAACCGCAATACCAGCACTTGACTCAACGAAAGCACCGACTGGTGAAGTTCCCAAAATTGAACCAACCATCATAGCTGTTGAATCGGAAGCTAAGGCTTTGCCTACACGTGGCATTTTATTATCTTTCATAAAACCAGCTTGTTGGGCTAAACCGATTAAGGTACCAGCAGTGTCAAAGAATGTAACCAAGAGAAAAGTCAATACAACTACCCACATTTGTAAAGTATTAATATCTTTCACATGAAAAATTGCTTGACCAAATGAAGGAGCAATACTTGGCGCTACTGAAACTATTTTGGTTGGCAAAGAAATCTGTCCAGTTATTACACCAAAAATGGCAGCTAAGACCATACCGATAAAAATAGCACCGGGTACATTTAAAATCATTAAGATAACAGTGACAATTAAGCCAAAAATGGTAATCCAAACGGCTGGATCATGAAGGGAACCTAGTCCAACTAAAGTAGACTTATTTCCTACGATTAAGCCACCGTCTTGCATTCCTAAGAATGCAATGAACAAACCAATTCCAGAAGAAATTGCGAATTTTAGGTCAGAAGGGATAGCGTTGATAATCTTTTCCCTTAACTTAAACATAGTGATCAGAATAAAAATAATTGAAGCAACAAAAACTGCCGCCAAAGCTGTTTCCCATGAAACATGCATACCTACACAGACTGTATAAGCAAAAAAAGCATTGATGCCTAAAGCTGGGGCTTCGCCAATAGGATAATTGGCAACTATACCCATTATTGCTGTACCTAATGCACTAGCTAAAGCTGTTGCTGTAAAAACAGCACCTTTATCCATGCCACTAGCACCCAAAACACTAGGATTAACAAATAAAATGTATGACATGCTGATAAAAGTTGTTAGACCAGCGAGAAATTCAATTTTAACGTTGGTTTTATATTTATCGAGTTGAAAATAACTCTTTATAAAATTCATCTAACCTCTCCCAAATTTATTGTTCGTCTTTTAATATTAATTAGACAACGATTATAGTTTACCATTCATAAAAATAAATGTAAACACGAATTATAAGAGGTAAAAGTATAGCAAAAAGCAATTATTCTCAACTATAAGCCAAAACCGCAAGTTGACCGCACGATAGGATAATCGGTAAAATGAAAATAAATATCATAGATATTGCAGTCCATAAGGAGGAAAAATGGCTAAACTGATTTTTTCGGATATTGATGGTACTTTAATCAATTCAAAGCAAGAAGTTACCCCGAAAACTAAACTTGCTATCCGTCAGCAAATTATTAAAGGCAACGTCTTTATTCCAGTTTCTGCACGTATGCCCCAAGCAATCATGACTGTCGCAGGACAAATTACCAAGTCTTGTCCAATGGTCGCTTACAACGGTGCTTTAGTGCTAGATGAAATGGGACAACCACTGAACTCCTATTTTATGACGGCTGCCAAAGCAGCAGAAATATGCACATACATTGAAAGTAAAAATAATGGTGTCGTTTGGAACGTATATAGTGGCTATAACTGGTATTATTTCCCAGGAAATAATAATAGGCGAGTTAAAAATGAAGAAGCAATAGTAAGAGTTAAGGCACAACCAAGTTCTATTGCTGAAGTCAAAAAACTTAAGGGTGTGCATAAAATTTTGCTCATGGGGGCTCCAGAATTATTAGATGCCACGCAGAAAGACTTACAGGGTTTGTATCCCGAGTTTTATATAGTAAAATCTGCGTCTAACTTGTTAGAGATCGTTGTTAAAGGGGTCTCTAAAGGACAAGGTGCTAGAGTGATAGCACAGGAATTTGGAGTAGATTTAAAGGACTGCTGGGCTTTTGGTGATAATTATAATGATGAAAAGATGCTTGAAGCTGTTGGCCACCCAGTAATAATGGGAAATGCTCCTGAAAATTTGAAGAAAAAATTTAGAACTACATTAGATAATAATCACGATGGTATTGCCTTAATACTCAATCAATTAAACTAGTTTTTATAAAGTAATGGAGATTCGGCCTTTTTGCCGAACCATTTACGGTCAATTTTTGTAATAGTGCCATTTCTAGCTAATTTGGTCAAAGCGTGGTTAATTTTGCGTTTTAAAGTTATATCACTTTTTCTCATACCCACACCAAATTCTTCTTTAGGAAATGGACTATTAATTTGAGTATAGTCTTCTGGATGCTTTTGTCGGGAAATGTAATAGTTGGCATAAGTACTATCAATTAATAAACCTTGAATACGACCGGCATTAAGGTCAATAAAGGCATTTTTAAAAGAATCATAGAGAATTGGCTCATGGTTTTTAATTCGCTTTTTAAAAACCTGTGGATATTGCATTACATCATTGTAGCCGGAAGAACCTGTTTGTACACCCAGCGTCTTACCTTTCATGGCAGCGATCTGATCTATCTTATTTTTTTTAAGGCTTACTAAAACTTGGGTGGAATATAGGTAAGTTTTACTAAAATTAATTTTAGCTTTCCGTTCGGGATTTTTACTAAAGCCATTCCAAATGAGGTCAATCGTACCGTTTTTGAGTTCAGTGGTGTTCATTGACCAATCAATAGTCTGGAAACTAACTTTGATATCATAAAGATCAAAAACTGCTTTAGCAAGATCGACATCATAGCCGATTAACTGACCATTCTTTTGCCTAAAATCCATCGGTACAAAAGTATCATCAACACCAACAGTAATGTAACCACGCTGCTTTATGTGAGACCAATTGTCTACCGTATTCGCTTTCCTATTCACTGATACGCCGCTACAAGCAGAAATGAATAAGGTACAAATTAGAGTTATTAATAAAGCCGCAAGGCGCTTAATTTTCACTTACATTACCTTCTTATCATCTAGAGCTTTAACGGTAAAAATCTGATCAGCCACTTGGTGTGCAAATTCCATGTCATGAGTGACAATAATTTGAGTCATTTGGTTGTCGGTTTTTAATTTTAAAATTATTTCGCCCACTTTTGTCCGCAATGTAGGGTCTAAAGCAGATGTGGGCTCATCATAACATAATATATGAGGCTGCATTGCTAATGCCCTGACAATAGCTACTCTTTGTTGCTGGCCACCTGATAATTGGTACGGATAAAGGCTTTCTTTTCCGTTTAAATCAAGCTGTTTTAATAATTTACGGGCTTGCTTTTCAGCTTGACTAGCTGTTTCTTTTAAAACTAACGTAGGCGCAAGAGTTATGTTATCAATGACGGTTAGGTTGGGAAAAAGTTCGTAACTTTGAAAAACGACACCAATAATGTGGTTTTTGCTATCAGGCTCAGCTGGATTAAATTCTTGTCCGTTCCAGAGAAATTTACCGGAATCTATTTTTTCTAACCCACTTAAACAACGTAGTAGCGTGGTTTTTCCAGCACCTGACGGTCCTACAATAGCTAGAATTTGTCTATCCGGGATAGTGAGATTTAATTTATTGAGTATAAGGCGGGAACCAAATTTTTTAGTAATGTTCTTAAGTTCTAGCATAATATTTCCTTTGCATTATTTCCATTTAGCAAAATTGTGTTCGATTTTTTTCAGTAAGAATGATGCAATACCAGTCATCATTAAATATATTATTCCTACTATTACTAATGGAACCAGTGTTACGTCTCTAGCAGTGGCGACATTACCAGCTCGTAATAGTTCTCCCAAACCGATAACATAAACCAGAGAAGTATCTTTTACTAAATTAATGACTTCGTTGCCAATAGAGGGAATAACTATTTTACTAACCTGGGGAATAATAATGTGCGACAAAGTTTGCCAATAGCTTAGCCTTAAAACACGAGCGCTTTCATATTGACCCACCGGTATTGATTGAAAGCCACCACGAAATATTTCCGCAAAATAAGCAGTGTAGTTTAAGATGAAAGCAAAAAGAGCAGCATCGTATCGTTGAAATATAATACCAATGATTGGCAGACCATAAAAAATAAAAATTAGTTGTAAAAGCAGTGGAGTTCCACGCATAATCCAAATATAGAATTTTAGTATTAAGCGCAGTGGCTTAAAGCGAGAAAGTAAACCTAAACTGACGATGATTCCCAGAGGAATAGAAACGATCAAAGTCCAAAAGAACAAGATCAAAGTCATTTTTGCGCCTGTGATTAAAGAGGGCATGATTGAGATGATATAGTCCATTTTCTTCTCCTTTGTGTTTAGCTGAGACTGAGTTTAGGTTGGTAACAATAATTGTACATAATATAATTAAAAAAATATGTGAAAAAAGATATGATTTAATAATAACACAAATTTAACTCCTTATTACTTTTGATTAAACAATCTAAAGCATGTATTTGGCCAATCTGAGGCTTGATTATTAAATGACATAAAAAATAGTATAACACTAAGTGAAAAAGAACCCCTAGAGTAATAATGAAGTGCTCCATAATAGTTAGACATTAATCTGACTATTAGGAGCACTTT
>CAMLRO010000044.1 GCA_946482425.1 uncultured Lactobacillus sp.
CAATGCTTCATTTAAAGAGATAGAAAATATTTCCCGGGAAATAAATAATCTCAAACATAAAATCTCTAAAGAGAACTAAGTTTTGTTAATTGTGGTAACAGTAGCATAACTATTCCGCACAGTATGATTAATAAAATAAAGTTGATTGCCAAAAAGCCTAATAATACTCGCCCGCTGTGAACATGCGCTTGCTTTAAAGCTAAAAAATTGGCAAATGAAGCTAACGGGGTCCCTAGTCCACCGACATTTACGCCCAGAAATATTGCGACTATATCTGTACTGAAACGAGTCATGAGAAAAGTAGCTGGGACATTACTGATTATTTGGCTCAGTAAAATACCTGTCAGATAAGTAATTAGAGAACTTTGTTGCAACAAGTGCGTAACTAAATTAATGACCAATTTTTGCCTTCCTAAAATTCCCACTATTAAGAAAAAGCCTATGAAAGTCACTAAAGTACCATAATCAACTTTTGTAAATAAAAGGTGGTTGATAAGCAAAACGGCTAGAGCGATTGCTATTGTAGCATAAATTAACGGTATAAAATGAAGCACGCCGGCAAGTGTCACTATGAGTAGGGCAAAAGCAGTGATTAAAGATAGCGGCTTAATATTATAGTTTGTTTGCTTTAAGGTAGGTAGTGGAGTTGCAGGGATTGTAAAGGTGGTTAACAAAAGTAAAGCAAAGCTGATTAGAAATAAAGGGACTGAAATTTTAAAAAAATTAGGAGTGGAAAGTTGATAATGATTATAAATATAGAGATTTTGCGGGTTACCAAAAGGTGTTAACGCACTTCCAAGATTTGCTGCAATTGTGATTAACGCTAAAGGAAAAACGAAGGGGCCATGAACTTGCTTGTGAATAACTAGAAAGAGCGGAATAAGGCTCAGGATAGCGACATCATTAGTTAAAAACATCGCTAAAAATCCCGCTAATAAAACTAACAATTGGGCAACCTGTCGATGAGTACGTGCCAAATTAATGATTTTTTGACTCAAATAGTCTAAAGCCTTAATGTGAATAAAATACTGAGTAACAAGCATTAAACTGAATAATGATAAGATTGTTTGCCAATTAACATCGGAGATTTTAGGCAAAGAATGGCAAAGTAAGCTTGCTAAAAGCAAAATTAGCAAAGTAATCCACATTATTTTCTGTTGTTTAATAGTTCTGCTTAAGTTTTTCATGAAATTTACTCTTTGTAAGATGACCAATAATAATTTTTAACTCAAATATTTTACTACACCAATAGTTTGGTGGCTAATCCTTAAGCCTAATGCAAGCTAAACATTTAAAGTGTTAATGCCTAACTGCACTAAATTGCACTAAAGCTGACATTAAGCAAAAGGCACACATAAATCGCTCATAACTATTATAATATTAATAAATGATAATATAAGCTTAAATGAGGAGGAAAAATGACAAAACCAATTATTGGTATTGCGGGATCGGAAATGATTGATTCTGGCGGAATGTTTCCCGGTTATCGCCGTAGTTATGTGAATGAAGACTATGTGGATTCTGTTGTTAAAAACGGCGGCGTTCCCTTTATTATCCCTTTTACTGCTGATGATGAAGTTATAAAAAGCCAAATGGCTCATGTTCAAGGACTGATTTTATCTGGTGGTCATGATGTTGATCCCCATTTATATGGTGAGGAACTAATGCCTAAAATTGGTCCAATTTGGCCCGAGCGGGATCATTTTGACATGCTTTTATTAAAAATTGCAGAAGTAACTAATAAACCAGTTTTGGGAGTTTGCCGAGGAGCGCAAATTATTAATGTGGCGCACGGTGGCAGTCTTTACCAAGATGTTAGCTATCGCACTCAACAGACATTAAAGCATGAGCAGGGGCATACACCAGATTTACCTACGCATAAAATAACTATCAAAGAAAATAGTTTATTAGCTAAAACATTGGGTGTAACCGAATGTATGGTTAATACTTTTCACCATCAGTTAATTAAGAAGGTTGCTCCTGATTTACTTGAAGTTGCAGATGCCAGTGATGGTGTGCCGGAAGGACTTGAAAATAAGCAAGGTAATGTTTTGGCAGTGCAATGGCATCCAGAAATGCTGCATAATAATCCCAATACAGCAAATATGAATAATTTATTCAAATTTGTGATTGAAAGAGCAAAGTAGGGAGTAATAATGGATCAGAGTAAAAATACGGGAGATAAACTAGGTTTTTGGTCGATTGTTTTTTTGGCAATCAACTCAATTATTGGTTCCGGTATCTTTTTAACGCCGGGTAGTGTGGTCAGTCAAGCAGGTAGTAAGGCACTAATTGTTTATTTCATTGCTGCACTTTTTGCTTCAGTTTTAGCCATTTCATTTTCTGCAGCGGCTAAATATGTCACTAAATCTGGGGCGTCTTATGCTTATTCTAAGGCTGCATTTGGCAATAACATGGGTTTTTACGTCGGCATTTTGCGCTATTTTTCCGCTAGTGTTGCTTGGGGTGTGATGGCTGTCGGTGTTATCAAATCAACTATTTCTATTTTCGGCGGCAATCCGGATAATTTTTTAAATGTTACTATCGGCTTTTTAATACTAATGCTGCTCGTTACAGTAATTAATTTATTCGGGCAAAAATTTGTGAAATTTGTGATGAATATGGCAACAGTAGGGAAATTAGCAGCCTTAATTTTGATTATCGTAGCTGGCGTTGTTTTATTAATCACGACGGGAGCTACACACAGCCTATCATCTGTTGATCAAATTACACAAAACGGCCACAAAATCGTACCCGCGTTAACTACTACAGGCTTTGTGATGGCTGTTGTTTCTGCCTTTTATGCGTTTACGGGCTTTGAATCAGTTGCTTCCGGTTCTGAAGACATGCAGGAACCAGAAAAGAATTTACCTAAGGCCATCCCGTTAGCCATTCTAGTTATTGCCGCAATTTATATTGGCGTAGTAGCCGTGGCAATGGTTTTAGATCCCAAGTCCCTCATGACAACTAAACAAGTGGTAGCTATTAGTGCAATTTTTAAAAATGAAGTCTTGCGGGATATAATTTTAGTGGGTGCGCTTATTTCTATGTTGGGAATAAATGTTGCTTCTAGCTTTAATGCACCGCGCATTCTGGAAGCAATGGCGCGTGAGCATCAGCTACCGGCAACTTTAACAAAAAGAACTAAAAATAATTTTCCCATTAAGACATTTTTTATCTCTGAAGCGCTGGCAGTCTTAGTACCCTTATCATTTCAATTTAATATGACAAACCTGATTACTCTGAGTGCCATGGTCAGATTTTTAGGGTTCATTATTGTTCCTTTAGCAGTAATTTGCTTTTATTATGGTAAAAATAAGCAGCCAATTTTACCAGCCCCTAAAAATGTTGTAACTGACATCTTTGTACCAATATTGTCGATTGTCTTAGTAATCTTTTTGCTGGTTAAATATAATTGGCAGGCGCAATTCGGCATTATTGAAAATGGTCAAGTCGTCGGTGTAAACTGGTATGCAATCATTATGATGATTTTCGGCTTCGTCATTTTGCCGTTATTCATGTTTTGGTTCTCCAGAAAAGAAAGAAATGAGCAACAATAATTTGCAACAATAAATTATGCAATTAAAAAAGAGTTGAACGTGCAAGAGCGCGTCAACTCTTTTTTAATCTAACTATTTCTTAGTGCTTTTTGACTTTAAAGTAGTGGATTAAGCTATAGCAAAATAGAATAGCCATACCGGCACCCGCCATTGTCATATCGGCACGAGGTGAACCATTGCCTAAACTGCTCCCCAGCCAATCAATAATCGTCGGTGAAGCAGCGCAGCCAACATTTACAAGAACTAAAGTAATAGTAGTAGCAAAGTTGACTGAATTTTGCGGAGCTGTTTCATCTAGCCAATTAAAAATATACGGCACTGATAGACCAAACCCAGTACCTAAAACAATAACAGCAACCACTAATATTGGCAGGTTAGAGGCATAGGCAAGGGCCAATAGACCAGCAACTTGTAGCAATAAGCCAATTGGTAAGATCAAATCTTGCAGTTTCTTTTTTAAATAGCCATAACACATACCAACAGGAATACCAACAAGAGTTGCCACACTCGAAACAAAAGCAATTTGACTCACATTGGCAATTCTTTGTGTAGTAGCTAATTGCGGCAACTTAAAAGTCATTGGCATAAAGAAGACGTACATAAAGAACATGATTAAAGAGATTTCCACTACGCTGCCGTTAATCTTATTTTCTTCTTTAGCTGCCGGGGCTCCGGTATTTGTTTCACTACTTTTTTCGTCAGGCAATGATACTACTAAACCAAACAATAGTATGATTGGTAATGATACTAGGTAGATTGCAAAAGTTGCATGCCAGCCCAATACGGCTAACAGACCAACACAAAAGGAAAATACTGCAGCACCCACACTACCCATCGAGTTTTGAAAGCCAAGCATAGTTGATAATTCATCGCCTTGATAGAATTTGGACAAAAGGCTAACTGCTAAAGAATTAAATAGCCCAATCCCAGCTCCTAAAAGAAAACGGGAAATTAAAATTGGTGTATAGCTTGTGCCATATATTGGGTAAGTACCTGCCAGCAGGGCAACTGCTAGCCCAGCCATAACTGTTGGCTTAGTGCCGATTAGTTTAATTAAAAATGGACTTATAATAAGACCAACGACAATGCCAATATTAGGAATCGTACTTAATGTTTCGACAGCTGCTCTTGAAACTTGTGGAAATGATGAGTACATCAATGGCAATACTGAAGAAATTTGTGGCGCTATCATTAGCAATAGCGATATTGATAATAAAGCGCATTTGAATAACCCAGATTTAGGATTAATTTTTTTCATATTAACTTGCCTCTTTTTTACTGAATATTAGTTTAGTAATATATTACTCTTTTTTTGCATATAAAATAGCGCTTTCAGTAGCTTGAATATGGCGCTGAGGAACTTTTTCTGATTTGCATACTAGTTTGTCCGTAATAATCAACCATTGCCCTGTTTAATGAGCGAATGCCACTAAAACCATTATTCATTGCAATTGCTGTAAGAGTATTGGCAGTGTGACGCAAATCCTGATAGGCTTTTTGCGCCCGAAAATTCTTGAGATATTTTCCGATAGTAGTTCCCATATTTTGGTGAAAAACTCTTTGCAGATATTGTCGTGATAAATGACAACTGTTTGCAATATCTTGTGGCGTGATCGGTTCTTGATAGTGGTCTTGAATATAATCTAACGCATTACGCAAATGTCCTGTAATAATTAAGTTACGTGATATTTGGCACTTGTTATCACGTGGTTTTAAAAAGTATTTGAGCAATATCTTTAAAACCTTATAGCTAAGAATAGTTAAATCAAGATTTTTAAAAGTTGCAGCAGGTGCTAATTTTGTTGCAATAATTTTACTTAGTAAAGTTTGCAGATGATGATATTGCGTTGCTTGTTCTACGCTTAATTCTTCAACCGGCTTTACTTCAAACTGATAATGATCCATTTCAGGAAACATTTGTAATACTAAAGAATAAGGGAAAAGCAGGGTTAAAGCCAAATCATTTTTAGTGCTGTTAAGATTGCGCACGCTGTGAACAACTTGGGTATTAATAATTAAAATTTCGCCTGGTTGGGTTTGGTAATCTACACCGCCGATGATAAAATGGTCAATTTTTCCCTTTAATGTAAAGCTCAGTTCAATACTTTGATGCCAGTGGGGAGGTACTTCTGAGGAGCCCGGGTATTGATGAACCTTAATAAAAACAGGCAGTTCATCTAGCTGCACCAACTCATGCTTGTCACTTGCCATGATGTTTTCTCCTTTACTAAAAATGGTCGAACTAAAAAAGCTACTAGTTCAACCAGTTTTGGTAATTATTATTTAATTGAGGTATTTACGGAAGAAGTCCACCTCATCTTCGTTACATTGCTTTGCCAACTCATCTTTTTGGTTAATGTGGAAAACATGTCCGCGAGGATTATTACTGTCCCCATAAAAATGTAGTTCGTGATAAATATTTTTGGCATGTAAGTATCCAGAAAGCATGTAGGCATTATCACGCAAAAAGTCATCGGTAGAGGTCATGATAAATAAAGGCGGCAATGCAGAAGTTAGAAATTGTTCTACATTTAATTCTTCGTGTTTATTCATGCGAATTTCGGGTCTGAAATAAGCCTCGGGTGCGCCGGCAATGGAATTAATTTCCGTTAAGAAGTAAGCGCCACAGTTTAAAGCTGCTGCTTTAATGGTCAAGTTGGGAACAGAATAGCCAAAATATTTACGGTATTCATTGTTAGTGTAAACTGCTAAAATTTGTTCACCCATTTGACCGCCTGCACTGTCACCAACTATAAAGACATTGTCTAAGTCAAACTGATATTTAGCCGCATTTTCTTTTTTGGCTACCCAATGAAATACACGGTTAACATCATCTAATTCGCCCGGATAAACAACGGCGGGTGCCAAGCGATAATTGGCGTTGACGACTGCAAAGCCTGCTTTAGCTAGAGCTAAGCAATAAAACTGGTAAGTTTCCTTAGTGCCATATACCCAGCCACCACCATGGATATTGATAATAACCGGAAGTTTAGCATCAGTTCTTTTTTGGGGTAAATACACATCAAGAATCTGATATTGTTGATCTTGACCGTAAGGCACATTATCAAATCTTTCTACTTCAGGTATTTGTGTTGGCAAATCAGCGTCGCGCTGGTCATCACCTTTTTTAAATTCTTTTCGCATTTCCTGCACTAATTTTAAATAATCTGGTTCTGCCATTTTACAGCACTCCTTTTTGTGAAATCGCTTTAACAAATATATTTTACTTCACTATTATGAAAAAGAAAGGCTATAAAGTCACTTCAAAATGGCTATTAAGCAGCTTAAATTTTTATTTTAGTACAATACTTTATTACCAAAATATCTTTTTACTGGTTATATGTTGCCATAAATTTTTGGTAAGCTTCATTTTCTGTAGTTGATGTAATCTTAAAGTTACTAAAGCCCAGCTGTTTTTCGTGTAATTCACTTTCTGTGACCTCAATATAGTGCGTAATTGTCGCATTACCTATTAATTCTATCCAATAGCTATGTGCAGTCCGATGTACTTTAGTTTGAACAAATCCTCCGGGATTGGAGATAGTTAGTAACTGCCCAAAAAGGTGTTCCTGCGGATAAGTTAATGCGTAAACCAGACTTGCGGCTGACATGCCAGTGCCGCAAGCATTGGTAAAACCTACACCCCGTTCGAAAGTGCGCACAAATAGATGATGCGTATTCAAAACTTGAGCGAAACTAACGTTTACGCCGTCTGGAAAATAAGGGTTTTTCTGATTTAACCTTGTTCCCAGTTTTTCCAATAAGTTACTTTGTAAAATGTTATTTGACACTAGACTAATCAAATGTGGGTTGGGAACAGCAACTGCTGAAAATTTTAAATTAGGTGCAAATTCGGGAACCTTTTGATTAATTAACTCAGTAGCGCCTAAATTGGTAAACGGGAGATCATTTGCCTGAAAACTGACAGGGCTGATTTCAACACTGACTGCTTTAACATCTTGAGCCCAATCCGGCTTGCAGCTGACACGCAAATCACTCTGCATAGTCTCAACTTTAAATGTTTCTTTATGATATTTTTGTGCTAAATAGCGGCCGACTGTCCTTAGGCCGTTACCACACATTGAAGCAAAAGAGCCGTCAGCATTGATGACCTGCATTTTACCTAAAACTTGGGGATGGTGTGACTGGCTGACTACAAGCAAACCGTCCGCGCCATTTAATAAACCTGTGTCGCGTCTGGTTATTTGCTGTGCCAAGTTGACTAGTTCTTCTTTAGTTAATGGTGCTTTTAATTGGGTTTGATCAAGCAGAAAAAATTGGTTTTGCGAGCCATGAACTTTTTGTAGTTGTACCATAAAGTTTCTCCTTTAAATATTTACTTAAAAAATTGCTGATAAATTTCTTTAACTGCCGCTGCTGCGTCAGCTCTTTTAGTGCCCAGCATGATAGAAATACGTGAGGCACCCTGATTAATCATGTGAATGGCGACGTGTTTCTGCGCCAGCGGCATTGTAATATTCTTCATTACGCCAATCTTGTTGCGCATTCCTTCTCCTACTACCATGATGATGGCATAATCATCAAACCATTCTAGTTGGTCAGGTTGTAATGCTTGTTGAATTTCAAAACACATTTGCTGGCGGATTTGCTCATTAAATTGTCTTTTGTCAAAAATAACAGTCAGATCATCAATTCCTGATGGCATGTGTTCGTATGAAATATTAAATTTATAGAAAATTTGTAATAATTTAAGTGTAAATCCAACCTCTTTATTTAGTAAATATTTATGTAAATATAATGCAGCAAAATGACTAGAACTTGCGACCCCAGTAATTATGCTTTGGGGATGAAAATCATGCTCGGGCACAATCATTGTTCCTGGTAAATCAGGGTGGTTAGTATTTTTGACATTTATGGGTACTTGACCTTCAATTGCAGGAATGATCGCTTCATCATGGAAAACCGAAAAGCCAGCGTATGACAGCTCCCGCAATTCGCGATATGTCATAACTTTAATTGCGTGGGGGTGAGTAATAATTCTGGGATCAGCGGCATATATAGCGTCGACGTCGGTAAAGTTCTCATATAAATCTGCTTTAATCCCCCGTGCCCAAATTGCGCCAGTGATATCTGATCCGCCACGGGAAAAAGTAGCAATTAAGCCGTCTTTGGTAATACCGTAAAAGCCGGGAACAACCAACACGTTATCTTTGTTAGACCACTTTTCTAAATTTTTGTAAGTTTCTGGCATCACTTGGGTGTCATTAGCGTTGTCAGTAACCATGAAGCCCGCTTCTTGGGGGTCAAGGAAGTAAGCTGGTAAATGATAATTTTGCAAAACTAAAGTCAAAAGTTGTGCGTTAAGTTTTTCACCGTGAGCTTTAAAGCTAGCCATTAAATAGTCTTGATTAGGATAATCAGCTTTTGGCAAAGCAATTAGTTCTTGCATTAAAGGTTGTAATAATTGTTCAGATATTTGAAAGTAAGCAGCAATATCATGATACCTAGACCAAATTGTTTTTACAGTTGCACTGCAATCCTCTTTATTAATTGTTTTATGTGCAAACTCAATTAATAAATCTGTTACTTTAATGTCATTTGCAAATCTTTTTCCTGGAGCAGAAGCTACAATTACTTTACGAGTCTGATCAGCTTTAATAATATTTACTACTTTTTCAAATTGCTCCCCGTCTGCAAGGGAACTACCACCAAATTTAACGACTTTCATGTTAATACCTTTCACAATTAAATTTAATTTTAAGTAATTAGTATTGCATTTTATCATTAAAATTTTAATCTTCAATCAAAAATAAAAAGAGAACTTTTGAAAATGAGCCATTTTGATTAACTGTTTTTAAGCTGTAAAAAGCCAAAAAACATTGCTACTAGAAGTTTTTTTGCTTGCGGCTAAAATGACAAATTTTTAAAATCATTGTCTTTATTTTAAAAACAAAAAATAATTCTGACTGAAAATGGTTGACAATGATATTAATTAATAATAATATTTTAATAAATCGAAGAGGTTGCAACCAACAAAAGTAGCTGGTGGAGTTTCTGCAAAAACTAAGAAACTAGTCAAAGGGGCGGTTGCCGAAGCATTAATTATTGCGGTAATTAATTAGCTGGGACGTAATCTAACAGGTTACGGACTGTCGCAATTTTATATTCGCGGAGCGCTATCGACAAAATTGATACCAGATAATAACTTGAAGGACTCTTTTGTTAGGCACGACAAAAGAGCCCTTTTTATTTTAAGAAAAAGGGAGAGACTTAAATGGCTGCTAATGATTATTATCAAACTAATGCTCAAGGTCACTTGGTAATTGGTGGGGTTGATGCACTAAAATTAGCAAAAGAGTTTGGTTCTCCATTAGTTGTTTATGACGTACAAAAAATCAAACAGCAATTTCGGGCTTTCCAAAACGCTTTTGCAAAAGAAAATGTGAATTATGCGATTAGTTATGCCAGTAAAGCATTTGCTACAATGGCAATTTACCAGGTAATTAATGAGCTGGGCGGACATGTGGATGTTGTTTCTGGGGGTGAATTATATACCGCGCTGCAAGCAGGTTTTCCTGCAGTAAGAATTAGCTTTCACGGTAATAATAAAACTGTAGCTGAGTTATTAATGGCTGTACAGAATCATGTTGGCGTCATTATTTTAGATAATTTTACTGAAATTAAGTTGTTAGGCCAGATTTTGCAAGAAACAAATAGTCAGATGCGGGTAATGTTGCGGCTAACACCAGGAGTTTCTGCCCATACTCATGAATATGATCAAACTGGTCAAGAAGATAGTAAATTTGGTTTTGATATTCGTTCGGGTCAAGCCGAGCAGGCCTTTTTACAGATTAAAGCTAACGCGCAAATGGAACTAATTGGTCTGCACGCACATATTGGCTCACAAATTCTAGAGACAGCCGGGTTTAAGCTGGAAGTTGAAAGACTTATGCAACTAGTCAAGGACTGGCAGCAAAAATATGATTACCAACCGCATGTTTTAAACTTAGGGGGCGGTTTTGGTATTAGATATACCGAACAGGATGATACTTTAACTGCTCAAACCTTCATCAGTCAAATAGTGCAGACAGTTAAAAAGTGTGCGCAAATAAGCCACTTAAAAATTCCGGCTATCTGGATTGAACCAGGACGTTCAATTGTCGGTGAAGCCGGTTATAGCTTATATACAATCGGTGCTCGCAAAGAAGTACCGGGACTGCTTCCTTATGTAGCAGTTGATGGGGGCATGGGTGATAATATTAGACCGGCACTTTATCAAGCTCAATATGAGGCAGTATTAGCAGAAAAGCCACATGCAGAACCAGTAGAAACGGTTAGACTTGCGGGACGTTATTGTGAATCTGGCGACATTATTATTAACAAATTGGCACTGCCTAAAAGTAAACCGGGTGACGTAATTGCAGTTTTAGCGACTGGTGCTTACGGCTATAGTATGGCAGCTAATTATAATCGTGTTCCCAGGCCAGCAGTTGTATTTGCAGAAAATGGGCAAGCACAAGAAGTAGTTACACGTGAAACTTATGCGGATCTAGTTAGTCATGATC
>CAMLRO010000045.1 GCA_946482425.1 uncultured Lactobacillus sp.
GCAGATAATATATTTGATCATGAAAATGATACTCAAAAGCTCCTACCTGTGGCCTACGATGTTCAGCAATATCCATTTGAGCAGCAAATTTCAAAAAATTGATCATTTCCTTGCCTTCATTTATAGAATATTCAGCTTGATTTTCTAAACCTGTTATTGTGCGGAATTTAACAACCAAATTATCACCAACTATTAAAAAGAATATGTCACTCGAATGCTCATTTATCGCGTCTTCAATTAAAGAATTAGCAGCTTCTTTGATTTTCATAAAAAACCTCCTTTCCTTGCGACCATAATTAATTACGCAAAAAAGCAAACTTTTTTCAGATATATTCAAAAAAACTAGAAATCTTCTCAATTAAATTTATAAAATAGATATAAATAATTATTCAAGCTTTGACTATACTTTATTTTCTCAAACAAAAAAGCAGCACCAAAGTGCTGCTTTTACCCATTAAATACTTTACTGAACTGCATTTAACACATACTTATTTAGATAGAAAAATTTTTTATTAATATGAATAAACACTAGGAATAATAAAATCATATATTTGCAGTTAATTAAGTAGTATTTAACGCTTGAGCTTATTGACCTCACTCTCCTTTCTTTTTACGGATGCCTAAAGCACCTGTAATTGAACCGAAGAGTGATATTATTCCTGCTACTAAGAGTGAACTTTCCAATGAATCTTTTTGACCAGTTTGAGGTAATTTGTTTTTGTTAGAATTTATTTTTTGATTTTTTGAGGGAACATAAGGAGTTTTATTTACTAAGTGTACAACTTGTTCATTTTCTTTTACCGGAACAAGATGTGGTCTTTTTACAGAATCTTTTTTATCAGGAGATTGTGGTTTTGAATTATCGGTTGAAGGAATTTTTGAAACATCAGTTGGAGTACTATTATTATCTTGATTCGGATTTTTTTGCGAATTGTTTTTGGTATAAATGTAAATTATATTTTGAGGGGTATTATTAAAGTAACCAATTCTATTGCCTTTGCCATAGCTGAAGGTATAACCAGTAATTCGAATAGGCGAACTTATATAGCCGTCACCAATATTGCCAGACAAAACTTTATCAGGAGCTATTTGCTGACCGTTTTCATCTTGGTAATGAATGGTAACATTAGCAGCTTTTACGGGAGCGTTTTCTCTACTTTTAACTGTAACTTTAATATTAGCTTCTTTGGTGTTGCCACCTTCATCAGTATATGTATATTTTACCTGATAAGTTCCAGGAACATTATCATTAACTTTTCCTGTAACTTTCACTTGATTTATTTTTATCATATTTCCAAAAGCATCTGTACCACCATCAAAAGCTTCCTCTGGAGCCCACTTATGTCCTTGATTAATTGTAATATCGTGCGCCTTGATACTTGCTTTACTTTCAACTACTTTTACTGTGGCTGTTTTCTTAATTGAGTGTCCTGTGGCATCCGTATATGCATATTCTACTTGGTATTCACCCGGCTTTTGTGGGTCAACAGACCCGTTAACTTGAAGATCTTTTATCTTCAAAGGATGACCATCAATATCTTTAGCACTAACAAAATTATTGTCCGGTTTCCAAGTTGATGATGGACCAGAAACAATCACAGTATCCTTGGTTTCAATTGCCAATTGGTTAGCTAATACATTTACATTTGCATCAGCTTCTTTAATGTTTCCAGCTGCATCTGTGTAAGTGTATTTCACTGGGTAGGTACCAGCTTTACTATTGTCAACAGTCCCGTTAACTTCGACCTGATCAAATTTAATTGGTTTTCCATCGACATCAGTTCCGGCATCAAATGCAGTTTCAGGTGACCATTTATCTCCTTGATAAATAATTACGTCATGTGCTTTAATACTTGCCTTGCTTTCAACTACATGAACTATAGCTTCGCTTTTTGCTACAAAGCCAGTTGAATCAGTATAGGTATATGTTAAGGTGTAATCACCCGCTTTACTTGTGTCAGCAATACCGGAAACTTTAATGTCACTCAAATCAAGCTTTTCACCATCTTTGCCTACTAATTTATCAACATTATCTGCCATATTCCACTGACTATTTGGACCTGCTACAAAAGTAGTATCTTTTGTTTTTATTTCAGACTGGTTATGTTTAACAGTAATTGTTCTGTGAAAAGTAACAACATTACCTGCATCATCTTTAACACTGTACTTAATTAAGTATTCATCTTCCTGTGGCTTTTTGCCATCTGTTGGATAACCATTATAATCGGTTACTGTAATTTTATCGGTTAGTACCTTAGATCCTTCAAAAGCATAAACATCCTTTTTTGCATCGTAATCTTGAGTGTCATAAATAACTGTATCAACGCCTCTAAAAAACGGAGTGTTCATGTCACCATCAACGTTTTGAAACAGAGAAGTATTTTTAAAATTTTTATACCATCCCGTTACATAATTTACATTGTTCACAGCATTAATTGTTTCTTCGGGCACATAGGCACGTAAAAACAAAGGATGCCACAAGTTGTTTTTAACTAGATAATCACCTGCGTCAACTTCAATTTCATTATCAGTAATTGTCCATTTCAACAATGGATCATTAGTTATGTCAACAATTTCTCCATCTTTATCCATGAACAGATGGTAATGGTTTAAGTCAAATTTATCCTTAGATTTAATACCTAACTTAGCCCCTGCCTGTCCACCAATGGAAGCTTGATAGTTGACTAGATAAGAAAAGAATAACGAACCTGATTTACTTTTATCATTAGGATTTCTAAAAACCAAATCGTTAGGTAATCTATTTGGAAGAGTTTCATTTGGATATTCATTCACATCATTTAGTTTAGCATTACCACCATTACCTGTGTCCCCATAACCGGGTATGCCTGAATTATTTCCGTTCTGATATCCATAAGGTTTGATGTAAACATTGTCAGTAAAAATTGTCTTACTTTTTCCTGCATTTTGGTAAGTAACTAAAACTTTCCCTGGAACAACATCTGGATCTTTAGTATTAGTGCCTTCTGGCTTATCCCAATCATATCCAGGATTTGCAGTAGCAAAATTTACAATAAAATTATATTCTCCAGCTAATAAATCATTATTAATACAAATATCATAAGTACCATCATTATTATCAGTTACAGAAAAATCATTCTCATGTTGATTAATGGAAGCAAAGTTAAGAAATTTATTATGAGGAACACGAGAATCAGGTTGAACTTTTATTCTAAATTTAGTACCTTTAGGAATAACTTTATCGTCCATACTTGTATTTTTGACCTTAAATTTTAGCATGTATGCTTTATTACCAAAATCAAGTGGCTTTTCTAATGCACTTTTAGGATCAGAAGTGACTGACACTGACATATACGACAAATCATCTGCATTTTGACTATCATTATTGCCAGTTCTAGTGGAATCCTGATTGTTTGCGACTGAATCAGATGGCTCATGGTCACTTTCACTATTGTCGTTCTTAGATTGATTCAAGTCTTTATTACTATCACCTATATCATTTTTTTCTGTTTGAACATTCTGATTTGAATTTACTGTCTGGTCAGCTTTAACTTGATTAGTTTGTAAAGCAACACTAAGTAAACAAACAGGAACTGATAGGACAGTAGCTAACATTTTATTTTTATATCTTTTGTACAAAATTTTCCTCCATCTTGCAATTAAAAGCACAGTAAAAACCACTTTTACTTTGTTGGCTTCTAAAATTATACATATATATAATATTTTTATTAAAAAAATATTGATTAGCAATCTAGGTAATAATCAAATTAAATTGGTCACTACCTAAACCAACTAATTAAATCATTTACACCTCTAAGGATTTTATATGCTAGGTAAATATATAAGTGTAATTATCAATTGGTTGTGATTGCTAACCAATATAATGCAATAAAAAGACTTTTTTTATTGCGGTTTTGTCTCCTTGCATATATCATTAACAAAGAAGCAAAAAACCTGAAACATTTTTCTTCTTTGATTTAAACCTATTCTGACCTCCAATCTTCTTTTTACACGCAATAAATATTATTGCCTTCTCCGCTACCACAAGTGATACTATTTAGGTACACTAAAAAAGTAGTCAAATTCGAACCGAGGCTACTAAATTAACTAACACAATAATGAAAAGTTTGTGCCCGACCACTTTGTGGATGGTTTTATTATATTACCATATATGATAGCGGTCAAGCTCAAATACAATCATTTGTGATACTTTTTTTAAGGATGAAAATAGCATGAATGTTTATTCTCGTATTTACGACTCCGCTAAAAAACACGGAATGTCAATAAAAGAACTGGCCAGAAAAGCCCATATAGGTGAAAATAGTATTTATCGCTGGAAGACAATCAAACCGTCAATCCAGTCTTTGACCAAGGTTGCACAACAATTGCATGTTTCAACTGATTACCTTCTTGGTCAAGAAAAAGATAACTCAAAAAGCTATCCTGTGGATATAGCTGACAAAAACATTCAATTGCTATATCAGGGACATGAAGTGCCAGAAAAATATATTAAAATGCTTCGCTTTATTATGGAAGAAGATAAGGAGGAAAAACGTGAAAATTGATTTTTAATATAAAAAATTCTCTAGAACCGAAATTTCGATTCTAGAGAATCCATTAAATTAAATGAATATTTTCTTATTCTTCGTCAGCTGCAGCCGTATAGACATTCTGAACATCATCGTCATCTTCTAGAGCATCAACTAAATGGTCAAATTGCTCTTTTTTATCATCTGGAACAGGCGTTGTGTTTTCAGGTATCATTGTCAATTCTGCATTGGCTAACTTATAGCCATCTTTTTCTAATGCATCCCGAACTTGTGCAAATTGTTTTGGATCTGTATAAATTTCATAAGCGTCATCACTGGTTTGCAAGTCATCGCCACCAGCATCCATTACATCAAGTAACATCTGATCTTCATCAGCATCAGTAGTTGTGCGATCAATGACAATATAACCTTTACGATTGAACATATAAGCAACAGAACCAGTTGCTCCTAAAGAACCACCGTTACGAGTAAAGGCTACTCTAACTGCAGAAGCTGTCCGGTTCTTATTATCAGTCAGTGCTTCAACAAAGATGGCTACACCACCTGGTGCGTATCCTTCATAAGTGATTTCATCATAATGCTCTTCTGAATTGCCCTCTGCCTTTTTAATAGCACGGTCAATATTTGACTTAGGCATATTGTTGGCATGAGCCTTGTCCATTACCATACGCAAGTTAGGATTTCCGGAAGGGTCAGGACCACCGTTCTTTGCAGCCATGTAAATTTCACGAGATAATTTTTGGAAAATCTTACCCCTCTTTGCGTCTTGTGCATTCTTGCGGCCTTGAATATTGTGCCATTTTGAGTGTCCTGACATTTAAGAATCCTTCTTTCTTTTCTTATCATTAACGTTATTATCTTACCGCAGAGGACCATAAATTTCAATACAAGCAACTATTTCTCCTGCTTTTTTAATTAAATATGAATGTGCTTTCATTAAATAAGTTTGTCTAGCCTCTGGTCATCTTTTTATTTAATTAGTAAAATAAAAACATTAGTTGTTTTTCAAAGGAGAGAACTTTAGTGGAAGAAATAAATTCAAACAAAAAATATATTTCTTGGCCCGTTTTAACCTTAATGGCTTTTTGTACCGTTATTGGGTTAGACGATATAATGTACAACTTCCAAAATCAAGGAATGCCAGTTGTTACTTCATGGATTATCATGTGTTTATTCTATGTTATTCCTTATTCTTTAATGGTTGGACAACTGGGATCCGTTTTCAACAGTGAAGGTGGAGGCTTATCTTCTTGGGTTCGTGGGACTAATGGCGAATTTCTGGGATATTTTACTGCCTGGACTTACTGGGCTGCTTCTATTCCCTATGCTGTTGATTCTGCTAATGAAATTATAGTTGACATTGGTTGGGCACTGACAGGTTCTGAAAAGTTTCAAAGCCAAATTTCTAACACAAAATTTGCTTTAATGACATTTGCCATGTTTATTATTTTCATTATTGTTGAACATTACTTTTCTCACTCAATGGAAGTCTTATCTACTATTGGTGGTGGACTCATGCTTATTATGACCTTGATGTTTGTTTTTCTCGCATTTCTAGGACTGGCAAAATCAGGCGGTCATATGGCTACACAACCATTTACCTGGCGGACATTAATTCCCAAGTTTGACATGCATTATTGGACAACTATCGCAATGCTCATTTATGCCTTAAATGGCTGTGAACTTGTTGCTCCTTATGTGACCAAAATGAAAAAGCCTAAGTCTGACTTTCCTAAAGCAATGATCGCACTTGCTTTAATGACTATTTTTTTAACAGTTTTCGGTTCATTTGCTTTGGGAATATATTTTAACAGTTATCATATTCCAAACGATTTAAAAATGAATGGTGCATACTATGTCTTTGATATGGTGGGGCATCAATACGGTCTGGGCAAGACTTTGCTTTATGTATGGGCTTGGACTTCTGTTTTCTACAATGCTGCTTTATTAGCAGTGCTGCTTGACGCCATGACCAGAATGCTTATTTCTGATACTGGTGATAAGTACATGCCTAAATTTTTACAGAAAAAAGATAAAAACGGCCTTCCTATCAATGGCTACGTATTAACCGTTTCTTTATCAGCATTTATCATGCTCTTAGGTATCTTTTTACCAGACATGAACGACATTTTTAATTGGCTATTGAACTTAAATGGCATCATCTCACCAGGAGTAACTTGCTGGATATTTTTCTCCTTCATGCAAATTAGGAAAAACTCTAAAAAATTTACTTCAGACTATGTCTTTATTAAAAACGATAAATTAGGATATCTTGCAGGACTATTTTTACTAATAGTTACTGCTGCAGCTACTATTTTAGGCATTGCACCACAAGATATTAAAAAATTCAGCGGTTATTGGTGGTATGAACTAATTATCAACATCGTTGCCATTATTGTCTTAATCGGCTTGGGTGTGATATTACCAAGCATCAGACGTCGTGAAGAAGAGTATGGCATTGCATTTAACCGCAAACAATGGATCACCATGTTCATCCTAATCATTGGTTCAATTATCTTTGACCTTTATTTAGGAGAAAAAAATGCTTTATTTAATAATGCAGTTATTAATTTCGGCCAGGTAAAAATCGGTATAAATATCTTTTTGATTATTATTGAAACGATATGTGCCATTTTAATTTGCTGGCTAGTTGGCAAAAGAAAACCCATTACAACTAAATAAATATAGATAAAAAGCAGAAACGTTGCCAGTAACATTTCTGCTTTTTCTTTTAAATTAATGAATATCTAGAGTTAAACCTGACGCTAATTACTATATAATATACCTAGTAACACTTATTAAGGAGATTAAAATGACACGTATTCCCTTTAAAGCAGTAGCAGTAGACATGGACGGTACTTTTGAAAATGATGACAAACAATATGATCATCAACGCTTTGAAAAAATTTTAACCAAGTTGAGACAACACCACGTTCATTTTATAGTTTCCAGTGGTAGGCCATTATCACGTTTGCGCCAAGATTTCTATGATTTCTTGGACAGGATAGATATTGTAGCTGATAATGGTTCAATTCTCACTCAAGACAATAAGATAATTGTTCGTCATGTTTTTACCTATAAAACGGGTATTAAACTGATCAGTTTTATTGAAAATAATTATCCACAAGTACATATTGCTGCTAGTGGGTTAGATCATTCTTATATTAACAAAAAAGCCCCGACTCAATTTAAAAATATGATGCATTTCTTTTACCCCAATGTAGTAGAGATTGCGAAATTAGTTGATATACCTACAAGCGATAGTTTAACAAAGCTAACTCTAAACTGTTCCTCCAAGCTCGCTGGCGAACTAGAAAAAAAGTTCAATCAAACAAACCCTGAACATATTCACTGTACTACCAGTGGTTTCGATAATATTGACGTTATGCCCAACAATGTTAATAAAGGGCAAGGCATTAAATATTTTTTGAGGTATTTTAATGTTAAGCCAGAAGAACTCATAGCGTTTGGAGATGGCATGAATGACCGTGAAATGATTGAATTGGCTGGGTACAGTTATGCGATGAAAAACGGTCATGAAAAACTTAAAAAGATTGCCAAATATGAAGCACCATCAAATAATGACATGGGCGTTTTACAAGTATTAGAAAGTTTTCTAGATTAAAATAAGTTTATATCAGTTATTTTAAAATCACTAAGGACAGATTTTCATGAGTTATATTGACGTAAGACACAACTACAAACGCTATCAAACTGGAGATACTGAAATATTAGCCAATAATGATGTCAGTTTTACCGTGGAAAAAGGTGAATTGGCTATTATTTTGGGTGCATCCGGTGCTGGTAAGTCCACTATTCTAAATATTTTAGGCGGAATGGACACCAACAGCTCTGGTGATGTCATTATCGACGGTAACAATATTGCCAAATACAATAAAAGACAATTAACCAGCTATCGCCGCACTGACATTGGCTTTGTATTCCAGTTTTACAACTTAATTCAAAATTTAACCGCAAGAGAAAACGTAGAGTTGGCATCAGAAATAGTTCCAGATGCACTTGATCCGGTCAAAACTTTAATAGATGTTGGTCTTAAAAACCGCATTAATAATTTTCCTGCAGAACTTTCAGGGGGTGAACAACAAAGAGTGGCAATTGCTCGGGCAATCGCCAAAAACCCTAAAATTTTACTTTGTGATGAACCGACAGGCGCACTTGATTATCAAACTGGAAAAAGTGTTTTGCAAACCATTATCAATATGAGTCGTGACAATGGCACTACAGTAGTCATAGTTACTCATAACAGTGCTTTAGCTCCCCTTGCAAACCGTGTGATTCACTTCCATGACGGCAAGGTTACGGAAATTGAAGAGAACACGAATCCAGCAGATGTTGCCAGCGTTAAATGGTAGAAAAGGCTAATCATGAATAAAGTTATTCTGAAAGATTTTTGGCGATCAATTAAACATACTAAGGGACAATTTGTTTCTATCATGGGATTAATGATGATTGGTGCATTTGCCTTAGTTGGTTTAATGGTGACAGGACCTGACATGCGTGATACCGGCAATCACTATGCGCAAAAACTAAATACAGCTGACCTGACCGTTATCTGTAATTATGGTTTAGACCACAAAGATACGCAAAAAATCAAGAAAACTAAAGGCTTGCAGGCCGTTGAATTTGGCTACATGACAGATACGGTTATTAAAAACAGCCGGGAAAGTTTTCGCATTTTTTCAAAGCCAAAATCAGTGGGCAAATATGAATTGCGTAAAGGTCGTTTGCCGGTAAAAACAAATGAAATTGCTTTGGCAGACCATTATTCACATAAATATAAAATTGGCCAAAATATCAGTTTTACAGAGAAGAAGAATATTTTAGGAAGCACTCTGCTAAAACGAAAAAGCTTCAAAATTACAGGTTTCGTTCGGTCCAGTCAAATTTTATCAAATGTAAACTTAGGGCAAAGCAACAGTGGTACTGGAGAACTTAAAGGTTATGCAGTAGTCAGCCCTAATGCCTTTAATCATACGGTTTATACAGTGGCTAACCTAAGATACAAAGACTTGCGTGGCCTTGACTCTTATGGCAAAGTCTACACTAGTAAAGTTAAGCACCATAAAAAAGTTTTACAAGATAAGTTAAAAAACACCGCACGTCAAAGGCAAAAAAGAATATTATCTGCTGCTAACAAAAAAATTGCCCCTCAAGAAAAGAAAATTCAACAAGCAGAGCAGAAATTAGAGACTGCAAGTGAGCAAATTAGTTCCGCAGAAAAACAACTAACCCTCCAAAAAAGTAAATTAAATGCGCAAATATCACAGACTGAAGCTGCAGGAGCTAATTTACCTCAAGCAGCAAGATTGCAACTAGAGCAGGCTCAGCAAGAAATTGCTGCAGGTGAGCAAAAATTAAAACAAGAAAAAAAGATCTTTGCCCGTAAATCTGCGAGAGCCAATAAAAAAATTAAAAGTGGTAAAGAAAAAATCAGCAAAGCTAAAAAACAATTGCGGAAATTGGCTCTGCCGAGCTATAGCGTATACAATCGGCGCGAGGTACCAGGCGGTGAAGGTAATTTAGTTTACACAACAGTTGCGCAAGTAGTGGAAGATTTAGCTAAAGTATTCCCTATTTTTCTATACTTCGTTGCGGCTCTAGTTACCTTTACTACAATGAACCGCTTCATTGATGAAGAAAGAATCAATTCCGGTACAATGAAAGCCTTAGGCTATAATGATCAGGTCATAATTAATAAATTCATCGCTTATGGCTTTATTTCAGGTACAATCGGCACTATTTTGGGCGTTTATTTGGGACACACTTTGATGCCACAAATTGTTTACCATGCTTATTACAAGTCACTGACTATCCCACCCATTGAATTACACTTTCATTGGCAAATCAGTTTGATCGCTTTATTCTTGTCTTGGATCAGTTCCGTTTTGCCTGCTTACTTAACTGCTAAAAATGAGTTTAGAGAAAAACCGGCCGCATTACTATTGCCTAAGCCTCCTGCAGCAGGGTCTAAAATCTTGCTGGAAAGGATTCCTTTTATTTGGAACCATCTCAGCTTTACTCATAAAGTTACTGCCCGTAATA
>CAMLRO010000046.1 GCA_946482425.1 uncultured Lactobacillus sp.
GAGCGGGTAATCCGGCAAAATACATAGAAAAGTTAAAAGATGCTGGTATTAAAGTGATACCAGTTGTTGGTTCTGTTGCCTTGGCTAGAATGATGGAACGTGTAGGTGTTGACGCTGTTGTAGCCGAAGGGATGGAATCAGGCGGTCATATTGGAAAATTAACGACAATGGCGCTGGTACCACAAGTTGTAGATGCAGTTAAAGTTCCCGTAATTGCAGCTGGAGGAATAGGCGACGGTCGCGGTATGGCTGCCGCATTCATGTTGGGTGCTGAGGGCGTGCAAATGGGCACTCGTTTTTTAGTTGCAACTGAATCAAAGATACATCCTAATTATAAAAAGGCTGTTTTACGTGCCAAAGATGCCAGTACCCTAGTTACTGGTGAATATGCAGGCCATCCTTCACGGGTTTTAAAAAATAAGATGGCTAAAACGTATATCGGAATTGAAAAGGAAGAGGCGTTAAAGCCGCATCCTGATTATGACAAGTTGGAAGAATTAGGAACTGGTAGTCTGCGCAGAGCAGTAATTGACGGTGATAGGGAAACAGGCTCTTTCATGGCAGGTGAAATCGCCGGTATGGTAAAAAAGGAACAACCTGCTGCTGAAATTCTAGCTGAAGTTTATAGTCAAGCAGACAAATTGCTAAATGGGGGAAAGATAAGCAAATGATCTGTTTACTATTTAGTGGTCAGGGTGCTCAAAAAACTGGTCTGACATATGATTTATATCAAACCGAACCGCACTACCGTAAAATCATTGCTAAAGCAAGTGATATATTGCATGTTGATTTAGCAGAATTGCTGTTTGATTCCGATAAAGCACATGAGCTGGCCGAAACGCGTTATTCCCAACCTGCTATTTTGACAATAAGTTATGGCTTGTACCAAATTCTTAGCGAAAATACAGATTTTAAAAAATTAGGTATCGGACTCAGCCTGGGTGAATATAGCGGTCTTGCTTGTGCCAATTACTTAGAATTTGAGTCAGCACTTCGCTTAATAAAAAAGCGCGGTGAACTTATGCAAGAAGCAAGCAGTCAAAATCCCGGAATTATGGTGGCTGTCATGAAGAGTTCTTTAGCAAACGTTGAATTAGCTATAAAAGATGCCCAAAAAATAGGTCTGATTGGGATAGCAAATGTTAATACTCCTAATCAAATTGTTGTTGGTGGTGAAAAAGATGCAGTTCAAAATTTGCGTGAACAACTTGAAAAAGATGGTGCGCGTGTAGTTCCACTAAAAGTAAGCGGTGCTTTTCACACACCATTAATGAAATCAATTCAAGGAGCTTTGAAAACTGAATTGCAAAAAGTTGATTGGCATAATGGTACTTTCCCAATTTATAGCACTACGACCCAAAAAGAGTTTGCACCTGACAACCTTGTTTCGACTTTGACGGAGCAGCTAGTTTCGACTACCTATTTTGCAAAAACTTTGGCTCAGCATAGTCAAGATATAACTGCGGTTGTTGAATTAGGACCAGGTAAAACTTTACTTTCTTTTGCACGAAAGATTCTTAAAGGAGTTCCAACCTATCAAACAGATAGCGTGGCCAATATGCAAGAAACGATTTCTGCTTTAAAGGAGTTTAATTCATGAAATTAAAAGATAGTGTGGTCTTGGTCACTGGTAGTTCACGCGGTATTGGCCTGGCAATTGCTCAAGCTTTTGCCAAACAGGGAGCAAAAATAGTTTTAAATGCCCGCAAACCAATTAGTTCTGAAGTCATCGACCAGTTTGAAAAAGATCATGTTGAAGTAATGGATATTAGCGCAGATGTTACCAAAGAAGAAGATGTGAAAGAAATGATTGCCAAAATTATCAATCATTTTGAACATCTAGATGTTGTGGTCAATAATGCCGGTATTGTCAAAGACGGACTGCTCAATCGCATGTCTAAAGCAGACTTTCTAAGTGTAGTTAACACCAATTTGATTGGCACCTTTAATGTCATTAAACAGTCACTGAGACCGATGTATAAGCAAAGAAAAGGCTGTTTTATTAACTTATCGAGTGTAGTTGGTTTAACAGGTAACATTGGTCAGGCTAATTATGCCGCTAGTAAAGCAGGAATTATTGGTTTAACTAAATCTGTTGCTAAAGAAGCAGCATTACGCAATTTGCGCTGTAACGCCATTGCTCCAGGAATGATTGACACACAAATGACTAGAAGCCTTAGTGAAAAAATTCAGCAGCAATTACTTAAGGAAATTCCGCTGAAACGTTTGGGACAAATTGAAGAAATAGCACAAACCGCAGTTTTTTTAGCCCAAAATGACTATATTACTGGTCAGACAATAACGGTAGACGGCGGATTGACAATGCAGTAAGGAGTAAGTAATGACAAGAGTAGTAGTTACAGGTTTGGGTGCCTTAACACCTATTGGTAATGACGTTGCCAGTTTTGAAGCTGGACTCAATAGTCAAAAAATTGGTTTTGAGCCAATTACTTATTTTGATGCTGATTCAAGTGGGGTCACCCTGGCTGGGCAACTGGACAATTTTGACCCATTGCTTTTTTTAACTAAAAAAGATACTAAACGCATGGATGCATTCACACTCTACGCGATGTATTCAACTGCACAAGCCATGGAACAGGCAGGAATTGATGATAAAAATACCAATAGTGAACGTTTTGGCGTAATTTGGGGCACAGGAATTGGTGGATTAACTACCATTCAGGAACAAGTCATTAAATGGCACGAAAAAGGCCTGGATCGGGTTTCGCCAATGTTTATTCCTACTTCAATTGCTAACATGGCAGCAGGCAATATTTCTATTCGCTATCATGCTCAAGGAATCAGTACCACAATTGTGACTGCCTGTGCTTCCAGTACAAATGCAATTGGTGAAGCTTTCAGACAGATAAAAGATGGCTATGCTGATGTCATGATCGCCGGTGGCTCAGAAGCCGCAATCAATGAAAGTGGGATATCCGGTTTTGCTGCAATTTCAACATTGTCCACGACAACGGATCCTGAAAAAGCAAGTATTCCCTTTGATCAAAATCGTAACGGTTTTGTGATGGGAGAAGGTGCAGGTTCTCTTGTTTTAGAATCGCTAGAACATGCTCAAAGTCGTGGCGCACATATTTTAGGTGAAATTGTCGGTTATGGGACTAGTTCCGATGCACACCATATTACATCTCCTGATCCAAGTGGTAGTCAGGCTGCAAGAGCTATGGAACTGGCTCTTAGTGAAGCTCAGGTCAGCCCTGAGCAAGTGGGCTATATCAATGCTCATGGGACAAGTACCAAAGCAAATGATTGGGCTGAGTCTAAAGCAATTAATCAGGTTTTTGGTCAGAAGAGCAAGGTGCTAGTTTCAAGTACTAAAAGCATGACGGGTCATTTACTAGGAGCAGCAGGAGCTATTGAAGCTATTGCCACAATTTTGGCACTTAATTCAGGATTATTGCCGATAAATGTAGGAGTAACCCAGCAAGACCCCGAGTGCAAAGTTAATTTGGTCAACAAACAAAATTGTCAACAAAAAATAGATTATGCCATCAGCAATTCATTTGGTTTTGGTGGACATAATGCCGTGATCGCGTTAAAAAGGTGGAATGATTAAATGACTTTTGAAGAAATTGAAAAATTGATCGCAGAAATTAATCAAAGTGATATCACCAAACTGGATTTAGACTTTAAAGGTGGCCATATTAAGATTGATAAAAGTCAAGCTACACCAGTAGAAATTAGGGAAGAAAGGTCAAATGGTCAACCAGCTGCTAAAGAGACGCATGCAACTGCACATCAACCACTTGGCAAGATAGCTGCACCTAAGGAGAAAACTTTAAAAATTAAGGCACCACTTGTTGGCATAGTTTATTTACAAGCAAGTCCAAAAAACCCTCAATATAAAAAGCCGGGTGATCATGTCAATAAAGGTGATGTGGTTTGCGTTATTGAAGCAATGAAAATGATGACTGAAATTAAAAGCGACTTTACAGGGACTATTGATAAAATTTTAGTTACAAATGAACAAGTGGTTGAATATGATCAACCACTGATCACGGTTATTCCAGAATGAAGGAAGCAAATATGAGTGAACCAAAAAAGTTACACACTTTAGATAGTGCGCAGATTCAGGCTATTTTGCCTCACCGATTCCCAATGCTGTTAATTGATCAGGTCTTAGATTATGAGCCCGGTAAATATGCTGTTGCTCAAAAAAATACCACAATTAATGAAAGCTATTTTCAGGGACATTTTCCGGGTAATCCAGTAATGCCGGGTGTTTTGATAACTGAGGCTTTGGCGCAAACTGGTGCAGTTGCATTGCTGACACTACCGGAATTTAAAGGAAAAACTGTCTATTTTGGAGGTATCAAGAATGCTCGCTTTAGAACAATGGTTAAGCCGGGAGATACTTTGAATTTAGAAGTTAAGCTGGATAAGCTACGTGGAAATGCCGGGATTGGTGAGGCCAAGGCAACTGTTAAAGATAAAGTTGCCTGTACTGCTCAGCTAATATTTGCAATTCAGTAAAGTGTGACATTATGTTTAAAAAAATTTTGATAGCGAATCGTGGAGAAATTGCTATAAGGATAATTCGAGCTTTACGTGAAATGGGAATTAAGTCAGTTGCTGTTTATTCAACGGCCGATAAACATGCCCAACATGTGAAAGAAGCTGATGAAGCAATATGTATTGGTTCTCCCCAACCAGCCGATTCGTATTTAAATATGCAAAATATTATCAGTGCGGCTGTCCTAACGGAAGCAGATGCAATTCATCCAGGATACGGTTTTTTATCAGAGAGTCCTGAATTTGCCCAAATGTGTGAAGAATGCCATTTAGTTTTTATTGGTCCCAAGGCAAAAACCATTTCTTTAATGGGAAATAAGGCTAACGCTCGGGAAATGATGCGCAAGAATGATATACCTGTTATTCCTGGAAGTGATGGGATTGTTAAAAATGCTGCAGCTGCAATCAAAATTGCAAATAAAGTGGGCTACCCCGTAATGCTCAAAGCCGTTGCAGGTGGTGGCGGAAAAGGAATAAGACGTGTGACTCAAGCTGCTGACTTAACAGAAGCATTTAACCAGGCACAAGAAGAAGCAAGAATTTCTTTTGGAGACGATAGAATGTATCTGGAAAAAATTATTTCCCCAGCCAAACACGTCGAAGTACAGATCATGGCAGATAAAACAGGACATGTGGTGGCACTTCCCGAAAGAGACTGCTCAATGCAACGTCACCAGCAAAAAGTGATTGAAGAAACGCCTTGTTCACAAATCAGTGCAAAAGAAAGAGACTATTTGCAACAGATAACTGTTAAAGCAATAAAGGCAATAAATTATGAAAATGTCGGTACTATCGAATTTTTAATGGATCCTGACCATCATTTCTATTTTATGGAGATGAATACTAGGATTCAGGTTGAACATTCAATTACTGAAGAAGTTGCTCAGATTGATCTCGTTAAGGAACAGGTTAATATTGCTGCAGGCAAAGATTTGAGCATATCTCAAGAAGATGTGCATGTCCATGGTGCTGCAATTGAAGCCCGCATTAATGCAGAGGATCCTAGTAAAAATTTTTGTCCCCAAGCTGGTAAGATCGCAAAAATGGTATTGCCTAGTGGTCTAGGCATTAGAATTGAAAGTGGAGTTAACAGTGGGGATACCGTTTCACCATTTTACGATTCGATGATTGTTAAAATTATTGCACATGCAGCTAACAGGCAAATGGCAATTAAGCGTTTGATTGATGCACTAACAGAATTTGAGATTAAAGGTTTAGTTACTAACCGCGATTTTTTGATTGCTTTGCTTAATGATGATAAATTTCAGACCGGTACATATTTAACAACGTATATAGATCAAGAATTTTTACCCGATTATCTTCAGCAACTAAGACATAATGAAAAGGAAGCGCAGGTTAATGGCAATTAGATTTGCAAGTCATCCCCACAGTGCATTAAAAAAGTATCAGGAAAATGTTCCTAAAGGCATTTTTAGAATTTGTCCTAAATGTGGCAATAAATTTTATTTTCATCGTGCCGGTAAATATCAGCTGTGCCCTAATTGTGGCTACGGTTTTCGAGTGACTGCCAGAGCACGCTTAAAGATGCTGACAAAAGACTTTACGGAATGGGATGCGGATTTAGCGACTACTGATCCACTCGATTTTCCTGATTATCAGGCTACAATTAAAAAAATGCAGTCCAAAACTAAACTTAAGGATGCGGTTTTAACCGGTCAAGCAAATATTGCTGGTTACGAAACTGCTTTGGGAATTATGGATCCGGTGTTTATAATGGGCAGTCTAGGAACAGCTACTGGCGAGCGAATAACTCGCTTGTTTGAAAAAGCAACTACAAAGAAATTACCCGTTGTTTTGTTTACTGCCTCAGGTGGTGCCAGAATGCAAGAGGGAATTCATTCGTTAATGCAAATGGCTAAAATCTCGCAGGCAGTTAATGACCATCGCGCAGCACATTTACTTTATGTCAGCGTAATTATGGATCCAACAACTGGTGGTGTCACTGCCAGTTTTGCTTCGCAGGCAGACATTATTTTAGCTGAGCCTAAAGCTTTATTAGGTTTTGCTGGACGCAGAGTCATTGAACAGACTATTAATAAGAAACTGCCACCAGATTTTCAGACAGTTGAGAATGCGTACCAAAACGGCTTTATTGATAGTATTGTCCCCCGAGATAAGCAAGTAGCAAAACTAGGTCAGATACTTAAAATTTTTGCTGCAAAAAAATGGGAGGCTCAAGTTCATGGCAAATGATAAAATTTTAGCCATTATGGATGGGGCAAGAAGTGACTATAAAAGTAATATGCATCGTCTGGTAATTCAATTATTTCCGAATTTTTTTGAAATGCACGGAGACCGCACAAGTAGTGATGATGCAGCAGTAATCGCGGGTTTTGCCACCATAAAAGATATGAGTGTCTGCGTCATTGCAACTAATAAGGGACAAGAATTAAAAGAACGCATGGCAACTAATTTTGGCAGTCCCTTGCCCCAAGGTTATCGTAAAGCACTGCGGGTAATGAAAACAGCTGCCAAAATGAGTATTCCCATTGTAACTCTTATTAATACTCCAGGCGCCTATCCGGGAGCAGAAGCTGAAAAGAACGGCCAGGGCCAGATTATTGCTGCTAATATTAGTGAAATGCTGCAATTAAAAGTACCAATTCTGACTATTATTATTGGTGAAGCTGGGTCAGGTGGAGCCTTGGCCCTTGCTTGCAGTGATGAAGTTTGGATGATGGAACATAGTATGTATACAGTTTTGTCACCGGAAGGTTTTGCTTCAATTATGTGGAAGGATGCTAAACTTGCCTCAAAGGCTGCAGAAATAATGCACATTGAACCGGAATGGTTAAAGAAACAGGGCATAGTAGAACGGGTTTTACCTGAACAAGTGTTAGAAAACCAAGCACAGGGATTAAAAGACTTAATAGGACAAAAACTAAAAACATTTCAAATTGAAAATTTGGTAGATTTACTAGATAAAAGACATGCAAGATACCGCCAGTTCTAAAAGAATTTAACCTAATTAATAAAAAATATATTGCTTTAAATATTTAATTAGTTTTTAATTAAAATAGAATTTTAACAGAACTAGCGCGAAACGAGAAAAATCATGTTAGAGAAAAAACCATACTTATTGTCACGCTTAGTTAGTGGCTTGGGCAACTCGCTTTATGGCATGGTTTTTATTTGGTGGATCCAAATTCAAACCAAAAGTTCAACTATGGTTGGCATTACTAATGCTATTTTCACAATAACTGCTGCTCTTTCTATTTTTTACGGTCCTTTTATTGACAGTCACTCTTTTAAGAAAACCAGCATTTATTCCATGGTGATACAAGTAGTTTTACTGTTTATACTAACTGCTGTGATTATTTATTTTAGCCAAAGTTATATTTTAGCTATTATTATTGCTGGATTACTATCAATTTGTGATGAATTTTTTAACCCCGCTGATCGCGCTATTTTAAAAGAATCTCTTCTGGATGAAAGAGAAATGACCAGTATTATTTCCAAGATTAATATCGTGGATCAACTGGTAAATGTTGGTGGGATTGCACTTTCTGGTGCATTACTGGCTTTTATGGCAAGCGGAGACATTATTTTAGCTTGTGCCTGCTTGAGTTTACTGGGGCTTTTATTGTTAATTGCAGCTCTGAGAAAAATACCTGTTCATAATGCAGTTAAAGAAAAAGAAAGCCAGGCAGAAGGTCTAACTAAATATTGGCAAAAGATTTTCAGTGGCTACAGTTACATTAAGAAAAATGCCTTTTTATTGCACTATCTTTGGTCCGGCTTGCTTTATTCGTTTGCACAACCTGCAATGATTTTAATTTTACCCCGTATAGCCGCAAAAGCGGGGCAGCCGACACTTTATAGTACTTTCTACATATGCATACTGGCGGGAATAATACTGGGAGCCATAATAGCCGGCAAAATGAAAGCAAGAATTATAACAGTTGGCTGGGCTTGGACTATTAGCGCCATACCGCTTATTTTGATGTTGTTTTCTTTAAAAAACATGGTCCTTCTTTGTATATTACTTTTTCTTTTTGGTCCTGCTACCAGTATTCATAATGTTCTCGCAGAATCTGTCATTCAGACTTCCACAGCAGATAATTATTTAGGGCGCGTCTTAACCACAGTCAGAACTTTTGCCAATATTGGTGGCCCCATTTCGTCTGTTGTTTCGGGCATAATTCTTGATCATGTTGGTGAAAAATTTATTATTGCTCTTTGTGCGATCTTAATTATAATAGGTGGCATAAATATTTTGCTGGCAAGACCTAAAAAAACTAATTAAAGTAATTGCTGGCTTAAAAAAATAATTTGATTTATAATATTTTTTGCTAAAATTAAGTAAAAAATCAAGACATATTTGTCAATCAACATGGTTGGCTTTTTTATTACAAAGAATCAAATATATGACTAAAGTAAAAATCGATTTTACTAGCAAAATAATCCAAGGCAAAGATAGTGAAACTTTCAAGAAAAAAGCTGCTGGCGAATTAATTGAATCTGCTGGCAATACCAGAGTTTCATATTTGGAAGATGACAAAATTCCCGTTAAGATATTAATTAAAGAAGATAATGTGATTATTAGGCGGGGAACTGACAGAAATAACTACTCGCAACTCCATTTTGTTGTTGGTGAGCGCAAAGACTGTCGCTATGTCGCTCAAGGTTATCAAATGGATCTCCAAAGCACGACTGAATTTATTAAATTTTTCCCTAAAAATGATGGTTCAAGAGAACTTCAGATTGAATATAACCTATATAGTGGTCTATACTTAATAGGTAATTATGCCGTCACATTGATTTTTACTTGAACGCCTAGTAAAATAAGAAAGACTGTTTAAGAGAGAGGAATACATTGTGGGATTAAACGACTTTAAAAATAAAAATCGCAATGAATTATCAATGATTG
>CAMLRO010000047.1 GCA_946482425.1 uncultured Lactobacillus sp.
GGAAAGAGTTTAATCAATATTTTCCTAAACCTGGCTGGGTAGAACATGATGCCAATGAAATTTGGAACTCAGTTTTGTCCACAATTGCCAATTCATTTATTAACTCAGGGATTAAACCCAACCAAATAGCAGCTATCGGTATCACAAATCAGCGTGAAACGACCGTTATCTGGGATAAGAAGACCGGCTTGCCGATATACCATGCTATTGTCTGGCAATCGCGTCAGACTTCGGATATTGCCGATAAAATTATTGCTGATGGCTATTCAGATATGATTCATGAAAAAACGGGATTAATTCCTGATGCCTACTTTTCAGCTACCAAAATTCGCTGGATTCTTGATCATGTTCCAGGAGCTCAGGAACGTGCAGAAAACGGCGAATTATTATTTGGTACCATTGATTCGTGGCTGGTATGGAAATTGACTGGCGGCAAGGTTCATGTGACAGATTATACGAACGCCAGTCGGACAATGCTGTTTAATATTACCAAACTTGATTGGGATGATGAAATTCTTAAGTTATTAAACATTCCAAGAAAAATTTTGCCTGAAATTCGGTCTAACTCCGAGATTTATGGTACTACAGCTGAATTTCACTTTTATGGCAGTCAAGTACCAATTGCCGGCATGGCAGGTGACCAGCAATCAGCCTTGTTTGGACAGTTGGCCTTTGAGCCGGGAATGGTTAAAAACACCTATGGCACTGGTGCGTTCACCGTTATGAATACTGGTGAAAAGCCTAAATTTTCAGCTAATAATTTGTTAACTACAGTGGCTTATGGCATCAACGGCAAAGTAAATTATGCTTTGGAAGGTAGTATTTATGTAGCTGGTTCTGCTATTCAGTGGCTGCGTGATCAACTAGGAATTATTGACGATGCTCCTCAATCAGAAGAAGCTGCCAAGCGCTCAAAAGACAATAATGAGGTTTTCGTTGTCCCTGCATTTACCGGCTTAGGTGCTCCTTATTGGGATTCTAATGTCCGTGGAGCTGTTTTCGGTCTTACTCGGGGCACAACCAGTGATGACTTTACCAAAGCTACTTTGCAGTCTCTAGCTTATGAAAGCCGTGACGTTATTGACACGATGCATGAAGATACTAAAATTAAAATTCCTAAATTAAAGGTCGATGGCGGTGCTGCCAATAATGACTATTTAATGCAGTTCCAAGCTGATATCTTGGGTATCGAAATTGAGCGTGCTGCCAACCTCGAGACAACGGCATTAGGTGCAGCTTTTCTAGCTGGTTTAGCTATTGGCTTTTGGAAGGACTTTGATGAAATCAAGAAAATTCAAAAAGTAGGTAAAACCTTTAAACCGCAAATGAGCAGTGCAGAAAGAGATCACCTTTATGAAGGCTGGAAATCAGCTGTTAAAGCTGCTCAGAGCTTTTCATATAAGCCATATCAGAAAAATAATTAGAAATTTTTATTAAAAAGAAAGAGGCTAAATCATGGCGTTTTCAATTGAAACCAGAAAAGAAGAAATTGAACGTTTAAAAAATGAAAAATTAGATTTGCTGGTTATCGGAGGCGGCATTACCGGAGCAGGTGTTGCTCTTCAGGCCAGTGCAGCTAAAATGAAGACAGGCTTGATTGATATGCAAGACTTTGGTGGAGGTACATCATCACGGTCTACCAGACTTGTACACGGTGGTATTCGCTATCTGAAGACTTTTGATGTCCAAGTCGTTTCTGATACAGTCAAGGAACGTGCGGTTATCCAGCATATTGCTCCGCATATGACCCAACCTGATCCTATGATTTTGCCAATTTATGACGAACCAGGGACAACGTTTACTATGTTCTCGGTAAAAGTAGCAATGGATCTTTATGATCATTTAGCAGGTATTGAAGGAGACTCACCTTTAATTAAATATGCCAACTACATGATGGATAAGGAAGAAACATTAAAACGAGAACCACAATTAAATAGTGCTAACCTGCAAGGTGCAGGTGTTTACTTGGATTACCAAAATAACGATTCCCGCTTAGTAGTAGAAAATGTTAAAAAAGCGCATGAATTAGGATGTCTGGCTGTTAGTCGCTTGAAATGTGTAGCAATTTTGCATAATGATCAAAAACAAGTTAATGGTGTGCGGGTTCACGACAATTTAACTGGTGAAGAATTTGATATTCATGCTGATGTTGTTATTAACACTTCAGGACCTTGGTCAGACTTGGTAAGACAAGAAGATAAAGAAGTTTACAAGAAACCACGTTTGCGTCCTACAAAAGGTGTGCATCTGGTAGTTGACCAATCCCGCTTGACTGTGCCACAACCAACATATTTTGGTTCTGGTACGGCTGATGGCCGAATGATTTTTACCATTCCTAGAGAAGGCAAAACTTACTTTGGTACTACAGATACTGACTTTTCCGGTGATTATGCTCATCCAACAGTAGAACAAAGCGATGTAGATTACTTGTTAAATATCATTAATAAAAAGTATCCTGCGGCTCATTTAACAATTAACGATATTGAAGCCAGCTGGGCTGGCGTACGGCCTCTGATTGAAGTTGAAGTTGAGGGTAACGAGGCTGCAGATGCGGCAACAGGTGCCAGCGTTTCTGATAGTACTTCAGCACCATCTGCAGTATCACGTGGTAGTTCGTTAACTGAAGCAGAAGATGGATTGATCACCTTAGCCGGCGGTAAGCTGACAGATTACCGCATCATGGCTAATGGTGCAATGAAGAAAATCCAGCAAAAGTTTCATGATGAGTTTTCTAAAAACTTTACGTTGCAAGATTCAGCGGAAATTAAAGTTGCTGGTGGCGATTTTGATTCTGACAATGCAGAAGCAGAACTTGCTCGCATTGCTAAAGATGGTGTGGCTGCCGGCCTTGCAGCTGACGATGCAAAAGAGATTGCAAACTTATTTGGCTCTCAGGCGGAGCAAATTTACGATTATGCCCAAACAATCAAGCCAGAAAAAGGATTGAGTATTGGCGAAACTGCAGCTCTTGATTACTCGCTGGCAGAAGAAATGACATTAACGCCAGTTGATTATCTTTTAAGACGTACTTATCATATTTTGTTCAAGAGTGATACTTTAGACCAGGTAAAGGGTGGCGTGATTAAACACATGTCTGATTATTATGGCTGGGATAAAGCACAAAGAGAACAATATGAAAACGAATTGGAACATGAGATTGCAGAATCAAGACTGGAGGGATTAAAGAGTAAGAGAAAGTAGCAGAAAACAATAAAAATAGTAGTAAATTATTCCCCATTTAAAAACCTGTCAAATCAATCTGACAGGCTTTTTCTTTGGTCTTTTTAAAGCGATATATTAAAATAAACGAGATTATTTATTATAAGTATTTTATAAGGATATTAACTCTTAAAATAATAACAATTGTTTTCATATTTGAAAAAATAGTTTTAAATTTATAGTTTAAAAGATTAAACTAATAGTGAGGTGATCATAATGGAACCATTTTTTCTTACCCCATATTTTAGACCCAAAATTTGGGGCGGACGCAAATTAAAAACCATTTTTAATTACGATATACCAGATGGTAAAGTAGGTGAAGCTTGGGTTATTTCCGGTTATAAGGATGATGCTTCCACTATTACAAATGGCGATTTTGTTGGACAGAGCTTACGTAAAGTGTATCGCGAAAATCCGGAACTGTTTGGTAACCCCAAGAGTAAGGAGTTTCCACTTCTCGTAAAATTTCTGGATGCCAATGATAATCTATCTGTACAGGTTCATCCCAACGATGATTATGCCCGCAAAGTAGAAAATGACAGTGGAAAAACAGAAAGCTGGTATGTTTTACAGGCAGATCCAGGCTCATATCTAATATATGGTCATACTGCTAAAACACGTTCTGAACTTGCAGATATGATTCACAAGGGCGAGTGGGAAAAATTGTTGCGCAAGTTTCCTGTCAAAGCCGGAGACTTTTTCTATGTCCCTTCGGGAACGATCCATGCTTTGACTAAAGGGATTCTAGTCATTGAAACGCAGCAGTCAAGTGATGTTACCTACCGTTTATATGATTATGATCGTGTAGATCAAAAGACTGGTAAAAAAAGGGAGCTGCACACGCAGAAGTCAATTGACGTTACTCAAGTACCTCATGTGGATCCTAAACTTAAAATAACATCTAGAAGAAATCAAGATGCCATCATTAAAACCTTGGTGGAGCCACCATTGTCTCCTCATTTTTATCTGTGGCAAATAGATTTAAATGGACAGTGGAATACTGGCTTAAATGGGCATCCTTTCTTATTAGTAACAATTATTAATGGTTCAGGTACAATTGAGTGTGAAAACAAGATTTTTAATTTATCTATTGGCACAAATATGATAATTCCGAATAATATTAAGGAATTTAAATTTTCAGGTAATATGAAAATGGTTATTTCTACTCCTGGCAATCAGGATTAATTCTTAAGGTGGAAAGGAAAAGAGAATGATTTATATTGCGTGCGGTTCGATTATTATGGTAGTTGGACTGTTATGGCTGATATCGCCTCCAAAAAGACCACGTCCATTTTATAGTTATTATTCCTACTTGGCCCAAGTTAATAAAGCTAGTTTCAAATTTGCTCAACACAAAGCAAGTTACTATTTTATTATATTTGGTTTAATCCAATTAGTATTGGGGATTGGAATCCATTTACTTAAATGGGATCGATATTTTTTACTTTGGCTGCTGACATTTTATCTTTTCATTATCTTTCCAATCATGGCTACGGAGAAAAGTTTAAAAAGCTTTTTGCAAAAACGCCATGAATTGCCAGCAGATTACATAGACCCTGACAAAGTAAAAAAGGAGAGAACAAAAGGATTTAGGGACCGAAAATGAAACTGAAAATTTTAATGGTCGAGGATGATCAGTCGGTTGCAGAAATGATGGAGATGTTCTTTGAAAAAGAAGGATGGACCACAGATATTGCAACTGATGGAGAACAAGCCGTTAAAATGTTTGCTAAAAATCCAGATCAGTATGATTTAATAACATTAGATCTTAACTTGCCAAAAAAAGATGGCATAGAAGTTGCTAAAGAAGTTTGTGCAATTTCACCTACCATACCAATTATCATGTTGACTGCTAGAAGTAGTGAGGAAGAGCAGATTCAAGGATTTAATGCTGGTGCTGATGACTATGTGTCTAAACCATTTAGTCCATTAGCTTTAATAGCCCGCATTAAGGCTTTACAACGTAGGATTAGAATTGATGATAAGCAGGAACAAACGAAAGCGGTAAAAAATACTGAAAAATTTGATGTTGAAACTGATCACATCAAAATTTCTAAAAGTCGGCGTGAGGTGCTTTATGATGGTCAGTATGTTGAAAATATTACGCCTAAAGAGTTTGATTTGCTCTATACTATGGCACAGAAGCCCAAGCAAGTATTTTCTCGTGAACAATTATTAGAGTCTGTCTGGGGTTATGATTATTATGGTGAAGATCGCACCGTGGATGCACATATTAAAAAATTGCGCCAAAAATTGGAAAAAGTAGGTGCAAATGTCATCCAAACTGTTTGGGGTGTTGGCTATAAATTTGATGATTCGTAGGCTTTATTATGAAGTTGATTTATCAGCATATGCTTAGTTTTTTACTAATCATTCTTACTACGGTATCAATAATCGGTTTTTCTGAAATAAATAATGCAACTAAACAATCATATGAATATAATTATCAGAGAATGGAGGATTTTGCCTCAGCTTTAGGTACTTTAGCCGCAAGCGATGAAAAAAATGGCTCAGCCATGTTAAACCCCAAATTTTTGCATAAATTGGAATTCGTTCTTCATAGCGATAGGGTTTATCTTAGTGTTTTTGATAAGCATGGTACTCAAATCTATCCTGAGAAAAATGAAGACATACGCCTAACTTCAAAGCGCGTTATGCAATTAAAACAGGGAAAGAAGCTTCACATCAAAAATAATAATGAGGCTCTTTCCAGCTTAGGGCATAAAAAAGATGCCTGTACCGGCGTTCTTTTACCATGGAAAGACAAAGGTAAATTTATTGGGGCGATTTGGTTAGGTGTCCGAGTTGCCAAGGTTGAAAAGCCAGTGACTATAGCCAAGCAAAATTTATTTAGTGCTCTTGTTTCGGCAATAATTGTGGGTTTGATGCTTAGCTTTATTCTTTCTTTTTATGCAACTGACAGAATAAAAAAGCTGTCACGAGCTACTAAGAAAGTTGCTGCTGGAGATTTTGACGTCCAAACAAATTATAGTGGCAATGATGAGATAACCCAGCTTGCTGATAACTTCAACCAGATGGTTCGCGCTTTAAAGAAATCAAACCAAGAAGTTAAGGAGCAGGAAAAAAGGCGTGATCAATTTATGGCTGATGCAGCTCATGAAATGCGTACGCCTCTGACTACCATTAATGGTATTTTAGAGGGCTTGCAATATGATGCTATTCCTGATAAAGCAAAGCCTAAATCCATTGACCTGATGAATAGGGAAACTAAGCGTCTGATCAGATTAGTTAATGAAAATTTGGATTATGAAAAAATTCGTAATAATCAAATAAACTTAGTTAAGACCACCTTTAATGCTAGAAAAACGCTAGATGATGTGACAATGCAGCTTAAACAAAATGCTGCTAAGGTCAATGATACTATTACTATCAATGCACCAAGAGATTTACCAATTTATGCTGATAAAGATCGCTTTACTCAAATAATGGTCAATTTGGTCCAGAACGCAATTCAGTTCACTTCTGATGGCGAAATTCAAATAAGTGGCTATCGGGTGGCTCATGCAACAACTATTATTGTTGAAGATAATGGGATTGGGATGAATCAACAACAAATTAAATATGTTTTTGAAAGATATTTTAAAGCCGATCCGTCTCGTAGCCGCTCAGGAAGAGGAGAATATGGCTTAGGACTGTCGATAGTTTCTTCTTTGATCAAACAACATGGTGGCAAAATAACTGTGCAGTCAGAAATAAATCATGGAGCTGAATTTACAATTATTTTATTTGATCGTGGATATGAACAATATCTCGAAAACTAAAAAATCATTTCCGAGTTTGGAAATGATTTTTTGCTGCTTAGAATTTATTCGCTATCTTTTGTTGCCTCATGCCAGACCTTTGCCGTTGCTGGAATGGTTCCCAGGCTGGTAAGGTCGTCTTTATTAACTACGATTAAGTTGTTAGGTCCTTTAGCTAAATTATTAAAACTGTCCAAACTCTGATTTTTAAAATAGCCGTCACTTGCTTTAGCTAGGCTGGCTTGCAATTGATCTATCCGATATGCTTCAGCATCTGCTTCTGTTTTAACAGCTTCCGCCTTAGCTTTAGCGGTTGCAATTAAAGCATCGTTTTTGGCTTTTGTAGTCAGTTCAATATTTTTAGCTTCACCTTCAGCTTTTTCAATAGCTGCTATTTTTTCACGATCGGCAGTTAACTGCTTGTCCATAGCTTTTTGAATTTCAGTGCTGGGCAAAAGCTCATCAATGTTGACCCTGACTACACGAATGCCATAAATGTCCGTTAAATCACCAATAGCATCGGACAGCTGACTATTAATGCTACTTGTTGAGCCTAGAGCATCATTTAGATCCATCCGTCCAATAATATCTCTTAAATGACCACGGATTAGTTCCACCATTGACTTTACCGAGTCGGTATTATTGTAAAAATACTTATAGGAATCAGTTACCAAGTAATTTAAGGTTAAGCTGGTAGTAATTTCTGCGTTGTCTTTGGTGATAATTGAATACTTCGAAATTTCTGCCGGAAACATTGCTAGGGAAACTTTGCGTAACCTCTGTATTACGGGGATGATTATTACTAAACCAGCTTTTACTGTTCTGGAATATTTTCCCAATGTTTCTATTAAACCTTCATTGTTTTGCGGGACAACACGGCACATAGAAAATAATAAAAGCAAAATTAGCACAACAATTATGAAATATTTCATCTTAACCTCCAAAATTAAAAAATAATGATTATTTCTTAATTATATGACTTTTTACGATTTTTACTAGGCTTAATCTGCTTTTCAGTTAAATGATTGCCAGAAACAGATTCCGGAATTGTTGTGATTTCTTCTTCACGACCCTTAAGTTCTGTAGCATCTGTTTTGTATAGTCTGGTAGTAGATCTACGCTGCTTGCTTATCAGTGCTGTTGACTTGTTTTTTAATTGTTGTCTGATGTCTTCCATCTGTTTGTAATTGGTTAAATAGTCAAACTGTGTGGGTTCGACAGGCTTAAATCCGCTCGGAGTGTAAAAACGTAACAAATTATGATTATTTAACAAGTCAGAGTATTTCAGTGACTTCTTGCCTTCTTTGGCCAATTTTGTGATTTCATATTTTTCCTGTTCAGTAAAATTAATGATCTGCTTGCCGCTTTGGCGGTCGTAAACAACGCCTTTTAAGCCTTTACCACCAATAATAATATATTTTTGACTAACAATAGTGCCGTTTCTAAAAGTAAGCCAGGGGCGATATTTTGGCGCTAGCAGATCACTTCCAAACTGAATATAATTGCGATTTGAAACTCCCAGAAGATGGAGCAAAGTCGGCAAAACATCTATTTCGCCTGCGACTTCCTGTTTGATTTTTCCCTTTAAATTTGGAGCATGAATCATGAAAGGTACACGTTGCATCTGGACATTATTATAAGCATTCCAAGTATCAGAACTTTCACCTACAATTGGTGCCAAAGTTTCGTTTTCAGAATTAGTTAATCCGTAATGGTCGCCATAGATTACAACCATGGTATTTTTAATCAAACCTGATTTCTTCAAGTAATTGAAAAACTCGCGAATAGATTGATCCAGATAATGAGCAGTTTCAAAATAATTGTTAATTGAATTGTCTGACGTATCACTGGTTTTAAAGCTCGGATCCAGATCCTCTTCGTCCATGTCAAAGGGAGTATGATTTGTAACGGTAATAAATTTAGTATAAAAAGGCTGCTGCATCCTTTCTAAATATTTGATGC
>CAMLRO010000048.1 GCA_946482425.1 uncultured Lactobacillus sp.
ATTGAGTGGTTTTGACCTTGATAAAGTGTGATAAGTCCAGTTTTTATGCGGATAACTAGATTTTTATGCTATTTTTAAAATAAAAATGCTTTTTTTTACATTTATTTCTTTTATTTATCAATCAAACTCTCCCCCAAGAATTTTGCTACGTATGCTAAAATGGTTTCTAGGTGAAAAATTATGATAATTGCTCAAGGACACGATTTAGAAAAACAATTCGGTGCCAACACATTATTTAAAAATGTCAATTTTTCAATTGACGCAAATGCCAGAATTGGTCTGATTGGACCAAATGGTGTCGGTAAAACGACTCTGCTTAAAATTATGACCGGCGAAGAAGAAGCCACACATGGTGACTTCACAATCAATAAAAATATAGATGTCGGCTATATTGCTCAAGAAAATGATTTAAATGAAAATAAAACTATTTGGGATGAAATGCTGTCTGTTTTTACTCCCCTAATTAATATGGGTAAAAAGATAAGGGATTTACAAGAAGAAATGTCTGCAAATCCGCGAAAAAAGGACCTGCTAAAACAATATGACCAATTGCAATACAGCTTCGAACAACAAGGTGGATACACCTACCAGGCCGATATCAAGAGTGTTTTAAATGGCTTTAATTTTCCTGAAGCAACTTGGACTAAAAAGGTTGGCAGCCTTTCCGGTGGAGAAAAAACACGTCTTTCTTTTGTCAAGTTATTATTACGCAAACCCCCGTTATTATTACTTGATGAACCTACCAACTATCTTGATTTAGACACACTAGACTGGCTTGAAAGCTATCTTAAAAACTATTCTGGTGCTATTTTGGTAGTTTCCCATGATCAATATTTTTTGGATAATTTAGCAACACAGATTTTTGAATTACAATTTGGCAAATTAACTGTGTTTAAAGGAAATTATTCTGCCTACGTCGCTGAACGCCAATTACGTGACCGTCAACAAGAAGAAGCATACGAAAAGCAGCAAGAAAAAATCAAAAAAGACGAAGAATTTATTCAAAAAAATATTGTCAGAGCCAAAACTACTAAGAGAGCACAAAGCCGGCGCAAGCAATTGGAGAAAATGGATAGGATTACTCCCCCAAAGCACAAAAATAAAGTGCGCATAAATTTCCAAAGCGAAAGGCCTTCAGGTAAAGAAGTATTAATTTTGCGTGATTTAACAATTGGCTACCCCACAAAAACAATGGTTCACGATATTTCTCTGCAAATAAATAAGGGCGATCGCGTGGCCGTTATTGGTCAAAATGGTATTGGTAAATCAACTTTACTTAAAACCGTGATGAAGGAGTTAAAGCCGAAAAAAGGTTCAATTAAATATGGAGCATCCCTTGATATCGGCTATTATGATCAGGAACTTCAGGGACTTGATCCAACTAAAACGGTAATCGATACAGTTTGGGACCGGCACAAAACAATGCCTGAAAAAGATGTGAGGTCGATTTTAGCCAGTTTTTTGTTTACGGCAAAAGATATTGATAAAACTGTCGGGCAACTTTCAGGTGGTCAAAAGGCCAGATTAACATTAACTGTTTTGTCACTAGAACATAATAACTTTCTGCTGATGGACGAACCTACTAACCACTTGGATCTTGAAGCCAAGGAGGTTTTAGAACAGGCACTACAGAGCTATGATGGTACTTTACTTTTCGTTTCCCACGACCGCTATTTCATCAATCAGTTAGCAAATAAGATTGTAGAAATTAAAAACGGTATTGCTCAAGTATATGAGGGTGATTATAGCTATTATTTAGATGAAAAGAATAAGCAAGACTCAGCCTCCGAAAATGAATCATCTGAGAATAGAGAAATAGTAGAACCTGAACAAAATAAAAATAAATTGTCTTATCAGGAGCAAAAGTTGCGCGATTCACAAAAGCGTAAATTGCAAAGAGAAGTTGAAAATACCGAAAATAAAATTGAAAAATTGGAAAAAGAGCAAAAAGATATTCAATCTCAAATGGCTGATCCAGCAATTGCTACTAATTTTGACAAATTAGGTCCCTTGCAAGAACAGCTTAACGCTGTACAAAAACAACTGGACGAAGCAAATAATGCTTGGGAAAAAGCACTAACTGAACTCGATAGCTTTGACTAAAATAATATATATTAAGTTAACACAACCACAGATTAAGATTAACCAGCTTTTTATCTGCTGTTTCTATTCTTGGCTTGCGCTAACTTTTCTTATTAATTATTAATAAATTTTCGGTTGCAAAACCTGATAAATTTAGTGTTGCTTTTAAAATTGTAGTTGTTTAAACTTAAGATAATAATTTTACTGGCTCTATCAAAAATAAATTGAGAGGTACACATGGAAAAATTACGCACTGCTCTTTAATTATTAATTAATTAAGGAGGAATAAAAATGAAATATATAGCTGACAAAAATATCGCTATGGAACAACTTATAAATTTATACACAAGCGTAGGTTGGAGTTCCTATACACAAAATCCTCGGCAACTGCAAAAGGCAGTTGCAAATTCGCTTTTTGCTATTGGCGCTTATGATCAAAACCAGTTAGTTGGATTAATCAGAGTAGTTGGTGATGGTTTGACCATCATTTATATCCAAGATTTACTTGTTAATCCTGCTTATCAAAGACGAGGAATTGGTACGAAATTAATGAATAGCATATTAAAGAAATATAATTCTGTCAGACAGAAAGTTTTGTTGACAGAAAATACCGTTAAAACGCGCAGGTTTTATGAGAGTTGTAATTTTAATCCGTGTGACAAATACAACTTGATTGCTTTCTACAAAGATTTTTAAGAGATAATAAGGAGTCTGGGAAAAAACTATCTTTTCCCAGACTCCTTTGCTCAATATTTTATCTTTTAGTTTTAAGAAGAACTCACACCAATCTAGTTGACTTTATCATGGTAGGTACCTTATTACCTGATTAGAATAGATAACACTGTAACATAAAATTTACACAGCAAGTTAAGATATTATTGAATATTAAATCTGTATATATTTATTTAATCAAAATGGGAAACTCTTTTGAAACGAGTTTCCCATTTTGTAATGACGAGTATGTTATTGCTTGTTATATATTTTTACACTTAGTTTTAAAAGACTTTTGAGTAAGCATAATTTAAATAAACAAATGAACGATCTAAAGTCATGATAACACTAAATTAGAGGTAAAAATATTAATTTAAGAAATATAAAATTTTATTTTTTATATTTTATATGACTGGACAGTAAAATCAAAATAGCAATTATTAAAATTGAACAGCACAGTGTTAAAATCCCTGTCTTATAGTTCAACTGCATATTTTGATAATTCATTCCTAAATTGCCAGATACTATGTCAACTGCGTTCAAGTATGTCATTGGCAACCAGGCGCAAATCTTACGCAGCGGATCAACTATCATAGTTGCAATGTTGAGCCCTGGGACAAGTAAAATAGCGATAAGTAATGCTGGTAATTTATCACGAAAAATTCGGGCAAGGAACTGAACTAAGACAACCTCGAAGATCAAGGTAAGTGCCTGCAATACAATTACTTTAATAATAAAACTGCCAGTAGATACACATTCAATAAGAGTCCTACCACCTGTATATTGACCAACGATATAAGGAAAGAACAAACTACCTGTACCAGAAATAAGGGAAGCTGCAATAAATAATACTAAATTAATCGCTAAAAAGCTACCAAGAGTCAGGACTATTCCTGCTATGGTATTCGAAATCATTAAATTATTTTTTTCAAGCGGTAATAACTGCGCCGTATCTAACTTTTGATGGTAAGAATCAGTTAAAAGCAAAGTTAATAAAAACAGAGCAACAAGAGTAAATACGTAAGGCAAATATTGCTGATTTAATTGCAGTAAGAACTGCCAGCCTGTTACTGGCATATCCTGACTTTCATAAGGCAAAGGCTCATGGCGTAAATAGTTAAAGAATTGCAGTTTTTTCTCTACATTTATTCTTGAATTTAGGCCTGTTAAATCTTGGGCATTTGATGAAATAGTTTGTTCTTGCTTTTTTTGTTGCCACATAATCGTGTAGGCTTTGCGCCAGTTACCTTTATTTGCCGCATTTAGAACTTGTTTATCTTGCTTAACTACTTCTTGGTTTTGCTTAATAGTAGATTTAGTATCATTGTAAATCTCAGTTTCCACTTTTTGTTTTTCTTGTTTAAGTAATCTTTGCTGCCGGTTAATTTCTTTTTGAAAGTAAGCAATCTCTGATTTAGCCACTGCCTGTAAGGAAAATCGGGGATTAGTGCGAATATTCATGAATAAGACAATACCCATTAATAAGAGTAAAATTGCTAAGCAAACTGGGGTTAGCTTATTCTTAAATACTTTTTTAAGCTGAAAAGCCAGATAGGACATTATGCCAGTCTCCCATTTCTATGTGTAACAGTTGTAAGGCGATCAATTAAAAGTACCAACAACAATAATAATATAGAACTTAGTGTTAAGGTAAACACACCATTTGAAAAGTTAATCGCGGAATTATCCATTGCATAGGCTGTTTGGTTTGATACAACATTTAAAGCTCCTAAATAAGTACCAGGAAGCCACTGCGCAATCTTCTCCAACGGAATGATAAAAATTGTAATAAAATGACCGCCTAATAAAAGCAATAGCGAAACTAACAGAGTCGGTAACTGGTTATGAAAGATTTTAGCAATTAGCTGTACAAGCAAAACCATAAATATGAAATTTAAGAGCTGCAGTATAGCTGCTTGGGGCAACAATTTGGCAGTCGGAACAATTCCCGGCACCAAGTGGTCGCTAACCAGATGGTGAATGATGTAAGGATAGTCACTGCGACCAGTACCAAAAATGCTCGCTGCTCCACCGAAAACTAATAAGTTTAGTAAAAGAAAAATAAAGCTGACAACCAGTAGCCCAACAATATTATTAGTCAGGGTACTTTGCAAGCGATTAATTGGCAAGACAGTCGAAATGTCAAGACCATTTTTATAAGAACCAGTAAATAAATAAGTCAAAACAAAAATCATTACTAAACTAAATAAGACGGGCAAATAGTTTTCATTCAAATCTAATAGAAACTGTATTCCAGTGACTGCGCTATCGCTTTCATAAGGCATAGGGTGAGCTATGAGATACTTTAAACGCAGTATTACACTTTTATGTCCATCTTTTTCATCCGAACTTAGATCAGTCAATTTGCCTTTTTGTTCCCTTTTTAATTTGGTCTCATAAACTCGCTTCCAGTGATTGTGATTAATATTATCAACAAAGGCTTGATCTTTTTTTAATTCCTTTTCAGTTTGTTTAATATCTTTTTCAGTGGCCTTGTATGATTTTCCTTGCGGTGAATATCGTTTGAGTGCTTGACGATCGGCTTGTAAGGCTTCCTTTTTCATGGCAATCTGACCTTGAGCATCTCCTTTTAAAGAACCTGTACCACTGATCTGCGTAGACTTCATGTATAATAAGCCAAAAGAAATTAATAATAAAATAACCACTGAAATAATTGATAGATTTTGTTTAGTAACTTTTTTAAGTTGCAATGAAAAATATGAGCTCATTGTTTTACCTCGTGCATCGTTTGTTTTTGTAAAACAAGCCGGTGTAAGTTATTCACTTTAATCTCGCTGCTATAGTGAGACGTCAGAATAATACATTTATTACGCTGAGTCACCTCATCATTTAGTCTTTCATAAAGAACTGTGCGACTTTCTTCATCAAGACCGTTAGTGATCTCGTCCATCAAGTAATATTCAGCGTCACTAACTAAGTACATGGCCACAATCAATTTTTGTTTCATTCCAAGCGAATACTTTTTAATTGGGACTTTGACATACTCACGTACACCCAAGAAATCAAGTTCTTGATCAAGGTCGACATTAGAATGCCATTGTCTTTTCACGAATTTTAAGTAATCAAGGCTGGTTAAATTGACGTTCAACCATTCATTGCTTTCAAAGAAAAAAAGCTTACGCTTATTTTTGGCATATGGTTTTCCGTCTAATAAGACTTTACCAGAAGAAGCTGGAATTAGATCCGTAACAGCACGCAAGAAACTTGTTTTACCAGAACCGTTTTCTGCAGCAATTTGATAAAATTGACCGGGTGCAAATTGATAAGAAAAATCATGCAGGATTGGCTGCCTGGTTTTGAGTGATAGGTTTTGGACTATTAACATCATTGTCTCCTTTTTGAGTGGTGAATTAATTTGAAATGATAGAATACTATATCAGGATATCATTGAATTATATCAATTTCATTGTTTTTTGATTAAGAGTTTAAACATTTCCCCTATTTATTTGTAAGAACTTGGTTATGTTTGAGTTTTATTAATAGTCCATGTTTATAAAATTCATAATCAAAGTGATTATCAAATTTTGTATTTCTTGAACTTACTTTTTTGATTTCCCACTTTACCTTTCTGACTTTATTATAATCTGGTAGGAAAACTAAATTAAAAAATGTCATATATGATTTTTGAAGTGACCCCCAAATTTAAAACAAATTTGGGGGTCATTTTTATGACTAAATTATCTAAACAAGATAAAATTCAAATCTTTTTCAGAGTTTTGATAATAGGCTTCATTAATTAGTTGATTGCACTCTGCTTCTTTTCAATCAAAGGACTGATCACGCTCATTCAGTAATTGATACATAAATTTAATGTTTAAAATAGTTAATCTTAAAACGTATAATGACAAAAAAGGTCTAGGAAAAGAGTCCCCTTGACTCAATAAAACTAAAGCCGGCAAACCACTTTTTTAGTGGTTTGCCGGCTCTTTTAGTAAGATCACTGACCTACTTTTTCCCAGTCTCCTTTATTGCAGCATTTCTGATGCGTAAGGTAATTCTAAAGATGGATCAGCATCCAAAGTAAGATCAGCGAATTTTCCTTCTTGGTACAAGTTATAGGCCGCAGCACCAATCATTGCAGCATTATCTCCACACAATTTTAACTCTGGCAAAATTACTTTCGGTTGTAAATTCCGAGGCAGGTTTGCTATTTCATGGTTCATTCTTTCACGTAAACCATGGTTAGCGGCAACCCCTCCACCCATAATAAAAGTTTTTGGAGCATACTGTTTAATTGCTCTAATAGTTTTAGTAGCCAAGACATCTATCACTGCAGCTTGGAAACTGGCAGCCAGATCATATTTATTCAGGTTTTGATGAATTTGTTCAGCGTGATGATAGGTATTAATAAAAGCACTCTTTAAACCAGAAAAAGAAAAATCATAATCATCTTCTTTAATCATTGCTCTCGGAAATTCAAAGGTATCCTGCCCCTGATGAGCCCATTCATCAATAGTTTTACCGGCCGGATAATTAATCCCTAAAACTCGGCCAATCTTGTCATAAGCTTCTCCTGCCGCATCATCCCTGGTATCACCAACAATTTCCAAATGAGTTGGTCCTTTGAGCAAAACGATTTCAGTATGACCACCTGAAACTTGTAAAGCTAATGCTGGATAAGCAATTTCTTCTTTTAACTGCGCTGCCATTATATGACCCATAATATGATCGACGCCAATTAAAGGGATGCCTGTAGCCATTGAAGCAGCTTTTGCCGCACTGACACCGATTAAAAGTGCCCCAACTAAACCCGGTCCGTAGGTGACAGCAATTGCATCAATATCTTTCCAAGTTACATTTGCTTCTTTTAGTGCTTCATTGGTAATTTGAGTTATAACTTCAATGTGATGACGACTAGCAACTTCAGGAACAACACCGCCAAAACGCTGATGACTTTTAATTTGAGTTGCAACTATCAAACTTTCTATTTCTCTGCCATTTTTGACAACAGATGTCGAAGTCTCATCACACGAACTTTCAAAA
>CAMLRO010000049.1 GCA_946482425.1 uncultured Lactobacillus sp.
CTTAAAAGTAATCAAATAAACCAAGCTTATATTATTTATACAAACTTGGTTTATTATATTTTGAAAATTGCAATTTTAAGTTGAACACTCTACTTGATCTGATAGATGCAATCTAATCTTCTTTCATATAATTCATCGGGTGTGTGGTAGGCTAAGATCTTGCGGGGCAGGTTATTGCACCAGTCCTCAATGCCATAGATTTGCATTAAGTCATAATCCTTGATGGACTGACCTTTAGGAATAAAGCGCCGGATTAGCCGGTTGTGCCGCTCAACCCCGCCCTTCTCACAAGAAGTATAAGGGTGCGCGTAGTAAACCAGCGTCTGCGCTGCTTCTTCTAACTGAGCTAGATCCGCAAACTCAGAACCATTATCGGTGGTAATGGTCTTAAAGACTTCGTGCCAGTGTTCCTGGTATTGGCTGCGCAAGGTTTTAAAGGCCGCCATCACGCTGGCAGCCGTCTTATCCTTAATCGGGATAATCATGAATTTGCGGGTCATGCGTTCATACAGGGTTAAAAGGGCCTGGTCATCTTTGGTTTTATGTCCTAAAACCAGATCGCACTCCCAGTGGCCAAACTCGCGGCGCTGGTTAATAGCAGCAGGCCGTTCACTAATACTGCGGCCCAGCTGGCGTTTATGCCGGCGTACCCGTTTAGCTTTCGTCTTGCGGCTTAAGCATTCGGGCAAGTCAGTTGCCTTAATCTGTAATAAACCACGTTCCACATAATGGTAAAGCGTCTTGGTGCAGACTGTTTCATTCCGGGTAAAGGCGCCGCTGGCTAAGGTGCGACCGGCACAGGCATCAAGCGAGTTCATTGGAGACTTCTTTCTAGAATTAGGTTGGTAATTACATTCTATCAAAGAAGTCCAATGGACTTTTTTCATTTTCTAATCAGGGCAGGTGTTCAACTTCATTTTTCAATTTACCACTTTTTATCTTAATACACGCATATTACCTTGTTTAGCCATTACCGCTTGAATTTCTGCATCACTAACTAAGTTAAAATCACCACTAATAGTTAATTTCAAGACGCTGGCTGCTAAGGCATAATTAAGCATCTTTTCCTTAGAAAAATTATGCACCAAGCCATGAACTAAACCGGCACCAAAAGCATCACCAGAAGCTACACCTTCCCAGACATGCATTTGATAGACTGGTGCTTGAAAAACCTCACCATGATCAACCATCAAAGCAGTCCACTTTGAATCCTCAACCGAATGAATATCTCTTAAAATGCTGGCTACTGTCTGACATTTAGGATATTTACGCGAAATTTCTTTCATCCCTTGAATAAATGTTTCTCTTTGCTCAATACCATGACTCATATCGTTATCAAAAGCTTTGATCCCTAAAGTCGCTTCAAAGTCTTCATCATGTGCAAGACAAATATCTACATAAGGCATTAATTTTGCCATTGCTATCTGAGCATCCTTAGGCGACCACATTTTTCCCCTATAATTAAGGTCACAGATAACCTTAATATCATGCTTTGCGCAATATTGACAAGCCACCAAAAGTGCTTTTTGCAATGCAGAAGAAATCGCGGGCGTAATTCCTGAAAAGTAAAAATAACCTGCATCTTGCAAAATTTGGGGCCAGTCATATTCTTCAGCCAGCGCCACAGCAAAAGAACTTCCTGCCCGATCATAAACTACACTGGTATTGCGGATGCTGGCTCCCTTTTCGAAAAAATAAATGCCTAAGCGGGGTCCGCCCCGATGAATTTCACTGGTATCTACCCCATAACGACTTAGCGCTCCTAATGCTGCCTGACCAATAGCATGAGCTGGTACTTTAGAAACAAATTGAGCATTATCACCTAATAGAGCCAGTGATACGGCTACATTTGCTTCTGCTCCTCCATATAGACCAGAAAAGCTATCCGTTTGAATGATACGCTCGTTTTCACGCGGCTTCAGACGCAACATAATTTCACCAAAAGTGACAATCTTTTGCATACCCATCACCTATTTTCTTTAATTCGCAGATATTCTTTGCGATATAACTTAGCTTGCTCAGTTACTGCCGCATAATTTCCTTTGGCAGCAGCTGCAGTCAAATTGCTGCCCGCACCTACTACAGTTACGCCAGCTTCGAACCACTCGTGCATATTGCTTAAGTTAACACCACCAGTCGGCATAATATTAGCTTGGGGTAAAGGTGCTTTAACAGCCTTAACAAAGCCAGGTCCCATGGTACTTCCCGGGAAAACTTTAACAATCTCTGCACCATAGCGCATAGCCGTTTGAATTTCACTCACAGTCATACAACCTGGTATATAAGGTACCTGATACTCATTACACAAAAATGCGGTATTCTGGTCAAAAGTAGGAGCTACAATAAATTTGGCTCCTGCCAAAAGTGCAATTCTTGCAGTTACTGCATCCAAAACTGTGCCGGCACCAATCACAACATCTGTGTCTTTAGCATATTTTGTACTTAGTTTTTGTATAATCTCTGACGCATTAGGCACAGTAAAAGTTAATTCAATCGCTTTAATTCCACCTTTAATACAGGCATTAGCAGTTTTCTCAGCTTCTTCAGGAGAATTTCCTCTAACTACTGCAACTATTCCCGCATTTTTGATAGCTAAAAGTGTTTCTGATTCTTGCATTGTAAGTCCTTTCATTACTCTTTTTATCTTATGGTAAACCTTTACCTAAAATAATTCAATGACGTTTTTCGCGGACCCGTCAGTTTTTGGTTATTTGCTATAATGAACTTAGTACAGTTATTCGAGGGTATTATGAAGAAAAAAACAGCAAGTATTAAAGATGTTGCCAGCTTGGCAAATGTCTCTATTGCAACAGTTTCACGTTATTTACATGGTCAACTTAATCGAATGTCAGCTGAAACAGCTGATCAGGTAAAAAACGCAATTGTTAAACTGAATTATGTTCCTAATGCTGCAGCCAGACAGCTAATAACTCACAAAAGTAAAATGATTGCGATCATTGTTGTTAATATAGCTGATTCGTTTTCTACCGAATTATATAAGGGAGCGAATTCTGTCTTAGAACGCGCTGGCTACGCCACCGTAATGCTTGATACTGATTCTCAACAAGCTAAAGAAAAACAGCTAATTAATATGGTGGGATTAAATACTTATGACGGGTTAATATTACAGCCTTTAAGTAGCGATGTTGCTAAAATCAAATCTGAAGTCCGGAGAGATTTGCCAATTGTAATTCTTGACCGTCAATTAAAGGACTCCCCGTGGCCCCAAGTAATAAGCGAAAATTTTGCAGCTAGTAAAAAAGCTGCTCAGTATTTTTATCAACATGGATTTACACAAGCAATTGTTTTTTCATCCGCAATCGCAATTGCCTCGACTAGGCAAAAGCGTCTTAAAGGTATTAAAGCTGTTTATCCGCAAGTTACTATCTTTGAACTTGACGAAAAAATGCTCCAACATAAGGAAATATTTGCTAAATTAGAAAAAATTTTGGCCGAAAAAGCAGAAAAAACCGTGCTTTTCTTTTTAGAAGAACGGTGGCTTTTGTTATTTTTACCAGATTTAATCCATGCTAACCTTTTACCCAACAAAAATATAGAAATTTCTGGTTTTGCGGATTCCAGCTTAATTTCGTCTATTTGGCCCTCTGCTAAGATGATATTGCAAGACCCTTACAAAATGGGGCAAAAAGCTGGTGCAATCATGCTTAATTTATTGGCAAACAAACAAAACGTACCTCATACTTCAATGGTTAAAACCAGTTTTATTAAAAAAGACTAAAAAGGGGCAAAATCTAACTCAAAAAATAAAGCGTTGAGAACTTATCTTCTCAACGCTTTTTCAGATTGAATATATTATTGGTTTTGTTAATTTATCCTGAATAATTTACACTATAAAAGCACAGTACAAAGCATTTCTTAGCCTGCCAATATAAATAGCTACTTAGGAACATGAACCAGGTTATCACGTACCAAGCATTCCGCAATCTCAACAGTATTGCTAGCGGCGCCTCTTAATAAGTTATCGGCTACGACCCACATATTGAATGCGCCGGGATTTTCTTGATCTGGGCGAATACGCCCAACAAAAGTCTCTTTTTTGCCCGCTGCTAACAGGGGTTGTGGATAAATCTGGTTTTGGGGATCATCTTGTAGAACCAATCCTGGAGTCTTCTTAATTTCCTGCTGGATAGCAGCAGCAGTGACTGATTTGTCTTTAAGGACGAAATAAACCGTTTCGCCATGACCAATTTCAACTGGCACCCGTACGCAAGTAGCAGTAACTTTTATCTGTTGTGAATCTTGATCATTATACAAAATCTTTTTTGTTTCATGAATCATTTTCCATTCTTCGTGTGTATAACCATCATCTTCAAATACATCAATTTGCGGTAATAGGTTAAATGCCATCGGATAATGCTTTTTAGCAGATGCAGTTGGCAATATTTTGGCTTCAGTCTCTTGATTATTCAGCCTATCATGTGCTTGTTGAAGCAGCTCATCCCAAGCTGCCTTACCAGCACCAGAAACGGCTTGATAAGTCGAAACAATAATTTGTTTAATTCCCCACTTAACGTGCAGTGGATAAAGCGCAGCCACCATTTGTATTGTTGAACAATTGGGGTTAGCAATAATTCCGTGATGGTTAACTAATTGGTCATCGTTAACTCCTGGCACAATTAGCGGAACATCATCAGCCATACGAAAAGCACTGGTATTATCTACACACACTGCTCCTCTTTTAACCGCTTCAGGCAACAATTTTTGAGACACCGCACCGCCGGCAGATGATAAAACCAAGTCTACGCCATTAAACGACTCCGGCCGTGCTTCTTCTACTTTAATTTCTTGATTTTTAAATTTTAGTTTTTTACCTGCTGAATTCTTAGAAGCCAGCAATTTAACTTCTTTAACAGGAATTTGTGCATGTTCCAATTCACTAATTAAGCGTTGACCCACTGCGCCTGTAGCACCTAAAATTGCAACTACATATTCTTTCATTTAATATCGCCCTTTTCTGCTAAAAATTTTTGAATACGCTTCATAGCTGTATGCAGATCTTCATCGCTAGCAGCATATGAAAAGCGAATATATCCTTCTCCACCAGCACCAAAAGCACTTCCGGGAGTACCACCAACTTTAGCTTCATGTGCTAAATCTAAGGCAAAAGCTTCGTCATCTTGACCGTAATTTGCTGGTATTTGGGCAAAAACATAAAATGCGCCCTCACTCTTATGCGTTTTTAAACCCATTTTATTCAAAGCAGCAACAATATAGTCACGCCTTTTTTGATAAATTATTCGTGCTTCGACAGGATCCTGATCGCCATTTTCAAGGGCTTCTGCAGCCGCGGCTTGAGCAGGATTAGAAGGTGCGGTTACCAAAAAGGCGTGCATCTTGGCAACTAAACTAATTAAAGCAGCTGGACCTGTCACATAACCTATTCTATAACCCGTCATAGCATGAGATTTTGAAAGACCGTTAATTACTAAAGTGCGTTCAGGTAAATATTGAGCTATTGAAATATGGGCAAAATCATACGTCAATTCACTATAAATTTCATCAGAAATCACATACAGCTGGTGCTGCCTAATAATTGGAGCTAGTTGACCTAAAACTGAGGCTGGGCACTCCCTACCGGTAGGGTTAGTCGGGTAATTCAGTAAAATGGCTTTTGCTTTAGGATACTTAGTTAGAGTTTTTTCCAGAACTTGCGGAGTTAAAACAAAATTTGTGTCTGCAGTATTAATGGCAATCAATTCGGCTTTAGTATACTCAATTAACGGAAAATAAAGAGCATACGATGGCGTTGGTACAATGATTTGATCTCCCGGTTGAAACAATGCCAACATAGTTGCAGCTATGGCTTCAGTTGCACCGACAGTAGCAATAATTTCACTTTCAGGATCATACGAAAGATTTTGTTTACTTTTTAAATAATTGCTGATTGCCTTCCGCAGTCTTAAAGTTCCCTTTTGAGCTGAATAGTGTGAATCATTATCTAAAATGCTTTGAGCAGCCGCTTGCTTAACATGTTCAGGTGTATTCAAATCTGGTTCTCCCAGAGTCAATTTGATTAAATCAGGTACATTTTCAATTTTTTGAGCAAAAGCCCGGATACCAGAAGCAGGAATTTGTGCCAAAGGTATGTGGGTAATTGAAGTTAAATCAGCAGCTAATTGTGGCATTCATTATTCTCCTTATAAAATTTGGTCCAAACCGACCACTAATTCCGATAAATTCATTATTTGATCTAAAGCAACTTTCACGCCTTGCATAAATGAAGAACGTGAAAACGAGTCTTGTCTAATAGTTAAAGCTTCGCCAGGACCACCAAAAAGCACCTGCTCGTGAGCTATATAGCCGGGTAACCGCACAGAGTGAACGGGAACGCCATCATAATCGGCACCGCGAGCTTGAGAATCATTTGCTGTTTGAGAGCAGTTTTCTGAATTACGATTAGCAGCAATTAATTTGGCAGTGGTAATAGCCGTAGCACTCGGAGCATCCTTTTTGTCAGCATGATGCATTTCAATGACTTCAGCATCAGGAAAGTAACGGGCTGCTTCTTGCGCAAATTTCATTAATAACACGGCCGACAAGCCAAAATTAGGAGCAATAATACCGCCTAACTTTTCTTTTTGTGCAATTGCTTGTAATTTCTCAGTTTGTTCAGTAGTTAAACCACTAGTGCCAATAATAGGACGTATATGGTGCTTGAGTGCAAATTCGGTATTTTCATAAACAGCTTGTGGAGTAGTAAAATCAATCCAAACATCAGCAGCAATATCAACCATTGCTAAATTATCAAATCGCTTAACGTCAGGCTTAAAATCCGAACTGCTAGAGGCTGTGGGTGCTAAAACTGCTACCAGTTGGCAGTCCGGTAATTTTTCAACTAATTGAACTGCTTGTTTGCCCATAGATCCTGTGGCACCAGCTATTAAAATTTTTTTCATTAAATTACTCCTAATTCTAGTGGCAGTTCATGCAATAAAGCCGCTTCATCTAAACCTAAATGAATAGCTAATTGCCGTTTTTCTGTCTCATTTAAATCTACAATCGGTAACCGGCAGCCACCAGCAGGTAAACCCTGAGCGTTTAAAACTGCCTTAACCGGTGAAGGTGAGGGGTACATAAATAATGCTTGCATTTTCGGCATTAGTTGTCTTTGCAATTTACCCGCTGCAGCAATTTTGCCCTGATCTAAGTCATCATACATTTCCCGCATAGCTTTGCCATAAATATGAGAAG
>CAMLRO010000050.1 GCA_946482425.1 uncultured Lactobacillus sp.
GTACTCGCCCTCAATTCTGATTTGATGTTCTCATTTATGATAGAATGTGAACTGTATTAATTATAATTATTATAGCAAAAAAACTAGTAAAAAAAAGAAAGCGAACAAACTGTTTCATAATGAAATTGCAAAAAATTTGGCAGGAACCTGCGCAGAGATCAAAAACATATTACTTAGTAGATAACATTCTTAGTGCTGTCACGCATGGAATTGGCTTTTGCCTAGCAGTTGCAGGATTAGTGCTACTAATTATTAAAGCCGTTTCAACTCATAGTCCCCTGAGAATTGTTACATTTACTATTTATGGTTCATGTTTGCTGCTGCTTTATCTTTTCTCTACACTTTTTCATAGTCTCATCTTCACTCGAGCCCGCAATGTTTTCCAAATTTTTGATCATTCATCAATTTTTTTGCTGATTGCAGGATCATACACTCCCTTTTCCCTGGTAGCGATTGGTGGCAAATGGGGCATAATGTTGTTTACTCTAGTTTGGCTAATTGCAATATTTGGTATCATTTACTACATTTTTAACCGAGGTAAACATGTCATATTAGATACTATTTTATATGTAGCCATGGGTTGGCTAGTAATTTTAGCTGGTAACCATTTGTATGTTCGGCTCAGTCCTGTTGGATTTTGGCTTTTAGTTAGCGGCGGTGTAGCTTATACGGTAGGTGCCCTATTGTATACAATGAAAAGAATTCCCTTTATTCACGTAATTTGGCACCTATTTGTCATTTTAGGCTCAACTTTAATGTTTTTCTCTGTGCTATTCTACGTCTAGGTTAATCTATTTGCTGCAAATAGTCTTGAATATCATCCTCAGAGTTGTTTAACTCACCTGCAATAACTTTTTGCTTAATTTGATTGAGGATTTGGCCCAATTTCGGACCAGGTTTTATACCGTTTGCAATTAAAAATTGTCCGTCAACAGCTAATTCTGACATTGACTTGATTGGCAAAGCAGTATAGCGGTCGACCAATGCTTCGGAATTGACTGGCTGTCCTAAAATATGCGCCACATCTATTGTGTTTAGCAAGATTTCCTTGCCAGCATTAAACAGTTCAAGATCAGAAGGCGATTTCTCAGAAATCAAATCAAACAGAGCCACAATTTTTCTAACTTTTTCTGTCATAGCATTTGAATTTTTCCAATCACGCATGAAACGAGCTATTTGGTCATCTGAAATTTTTAACAAAATAATAATTATAGACCATAGGCTAGTTTCCATACTGGGATTAAATTTCAATTTTGGATATATTGCCAATAAATCACTTTTACCAGCAAAATCTGGCACACTTTCACTTAATTTAGTTTGTAAAAAGATTTTGAAGGCATCCCGGGAATTTATTCCAGTACCCATTTTGACAAATTCATCACGAATTCTTTCGACTGAAATCTTGGACAATAACTGATGTAAGTCACTTACTGCTTCTTTAGTTTGAGATTCAATATCAAAATTAAGCTGACTCATGAAGCGGACTGCTCTCATCATACGTAAAGCATCTTCATGAAATCTTTTCATAGGATCTCCTACTGCTTTAATAAGGTGCTTTTGCAAATCCCCTAATCCATTAAAAAGATCGATTACTTCACCGGTTCTATTCATTGCCAATGCATTGATGGTAAAATCGCGCCTTTTCAAATCTTCAGCCAGATTTTGCACAAAAGTGACATGATCCGGTCTGCGAAAGTCTTGGTAGCCTGATTCTGTTCTAAACGTGGTAATTTCATAACTAGCGCCATCATTTAAAACAGTAACTGTACCATGTTTAATTCCCGTATCGATAGTTTTGGGAAAGAGTCTTTTTACTTCTTCTGGATATGCGCTACTAGCAATATCAATGTCATGAATGGGTCTGTTTAAAATCAAATCACGGATTGACCCTCCAACAAAATAAGCTTCATAGCCAGCTTGTTCTAATTGCTTAAGCACTGGAAACGCGGCTGTAAAAATCGGTGGTAAATTATTTATTTTTAACATTATTTTATCAACTCATTTATCTGTGTTTTTATTTTTAATTTGTGGTAGTTTTAAAGTACTAATTTAAAGGAAAAGTTCTATTATGCAAAAAAACAACAAAAGAATTATTTTTGAACTTATAATGATTATGATTGGCTGTGGCATTTATGGCCTCAGTCTTGACATGATCTCAGTGCCAAACCAGCTCACAGATGGTGGCATTAGTGGCATTACTTTGCTTTTGAGACACTTCTGGGGCATTAATATGGGCCTGTCATCTCTGTTATTAAATATCCCTTTAATTATTTTGGGCTATCGTTTCATGGGGAAAAGACTCTTAGCCTATACTATCTGGGGAACCTTATGGCTGTCATTTTTCTTATGGTTCTGGCGCTTAATCCCTATTATATATCAATTGAACTTAGAACACGACCTCTTCTTATCTGCGATACTTGCCGGAACACTTTCTGGTCTTGGTCTGGGCCTGGTTTTTCGATATAACGGCACTTCCGGAGGGACAGACATCATTGCCCGCATTATGCAAATGAAATATGGCATGTCTTCTGGCAAAGTTTTATTGTTCTGTGACACGATTATTTTATTGTCATCTCTATCATATTTAGACCTTAAGCATATTATGTATACCCTGGTAGCTGCATTCATTCTTTCCAGGGTGATGGATGCAGTGCAACAAGGAGCCTATTCTGCACGTGGCTTAATTATTATTTCGGATAATTATCAGCAAATAGCCAAAATGATAGACCTTAAATTAGACCGAGGCTTTACTTATTTTGAAGCTCGCGGTGGTTATAAAAAAACTAAGCGCCCTGTAATCTATCTGGTAGTTTCTCCACGAGAAATTCCATTAGTAAAAGAGTTAATAGCTGCAGAAGACCCTCAGGCTTTTGTAAGCGTCATTGAAGTACATGAAGTCTTAGGAGAGGGTTTTACTTATAAGCAAAAAAGCCATCATCTTTTGATTAGAAAATAATTTTTAACTTCAAGCTAATTCAGTGAGAGCTAGTAAAAAACAACAGGCTAATAAACCTATAATGATCTATTAGCCTGTTAAATTTTTAAATAGTGAAATTTGAACAAAAGTAAGAGATATTTTTTATCTGCTAACTGCTTGTGTACTTCCCATTATGTCCGTAATTCATCATATAAATCCTGCATTTCAGTATCTTCGGGTTCAAGTTTCAAATACGAATTTAGTAACTCACTGACAATCTCTTTAGCATTCGGTTCAGTATTAAAAAAGCGTATCATTTGCTTTAAAAAAGTACTATTGTTTTTAAATTCAGGATATGCCAGTAAAAATTCACTTTTGGCTTTTGCGCTCTGGTCTAAATTTTGGTAAGAAAGAGCTAAATTCCAATGAACTTGCGGCTCTAAATCTTCATCGTCAACTTTAGCAAAAAGAGCAATATTTTCTTCATTCTTATTTTCTTTAACATAAAGATTAGACAACTGGATGCGTAAGTCAAAACTTTCAGGAATATTTTTAATCCCCTTTTTTAGCAAGTTTTCAGCAGTATCTAATTCGTTTAGTTTAATTGCTGCTTGTGCACCCTTTTTGTATAAAACTGGATCTAGTTCATTGTAGGCAAGACCGGCCTGAGCAGAACGTAATTCCTGTTCATTATTGTTCTTGTGCTCGTATGCTGTAGTTAGCAAGCGGTACGCATTTACATAATCGGGACTCTGATCAATTACCTCATTTAAGTATTTAATTGCCTGATCGTCTTTATGTAAAGTTAACATAACTAATGCAGCCTGATATTTACTATCAATATCGAGAATATCATTGCCATTTTTAGAAATGATTTCGCCGGCTTCTTCATAACGTCCTAATTTTGCAAGAGTTTGAAAAAGGCGATCATTTAAGTTCACTTCACTAAAGGTTTTATGTCGTTTTATTAAATCTTGGTATCTATTAAGAGCCCGTTCATAGTTACCACTAAGATAATCCAGTTCAGCTAAACCAAACTTGACGACATCCTCATCTGGGGCAATTTTTTCTGCTTCTAACAGTTTTTGATAGGCCGTCTCAACCAATCCATTGGTTTGATAATAATCGGCTTGAACTAATAGGCTGTCAAGATAAGAGGAAGAATCAGGAGCAATATTATAGAGCAAAGTTAGACCATCATCATCTTTGCCATCATTTAATAAAATCTCAGCTAAATAAATTTTAAATAGATCCTCTTGGGGAAAGCGTGCAATTAAGCTGCGATATATTTCTTTAGCTAAATCAGAAAAACCCAATCCCACTAAATTTTCAGCTAATGATGCTAAAATTTCAGGTTTATCATTCTCCAAAGCCTTTTTTAATAATATTTTTTCTTGAGAAAAGTCCTGCTGCTCAATTGCATCAAGAAGCTGTTCAGAGTAGCTCATTCTCATTCCTCCATTTTTTTGATCTAAGTATGCCAATCATTGTGGCAATTAATCATTATTAAATGATAACACAAAAAAAGATGATGGCGAATTAGCCACCATCTTTTTAGATAAAACTATTAAGCTATTTAACAGCTTCTTTAAGAGCTTTACCAGGTCTAAATGCTGGCACAACACTTGCTGGAATTTGAATTTCTTTGCCAGTTTGTGGATTACGTCCTTTACGGGCTGCACGCTTACGCACTTCAAAAGTTCCAAAGCCAATTAATTGTACTTTCTTGCCTTTAGAAAGGTCATCTTGGATAGAACTAAAAATTGCATCAACAGCTGCAGCTGCATCTTTTTTGGTTAACTTAGTTTTTGATGCAACTTCAGTGACTAATTCTGCTTTATTTGCCATTGGGAATTCACCTCCTGAAACTTGAACCTTACTTTAAGATTCCTGATTAGTTCCTCAAATAAGGAACAAGGAATAAATGATTATTCAAATCACTATTTCCTTGATTTCAAAATAGCACAAAACCCTTGATACAACAAGCAATTTAAACTAAAAATGTGATTTTTATGCATTTGGTAGATACAAACTATTTTCTTTTTCGTGCAATTATCTTAATTGGGGTGCCCGTAAAATCAAAATTTTCCCGTAACTGATTGATCAAAAAGCGTTGATAAGAAAAATGCATTAATTCAGGATCATTTACGAAAACTACAAATGTTGGCGGATTAGTAGACACTTGGGTCATATAATAAACCCGCAATCTTTTACCTTTAATCATTGGTGTAGGCACCAATTTGCTTGCTTCTAATAGGAGATCATTTAATACACTGGACTTAATTCTCTGTTGTTGATTTCGATAAACTGTTTGTACTAGTTTCGGAATCTTTTCTATATTTTGACCAGTTTTAGCCGAGACAAACAAGATTGGAGCATAATCAAGATACTGAAATTCAGTTCGAATAGTTTCTTCAAAGTCTTTGCCACTATTGCTGGTTTTCTTTGGTAAGTCCCATTTATTAACCAAAATAATAAGGCCGCGTCCAGCATCATGAGCATAGCCGGCAACATGTTTATCCTGTTCCCTGATACCTGTACTGGCATCAAGAACCAAGCAGACAACATCAGAATGTTCAATTGCCCCCATCGCTCTCATTACTGAATATTTTTCAGTTTTTTCATAAACTTTTCCTCGCCGTCTGATACCTGCCGTATCTACAATTCTGAATTTTGTGCCGTCTTTAGTTTTAAACGGTGTGTCGACAGCATCTCGGGTGGTTCCTTCTTCGTTATTAACGATCACCCTTTTCTCGCCTACCAAACGATTAACAATTGAAGATTTACCTACATTGGGCCTACCAATAACACTAAATGATATCTGCTCATTATCGTTCACGCTCATATCTTTAGGCAAGCTAGCTACTATTTGATCAAGTAGATCTCCAATACCCGTTCCATGTACACTGGAAATTGGGATTGGATCACCAAAACCTAAACTGTAAAAGTCATAAATGTCCATGCGTTGTTCAGGATTATCTGCTTTGTTAACTGCTAAAATCACTGGCTTTTTAGTTTGATAAAGCATTTGAGCTATCCGTTCATCAAGATTAGTAACATGATTAGTAACATTAGTTAAAAAAACAATGACATCAGCTTCTTCAATCGCTATTTCTGCTTGCGCCCTGATTTCTTCTTCAATATTACTATTTGCCCATGTAATTCCGCCAGTATCTATTAGATCAAACTTATGTCCTAGCCACTCAGCTGGAGCATAATTTCGGTCTCTGGTTACACCTGGTTTATCTTCTACTATTGCTAAACGTTGATTAATAATACGGTTGAAAAGCGTTGATTTACCAACATTAGGCTGTCCTACAATTGCAACTACGGGTAAAACCATTTTTCAGCCTCCTTTTACAAATAAAAAAACCGACTCAAAAGTCGGCTTTTTTTATTAAATTAACGACGATCCTTTAATTGGTCACCAATGATGTCACCTAAAGCAAAGCCACTGTCATCATTATTCATATACTTCTTGTTAACAGAATTGTGATTATAAGAATTACGTGAACGATTTCCTTCATTTTCAGAATTCTTAGGTTCAGCAGCTTTCATAGAAAGTGAAATGCGATGTTCATTAGGGTCAATATTTAAAACTTTAACTTTAACTTTTTGACCAACTTTTAAAACATCACTTGGCTTGTCTACGTGTTTATATGATATTTCTGAAACATGAACTAAACCTTGAATACCATCAGCAACTTCAACAAAAGCGCCAAAGTTAGTTAAAGACTTAACTTCGCCTTCAAACACATCACCTTCGTGTAAGTCAGCTGTAGCTTGTTCGAATGGAGAAGGTTCGGTCTGCTTAATTGAAAGGGAGATGCGATGTCTATCATCATCAATACCTATTACTTTAA
>CAMLRO010000051.1 GCA_946482425.1 uncultured Lactobacillus sp.
TATCTTGCAGACTGACTGCATCGGCTACGCCACCAGCAAAACCAATTACAACCTGGTCGTGATAAATACGTCTAATCTTTTTAGCTGTAGCTTTGGCGATTACTTTTTCACCTAAGGTTACCTGACCATCTCCCGCAATTGCGGTTTTTCCATTAAATTTGACTGAACATATTGTTGTCATTTTTTTGCCTCATCTTTCTTATCATTGCGAGTAAAGTACTTTTCATAATTTGCCTGTAAGTGGCTCATAGTCACATGTGTATATATTTGGGTAGTTGATAAATTATCATGACCTAAAAGTTCTTGTACACTGCGTAAATCTGCACCGTTATTCAACATTGCCGTAGCAAATGAATGGCGCAATTCGTGCGGGTGTACCTTACCATTAATGCCAGCCTTATTAAAAACCCTTTGCATAATATACTCGATGCCACGATCCGTTAATGGTTTGCCTTTATTATTTAAAAAGACATAATCTGAACTATCATCACCTTTTACAAGTTGATCACGACTGTTTCCCAAATAATTAACCAAAGCCGCTTTAGTTTTATCATCAAACGCAACGTACCTGTCTTTATTACCTTTACCGTGTACCAGAATTATCTTTAAATCTAAATCTACTTGCTTTCTTGTTAAGTTGCTTACTTCGCTAACCCTCATCCCAGTAGTATAAAACAATTCAATTAATGCTAAATTACGTAAAGTCAAGGGTTCATTCCCACTTAAAGAGTCAAATACCTGCTTCATTTCTGGTGCATAAAAAAACTGGGGTAACTTTCGTTCTTTAGTGCGCAAAACAATTGTTTGCGTTGGATCTATTTTAACAATTTTTCGTCTAGTTAAAAAGTGATAAAACGACCTGAGGCTAGACATTTTACGCGACTGCGTCGAGCGCGCTAAATTGCGTTCTGTTAAGTTTTGTAAAAAAATTTCAACATCACGTCTGTCTATTTTTGTCCAACCATTAAAGCCGCCATTTTCTTGCCAAAATTTTTCAGCCTCAAGCAAATCTGTTTGATAAGCCTTTATTGTTTTAGAACTATACTGTCTTTCATTACGCAAATAGGATGTGAACAGGTTTAGCAGCTCATCTTTTTTAGCGTCCATTATTGCAGCACTTCCAGTTGAAATTCCTTCAAACATTCTAAGCCGCGTTGACTAATCTTTAAGTGACGCTCTTTCTTATTGCGCACTTTAGGACCTTCAAGTCCTGGAATTAATGCAAAACTGGCATTCATAGGTTGAAAATGCTTAATGTCAGCAGTAGTTACGTAATTAGCCATTGATCCTAAAGCTGTTTGTTTAGGAAAAGCAACCGGTTCTTGGCCAATTGCTCTTCTAGCAGCGTTAATCCCAGAAACCAGGCCACTGCCAGCACTTTCAACATATCCTTCAACTCCAGTCACTTGTCCTGCAAAGAATAGACCTGGTTGCTTTTTGGTTTCATATGCGGCAGATAATACCGCTGGAGAAGCCATGTAAGTATTGCGATGCATTTTGCCGTATCTGATAAAACGAGCATGAGCCAGACCTGGAATCATGCCAAAAACTCGCTTTTGTTCACCATATTTTAGATGAGTCTGGAAGCCAACGACGTTATACATTGAAGCTACAGCATTATCTTGTCTAAGCTGAACAACAGCGTAGGGAGTCTTTCCAGTAGCTGGATTTTCTAGTCCTACAGGTTTAAGAGGACCAAAAAGCATAGTTTTCATACCTCTTTGAGCCATAACTTCAATCGGCATACAGCCCTCAAAAACGTCACTGTTTTCAAAGCTGTGAACTTCTGCAGTCTCCGCATTAACCAATTCCCGAGCAAATTTTTCATATTCTTCCTTTGTCATAGGACAATTTAGATATGCAGCTTCACCTTTGTCATAACGAGATTTCTTATAAACGATATCCATATCAATCGAATCGGCAGCAATTATAGGTGCCGCTGCGTCAAAAAAGTGCAGACTTTCATTACCTGAAAACTTCTGTATCTCTTCGGCCAGTTTATCACTAGTCAATGGACCCGTAGCAATAATTGCAATTCGATCGGTTGGAATCTGGGTAATCTCTTCAGTATGAAAATTAATATTTGGCAGTGCGTGTAGCTTATTTGTGACATAGTCACTGAATTGAGTTCTATCAACTGCTAATGCTCCACCAGCAGGTACCTGGGAATGGTCAGCAGCTGTCATAATCAGTGAATCAAGCTGACGCATTTCTTCTTTTAATAAACCTACAGCATTAGATAACTGATTTGAACGCATTGAATTCGTGCACACCAGTTCAGCCAGCCGATCTGTTTTATGCGCCGGGGTCATTTTTTTAGGGCGCATTTCGTATAAATCGACAGTGATACCACGTTTTGCAAGTTGCCAGGCTGCCTCACTTCCGGCCAAGCCGCCACCAATTACAGTTACTCTTTCTGGCATATGATCATATTCCTTTACTAAAATTATTTTACTTTATATACAAGAATATCATCAAATCATGACTGATCTGATGATATTAACATAAATTTAACTTTCTACAGTATCTTTTTCAGCACTCGTTTCTTCTTTATAATCGCCATTTGGACAAAGAACAACAGGTCCTTTTTTATTTCGTTTTTCAACTAGAAAATGGCCACAGTTAGGGCAATTTCGGTTAATAGGCTTGTCCCAAGAAACAAAGTCACAATCAGGATAACGGGAACAGCCATAGAACTTGCGGTTACGTTTTGATTTTTTCTCAATCACGTCACCTTTGCCACATTTTGGACAAATAACGCCAACCTTTTTTACAATTGCCTTTGTATTGCGACAATCCGGAAAACGTGAACAGGCGTAAAATTTACCATAGCGTCCCATTTTAATAACCATCGGCGCCCCACAGATATCACAATTAAAACCAGCAGGTTCATCTTTAATCTGCACCTTTTTGATATCAGCATCGGCTTTATCTAGTTCTTTTTTAAAGGGATGGTAATAATCATCAATTACTTTGACCCAATTTTTCTTGCCCTCTTCAATACCGTCGAGATCATTTTCTAGTTGCGCTGTGAAGTCAATGTTGACAATATCCGGGAAAAATTTCTCAATTAAATTGTCTACAATTTCTCCCAGTTCAGTTGGGACAATTGATTTACCATCCAATTTGACATAATAACGACGTTGAATCGTATCAATAGTTGGTGCATAGGTCGAAGGACGACCAACACCATTTTCCTCAAGCGAATGAACTAAGCTGGCCTCCGTGTATCTGGCAGGTGGCATAGTAAAATGTTGTTTATTATCAGATTTGGCTAATTTAACCATATCTCCGTCATTTAATTCAGGTAATTCAACATTTTTTTCCTGTTGATTATCATAAACTTTAGTAAAGCCGGCAAATTTCATTTTTGAGCCCGTAGTTCTGAATATCACTCCATTTTGCGTAATATCTGCTCTTACTGTGTCGTAAACAGCGGGAGTCATTTCACTGGCCAAAAATCTAGACCAAATCAACTTATACAAACGATATTGTTCAGTAGTTAAAACAGACTTGAGAGACTCTGGGGTGCGATAAACACTAGTTGGCCTAATAGCTTCATGGGCATCTTGAGCATCCTCTTGATTTTTAAAATGGCGTGCTCCTTTGGCAGCATATTCTTTACCATAATTTTCATTTAAAAATTTAGATGCTTCGGCTTGAGCAACTGGGGATGTGCGTTTGGAATCAGTTCTCATATAGGTGATCAAACCAACAGTTCCCTGTTTGCCTAAACTAATCCCTTCATACAGTTGCTGCGCAATACTCATTGTTCTGCGGGTGCGATAATTTAAGCGTTTATTTGCTTCCTGCTGCATCGTTGAAGTTGTAAAGGGAGCGGCAGGCTGCCGCCTGCGCTCACGTTTAACCACATTTTCGACTTGAAAGCTTTTCTTTTTATCAATTTTAGCCAAAACTTTTTGGACAGAATCATTATCGGATAAATCCGTCTTTTTGCCATTAATACCCCAAAACTGGCCATTGAAAGTCTTTTTTAATTTCTTAAATTCTGCCTCAATTGTCCAATATTCCTGTGGCTTAAAGTTTTTGATCTCTTTTTCGCGATCAATGACCAATTTTAATGCGACTGATTGAACACGTCCGGCACTCAGTCCTTTTTTGACCTTTTCCCACAAAATTGGCGAAAGCGAGTAACCAACGATTCTGTCTAAAATACGGCGGGCCTGCTGTGCATTGACAGTGTCCATGTCGATTGTTCTTGGGTTTTTAAAGCTGTTTTTGACAGCGTCCTTTGTTACCTCATTAAAGGTAACGCGATTTTTATCTTTTTGATCTAAATTGAGCACATGAGCAACATGCCAGGCAATTGCTTCACCTTCACGGTCCGGGTCAGACGCCAAATAAACATCTTTGGCTTTTTTAGCTTCCGACTTAAGTTCCTTAATAGTGTCGCCCTTACCTCTAATAGAAATATATTTTGGCTTATAATTATTATCAAAATCAATTCCCATTTGCGACTTTGGCAAGTCACGAATATGACCTTTAGAAGCAATTACACGATAATTACGTCCTAAATATTTTTCAATTGTTTTAGCCTTAGCCGGAGACTCAACTATTACTAGTGTCTTCTTACGTTTCTTTGGCTTTGATTTAGTAGGCATCAAAAGCCTCCTCATTAAATTCTTTTTTAAATACTCATTTGAGAATAGAATATTTAACTACTAATTGTCAAATCTTTCAAGTTGCAAATCAAAATCAGTGATCGGATAAGCACCTGCTTGAATTAGTTTATTGGGTCCTTGAGATAGTTCACTGGTAATAGGACCAGGTAAAGCATAAATGTCCCGATTTTCTTGTAGAGCTATGTTTGCTGTAATTAGAGAGCCTGACTTCTGCTTTGCCTCAGTAACAATTACACTTTCAGCTATCCCAGCCAAAATTCTGTTTCGCTGGGGAAATCTATAAGGCTTTGGTGGAGTATCAGGCAAATATTCACTCACTAATAAGCCTTTTTGAGCAATTTCTTCTTGCACCTGATGATTTATCTGCGGATAAAAATGGTTTAAACCATTGCCCACCACTGCAATTGTTTGACCATTAAATTTCAGTGCTGCCTTATGTGCCATAACGTCCACACCTTTAGCCAGTCCACTGGCAATAATAAAATCATCTTTTATTAGATTGGGCACAAGTTTATTCAAAACTACTCTGCTATAATTAGTGGCTTGACGGGAGCCGACAATTGTTATGATTTTTTGTTGAAGTAGTTCCCGATTCCCCTGTAAAAATAAAATTAAAGGTGGCTGGTATATTTGTCGTAGTTTTTCGGGATATTCTGCGTCAAAAAAGCTAATAACCCGACATTGCTTTTCTATTCTTCTGATCATTTTATCCGCATATCTGTCATTATAAGCATTCAGACAGACATTTATCAAATTACTGGTCAAATTCAAGTTTTTAATAGTTTGAATATCAATATCAGCAACTTGCAATTGACTAGCAACTTGTAACATCTTAACATATCCAATACCTTTTTGTAATTTTAAGCGCAAAAGAAAATTGGTAATCTTCATAAAAAACCTCCTAAATACAAATACGTAAAAAGGAGGAATATTTTTTATTTATAAAAAGAATTCACTGGTGCAAAAGTTTTACGATGAATTGGCGTTGGTCCATATTTTGCCAGTGCTTGAAGATGAGCTTGAGTGCCATAGCCAGCATTTTCATCAAAATGATACTCGGGATAAATTTTGGCATAGTCTGCCATCAAGTTATCCCTGAATACTTTGGCAACAATTGAAGCAGCAGCAATTGAATTTGATTTAGCGTCACCTTTTATTAACCGAACCTGCGGCAATTTAACCGGTACTTGCATAGCATCAACAAGCAAAGCATCAGGCTTAACGTCTAAATTCTTTACAGCCTCAGCCATTGCCAAACGATCTGCTTCATAAATATTTATTTCATCAATCACTTGCGGACTTTTTAAGCCGATTGCCACACTAACTGCTTCCTTTAAAATTAAGGGATATAATTCTTGGCGGCGACTGGCGCTTAATTTTTTAGAGTCATTGACATCAGTCAAATCAAAGCTGTCATCAATGATTACGGCGGCTGTCACAACAGGACCGGCTAACGGTCCTCTGCCGACTTCATCTACCCCTGCAACAATCTCTTTTTTTGCCCAAAAAGTTTTTTCATAGGCAAATCTTTTTATGAATGCGGCTTTTTTCTTGGCTAATTTTTGCTGACGATTATGATAACTTAGTAAGAGCTTTTGGACACCCACACGAGTATCATTTTCTAAAATACTCAAATCTTCATTATTGAGTGAGCCCTGTGCCAGTAATTTTTTTATTTCACCAATTGTCATAATCGATCCAAAGTAATCCTTCCCACTTTTCCTTTACGCAATCTTTGCAATAAATACATAGAAAACCGATCATAATCGTCACGCATACCATATTCTTCCGTTAGTCCCAGTAACAGATCAGTATCATTAATGTGTTGAATTTCTTCTTTGGAAGTTCTAGCAAACTTGCTTAAATCATTTAAATAGTGT
>CAMLRO010000052.1 GCA_946482425.1 uncultured Lactobacillus sp.
ATCCATAAAGACTACTTGTTGGTAATCTGGATGAATATCTTGTTTCATATTTATTACTCCTTTGCCATGACTCCTATTTCAAGTCATAGATTAATCGATTAACGTTTAATACCTTATCATCTTTAAAGGCAAAATTCAAGACTTATTTATTATAGCAGCTGCATCAATTTAAAACAATGTCGCTCGGCTTAACTTCTTTGCCAAAGTATGGTTTTAGTTCCTTATTGTAATCATCAGTAAAGAATTTTTTATTTGCTAACTTAGTAATTTCTTTATTCGTCCAATTTAAAAGAGACTTATTACCCTTTTTGACCGCAGGAGAAATGAATTGATTAGGGCCGATATTTTTAATTCCAACAGTGTAATTAGGATTCTTCTTTACCCAAGCATAAAGATATGAATTATCATCTGCTAAAGCGGCAGCACGCTTATTTTTAAAAGCGTTAAATTGCTGCGTTTTAGAGTCAAATTTCAATAAGTCCACACCGCCCTTTTTGGTAAAGTAATTTTCTGCGGTTGTGCCCTTGTTAACAATCAAGTTTTTACCCTTTAGCTGAGAAGCGCTTGTAATTGGTGCATTCTTAGGAGAAATAACTCCAACCGATACCTTCATGTATGGCTTAGCAAAGTCAACAACTTGTTTACGCTCAGGTGTTTCTGTAAAGTTAGCTAAAACGATATCAGCTTTATTTGAATTAAGAGTATCTACGCGATTATTGGCATTAACCTGGGTAAATTTTACTTTGACACCCATATCCTTAGCCATTTGCCGGGCAAGACGCACATCGTAGCCTAAGCGATTGCCATGATCATCAACCCAGCCGTAAGGAGGTAAATCGCCAAATACGGCAACCCGTAAAACGCCCCGCTTTTTAATCGTAGTCACGCTGCTTTCATTGGCATTACTGCTATTATTTTTTGATGACTTGATACCAAAAAATGCGGCAACCGCAATAATTAAAACTACTAAAACACCAATAATAATATTTCTGCTTTTATTTTTCTTCATTATTTACTCCTTAAAAGTCCATACTAGTCAAGAAATCACGAGCACGATCTGTTTGGGGATGTTCAAAAAATTTTTTACCAGGTGTATTTTCCAAAATTTTCCCCTCTTCTAGAAATAAAACCTGATCTGCTATTTGGCGTGCAAAGTTCATTTCGTGGGTTACGATAATCATTGTCATATGATTAACACGTGATAAATCAGTCATAATCTGTAAAACGCCTCGAACCATTTCTGGATCAAGAGAAGCGGTAACCTCATCAAAAAGCATTACTTCGGGATGCATTGCCAACGCTCTGACGATAGCAATTCTTTGTTTTTGCCCACCAGACAATTCACGAGGATAAGAATCAACGTATTTTTCCAATCCTACTCGTTTTAACAGTTGCAGAGCCTCTTTTTTGACTTCTTCTTCTGATCTTTTTTGTACTTTTACCGGAGCCAGTAAAACATTTTCAAGAACCGTAAAGTTAGGGAATAAATCATAACTTTGAAAAACCATGCCGATTTTTTGGCGTAAAACCTGCCAATTTTTAGCATCAGTCTTAATCTTTTGTCCTTTAAAGTAAAGTGAGCCACTTTTAAAATCTTCCAAGCCGTTTAAGCATCTAATTAAAGTACTTTTACCAGAACCGGAGGGACCTAATAATGTCAGCACTTCACCTTGATGAAGGGTAAAGCTAATATCATGTAAAGCTTGCCAATCACCATAAAACTTGTTTAGATGTTCAACGCGTAAAACTTCTTTTGTCATTTATCTCACCTGTCCTGCTTTGCTGCTAGCCGTTTAGACCATACTGATAATGGATAATCTATTATGAAATATAAAAAGAAAATCAGACCGTAAATCCAAAAAACAGCTGTCGGATATTTTTGGTTATTAGCTTCAATAATCTGTTGTCCAATCGCGATGACATCCATAATACTGATCATCATTAATAAAGAGGTAGTTTTAATTACTCTTGTAGCCAGATTAATAGTTGCCGGTAACTCAAGCTGCACGGCTTGGGGCAATAAAACGTAGCGAAAAAGTTGCACTTTGCTCAAACCCAAAGCTAAGCCTGATTCTTTTTGAGCAATAGGAACAGATTCTATTGCTCCACGAACTATATCACTAAACTCAGCAGCAACCCATAGGGCAAAGGCTAAAACTGCCATCCAACTGGCAGGCCAATTGATGTGAAAACTGCGCGGTAAAATATAGTAGAACAAAAATAATAGTACAATGGTGGGAACTATCCTGAAGAATTCCAGATATAGCCGCAAAATAAATCGAATTATTTTATTGGGTAAAGTGCGCAATACACCAAGGAATGTACCTAAAACAAGACCAATAACCAGACTAACGCCTGCAATCCAAACAGAAGTCCACAAGCCTTGTAAAATTCTGCTAAAGTTGTTGCCGCTAAAGAAAACATTAATCGCCGAATGTGCCATAGCGTACCTTCCTTTCTAAATAAGTTAAAAGTAAAATAATTGGAATTAAAATAATTGCGTAGGCAATCACCAAAATTAGCAAATACTCATTTGTCCGGTAATACATTCCAATTAGGTCCAGAGCTGTATTGGTTAATTCAGGAATAGCAATTACTGAAAAAATAGAAGTCTCTTTAATCAGGAATATAATGTTTGCTGTTAAGGCAGGCATACTTAGCGCAAAGCCTTGCGGAAAGACGACATAATGGGCTAATTGCAAATTGTTCATCCCTAAAGCTTTACCATCATCAATCTGGGTTGAACTAACCCCGGCAAAACCACCTGTAAAGCCTTCAGCCATATATGCTCCACCAAGAAATACCAGACCAATAATTCCGCAAGTTTGGGCTGACATTTTTAGTCCAATAACTGGAAAAGCATAGTATAGGAAAAACAATTGAATTAATAAAGGTGTATTTCTTGCTAACTCTACATAAGCTGTTATTAGTTGACTCAAAATTGGTACTTTGAAATATTGGATTAAACTGCAGAAAATTCCCACTACAATAGAAAGAATTATTCCAACAGCAGACAACCAGATAGTCAACTGAAAAGCTTTTGCAAAAATAGGCAAACTTTGATTAATAATTTGCCAGCTCATTTTTAACCTCCCCTGCAGTACTTAAATGGACTCGTAAGTCTGCTTATTTGTCACAGTAGTTCTAACAAAACAAAAGACCTGCAAATACTTTATTCGCAGGTCCTAAATACTTATTGTTTTAAATTGGAGCGCGAATACTAACAAAAACAATTATTTTGCAAATAATTTAATGAAATACATTTCGTTTCAATTCTTTGCCTTTGTCTCATTAACTGCACTTCTTTCTAAAACAACTATCAGTGTTTCTTATGCTATGCTTTTACTTACTTTTTGTCAATGACTTTGCTTAATATTACTCTCATTTTCTATCTTTTGGCTAATAAAAAACGCGCTTGTTTAGCGCGTTTGGTCTATCTATTTTGATCTTTTTAAGCCTGTGATTTTTCTTTGATTGCCTCAGCAGATTTTTCCAACAATTTTTCTTCATTAGAAGTTAGTTGTAAATTAATTTTGTGAACTATACCTTTTCGGCCAACAATTGCAGGATAAGACATGTAAGTACCGTACTTTTCTTGGTAACTTGATACAGGCAATTCTGTCCGTGAATCCGTTAAAATGGCCCGCACAATTCTCACAGCAGCAGCCGAGACCCCATAATTAGTGTAATGCTTGCCCATAAAGACATTTTGACCACCAAATCTGATTTCATCTTCTAAATCACTGGGCTGCCATGATTCATTTTTAGCCAATTCAGTTAATGGCTGTTCAAATACTTTTACTGTTGACCAGGCTGTAAACTGAGTATCACCATGTTCACCCAATGCAAAACCACTCACAGAACGAGGATCAACATTAAACTTTTTAGCAACAACTTTTTTCATTCTTGCTGTATCAAGTAAAGTACCAGTGCCCAAAACTTGTTCTTTGGGCAAACCAGTTAGTTGCTGGTAAAGACTGGTTATTGCATCTACTGGGTTAGAAATAACAATCAGAATACCGTTAAAGCCGCTATTTTTGATAGATTCAGTTATCGGGCTTAACTGTTTTTTATTATATTCAAGTTCTTGGAAACGGTCACCCTTTGTTTCTAATGATATTTTTCCTAAAGTACTAATCACAATGTCAGCGTCTTTTAGTGCATTATAATCATTAACAATGATGTTGGTATGGTATGGCAGGTTGGCCATTGCATCTTCAAAGTCAATTGCATCAGCGTTAACTTTGCCCTCATTAACATCGATCATTACTAAATCATCGACTAAACCTGAAATAATCAATTCATGAGCGACGGTACAACCAACATGACCGTCTCCAATAATACCTATTTTTGTTGTCATAATTAAGTGCCTTTCTTTTTAAAACTGTTGAAATAACTCAGCAAACTCTCAATTACTCTTTTATTATACTAAAGATAGAGTTAAAAAAGGCGTTTTCGCTATACCAAATAAAGTAATCTTAATTTCTGAAATTAAATTCAAAATCTAGTCGTTATTCATCAACTTTAATATCTTTTACGTAAGGAATAGCGGGTTGAGCACCGTATTTTTGCACAGTAAGTGACGAAGCTTTATTAGCAAAAAGAACCGCATCTCTTAAGTTAGAAAAATCTGGCTGCAATAAACTTGTCATTGCACCAATAAAAGTATCTCCAGCTGCTGTAGTATCAACAGCCTTGACCTTAAAAGCCGGAACAGGTTCTCTTTGATTTTGATAGTCGTAAAATGCGCCTTTAGCACCGATTGTAATAATAACTGTTTTTACGCCCTGATCATGTAGCTTGGCAGCAGCCACTTGCGCAGTTTTTTCATCAGTCACCTTAATTCCAGTGATCGTTTCAGCTTCTGTTTCGTTTGGAGTAATGATATCAGTAAGTTTTAACAAATCAGCAGGGATTTTAGCCATTCCAGGAGCTGGATTTAAAATTGTTTTTACACCGGCATCATGAGCAATTTCGAACCCTTTTACTGTTGCAGCAAGTGGAGTCTCAAATTGTGCAATAAGGAAGTCAGAACTTTTAATCAAATCCTGATTCTGCTCAACTTCAGCCGGGCCAAAGGCATAATTAGCACCAGCATAAATAGTAATAGAATTCTGACCACTATCATCTACTGTGATAAAAGCTTGTCCAGTTGATTCTTTTTTAGCTGTGATAATACCTTGGGTATTAATGCCTTCACTCTTAAGTAAGCTCAGCATTTCTTTTCCCGGCGCATCGTCACCTACACCACCAATAAAGCTAACTTCACATCCTGACCTTGCCGCAGCAACCGCCTGATTTGCTCCTTTACCGCCTGCAGCTGAATAGTGTCCGGAAGCATGAACAGTTTCACCTGGTCTGGGCATTTGTTTGACGCGTAAATTAGTATCTAAATTAATACTGCCAATAACTGTAACTTTATTCATTTAAACTCTAAAACCTCTTAATTAGCATAATTTTCAAATAATTTATTTCTACCAAAAATAATAACACATTTGAAATTACCCTCAAATGTGTTATTAATTTTATTTATGTATATCCCCTAAAATATTATTTAGGCAAAGATTTAATCTCTGTTTGTGAATTAACCTGACTCATACTAGTTTGATCAAATTCAATATTCTTATTATTTAAAATGATCACAATTACATCGGTTTCCTTGCCCGCTTCTTTTGCCTGCTTAAAGTCGAAATTGGCAAAAACTGCGTAAAGCTTTCAGAAAAGATTTTTTAATTTTCAAATCATCATCTTTTAATTTTGTCTACCAAAGCATATAATTACTTTTATCATTCAATTTAAGTAAGGTAAAAATATGAAGAGACAACTTAACTTTTTCGCTGCTTTAGCAACTGTCATGGGCACCATGATTGGTGGCGGGGCTTTTTTCAAAATTGCTAACATTTCGGCTTTAACTCATAATGCCTGGCTAAGTATCATAGTGTGGCCCTTTGCCGGCTTAATTACTCTAATGGCAGGATTAAGCATAGCTGAATTGGCATCAATATATCCCAAAGATGGTGGACCTGTCAGATATCTGGAAGAAATATACGGTCCCAAAGTTGCTTTTCTGTTTGGCTGGTCATTAATAATTGTCTATTATCCGGCAAATATCGCTGCACTTTCAATCGTGTTCGCGACCCAACTAAAAGAAATACCACATTTTAAAAACTTATCTACTACAGTGATCGCTTTAATCGTGATGCTGGCGATACTTTTAATCAATTGGATCGGGTCAAAATTGAGTGGTCAGGTACAAAAAATAACTTTGGTTATTAAGCTCTTGCCGATTGCTGCAATTATAATCTTTGCTTTGTTTTTTAGTGGGCCTAATCAGCTGGCAGGTGCCCCAGCGCCTAAAATAACATCTGCTTCAGGAGCAATGGCCTTCGGACAAGCTCTTTTAGCTGTGCTTTTTGCTTATGATGGCT
>CAMLRO010000053.1 GCA_946482425.1 uncultured Lactobacillus sp.
GAGAGAATTGTTGGGTCTACCATTTCTTGTAGTGAATTTAAACCCTTTACCTAAAATTAATTTGGACAAACTGGGAGTATCATCTTCGCTTATTACAAACATTCCCAACGTTGTAGCGTCATTTGCAACAGTAAAACTAGATAGATCTACGCTAGTTAAGCTGGGATCACTAGCAAACATTGTATTGAAACTAGTCACATTGGTAGTATCAAAACTAGATAGATCTAAAGAAACTATTTTTGTACAACCGAAAAACATTTTCGTCATGTCTGTGACTTGAGAAGTATTTAAGTTATTTAACCCTTTAATAGATACTAAATTGCTTAATTTACAAAAGAGACGCTGAGCAGAGCCCAAGATTGCAATAGGAGCATTAATATCAATTTCAGTGATATCATCTACAGTTATGCCGTTAACATTTTGGCTAATACTAATATCCTTATTGTCTGAATTATTTTTGTCTGAATTATTTATTGTATAACTTTCACCTTTTTCACCTAGAGATAAGACGCCATTATTAAAGGTGTAAGGAACACCTTCCCAAGTGTTATCAGTTTTATTTTTAGAATAAACTAGAGTGATAGTTTGTGGATCGGAGATAAATGCTTTTATATCAGAATTCTTGTTTTCTTTGAACTTGTAGCCAGCAAATTCTTTGCTGGTGTCAACAGTTACCAGGTCTGAAATGTTGCCGAAAAGTTTTTCATCAGGAATTTCCTTACCATCTTGATCAACTAGCTGCTTGCCATCTTCATCTTGGCGGTGAACAGTAACGGTGCCACCAGTATATCTAACATAAGTATCATGGTCTCTATCACCTTGGTACTTAGTCATGAAATCGGCTGAAGACCACTGATTAGTACCCTTGGCCAGAGAACCATCGCCTTCCCCCATGTTTACCCAAGTTCCTGGCTGTTGAAGTGAATTGTTGGGTCTACCATTTCTTGTAGTGAATTTAAAACCTTTACCTAAAATCAACTTGGTCAAACTGGAAGTATAATTATTGGTTAATACAAACATTCCCATCGTTGTGGCATCATTTGCAACAGTAAAACTAGATAGGTCTACGCTAGTTAGGTTGGGATCGCCAGCAAACATTACATTAAAGCTGGTCACATTGGTAGTATCAAAACTTGAGAGATCTAAAGAAGTCATTTTTTTACAGTCAAAAAACATCCATAGCATACTCGTTACTTTAGAAGTATCTAGTTTATCTAAGCCATTGATTGTGTTAAGATTCGTGAGTCGAGAAAAAAGCATCTCAGCAGATCCAATGATGGCAATGGGAGCATTAATATCGATTTCAGTAATATCGTCTGCAGTTACCCCACTAACATTTTGGCTAATACTAATATCCTTATTGTCTGAATTATTTATCGTATAGGTTTTGCCTTTTTCACCCAGTGATAAGACACCATTATTGAAGATAAAAGGAACACCTTCCCAAGTATTATCAGTTTTACTCTTGGAATAGACCAAGGTAATATCTTGCGGGTCAGAGATAAATGCTTTTACATCAGAATTTTTGTTTTCTTTGAAGGTGTAACCGGCAATTTCCTTGCTGGTATCAACAGTTACCGAATCTGAAATGTTGCCGAAAAGTTTTTCATCAGGAATTTCCTTGCCATCTTGATCAACTAGCTGCTTGCCATCTTCGTCTTGGCGATGAACAGTTACGATGCCACCAGTATACCTAACATAGGTGTCGTGGTCTCTGTCTCCTTTATATTTAGTTATCAAATCAGCTGAAGACCACTGATTAGTACCCTTGGTCAGAGAACCATCGTCTTCACCCATATTTACCCAGGTACCTGACTGTTTAAGTAAATCTTCAGGCTGTTCTCCGTCTAGAGGAAATTTAACCCCTTTACCTAAAGTTAATTTAGTTATATTTGCACATGAATCAAATAAACCATCTAATATAGCATCATCAGTAATTGTAAAGTTAGATAAGTTTATGCTAGATAAGTTGGTGTCTGCATAAAACATAGAAGAAAAGAATGTAACTTTGCTAGTATCAAAACTTGAGAGATCTAATGAAATTAATTTTGGACAATTAGCGAACATGTAGCTCATGTCAGTGATATTTGAAGTAATGAGGTTATCTAAACCATTAATTTGAGTTAAATTAGGAAGAGTATCAAATAATGAATCAGCCGGCCCATTAATTGTTATTTTTCCAAGAATATCTATTTCAGTAATATTATCAGTATTTATAGTACTTATATTATTATTAATACCAATTTCATTTCCGGCGGTGTTGTCAATTAAATAGTCTTTGCCTTTTTCACCTAGTGATAAGATGCCATTATTAAAGGTAAAAGGAACGCCTTCCCAAGTGTTATCAGTTTTACTCTTAGAGTAGACCAAGGTAATATCTTGTGGATCAGAAGTAAATGCTGTTATATCAGAATTTTTGTTTTCTTTGAAGGTGTAACCGGCAATTTCCTTGCTGGTATCAACAGATACTGGGTCTGAAATATTGCCAAAGAGCTTTTCATCAGGAATTTCCTTGCCATCTTGATCAACTAGTTGCTTGCCATCTTCATCTTGGTAATGGACAGTAACGGTACCGCCTAGATTAGCAAAACAAACATAAGTGTCGTGATCAGTAGAGCCCTGATATTTGGTCATTAAATCGGCTGAAGACCACTTATTAGTGCCTTTGGCTGGAGAACCCTGATCAACCCCCATGTTTACCCAAGTTCCCAAATCAGGCAAAAATGAATCTGGTTTTCCTTTAATTTCTGGAATTTTAAAGCCACTACCCAAGACTAATTTTTTTAAATTTGAACAGAAACGAAACATAATTAGCATTTTAGCGTCATCTGCAATTGTAAAATTGGACAAATTAATACTAGTTAAATTTGTATCATTGACAAAAAGACCAGTATAGTTGGTCACTTTGTCTGTGCTAAAGCTAGATAAATCTAATTCAATCAATTTAGGGCAACTAGCAAACATTTGTTGCATGCTTGTAACTTGAGAAGTATCTAATTTATCTAAGCCATTTATTGAGGTTATGTTTTTTAAATTCTTAAAAACTCCATTTGCACTGCCTATAATTGCGATTGAGGCATTAATATCAATTTCAGTGATATCGTCTGGTGTTATGCTACTAATATTTTGGCTAATGCTAATGTCGTTATTGGCAGAATTGTCAATTGAATAATTTTCACTTTTTTTACCAATTGATAATATGCCGTTATTAAAGGTAACTGGTATATTATTCCAAGTACTTGAAACGGATACATTGCTTTCACGAGATGCATTAACTGAATCAAATTGTCCATTATCAAATTCTTGCTTATCAGCTTTTGCATTGTCTGTGGTTGCATTTTGATTACTGCCACTTGCTGGATTGTTATTAGCACTAGCTTGCTCCTGCCCGGTTTCAGGGTTGCTGCTTGCAGTGCTTGTGTTAGCTTCACTGCTAATGGGTTGACTGTCGCTAGTTTGGCCAGTGGGGTCATCATCAGAAGCTGATTCACCCACAGCTTCAGTTTGGTAGGTCAATTTAGTCTTGACTGCTCTTCTCACAGTCTTCTTGCTGGCACGAGTACCATTCTGATTAGCTGCCTTGACCGTCTGGGGCTTGGCATTAATTAAGCCTAAAGCAGCTGCGGCCACGCCGCCGAGCAATATTTTTTCTCCTTGCTTGTTAGCATTCTTATGTGTATTCATATAATTCCTCTTCTAAACTGCATATTAATATAGGTTTAGTATATGGCTGGGCTAAATCAATGTCAAACTGCATAAAAGAAAAGCACCTGTTAAAATTGAAGCGCTTCATAATAGTTAAACATAAATCTAACTATTGGGCGTACTTTTTTAATGACTAAATATACAATTGTTTTGAAAGTTGAAGTTGATTGTATGTATTTAACGCACCAAAAATCTTTGACTGACGTAAGCAAAGCATATTATGCAAGGGCAATTATCATGATAATGCACCGGGAAAACTAAGATCAATTCACTAGAAGAAAAGTGGGAGTACTGCATGATTATGTTTACTGGTTCAATCATATTAGAAGATCAAACAAACTAAAATACACGACTCCGATCAAATATCGGAATCGTGCATTGAATCTTGCGTAATATTAAAATGTCTAACTTTTTAGTTTCACTTCATATTTTTACTGATGAGTTTTATTTAATTTTCTTACGACTAAACCAGGCTGCACTTAGTGCACCAACTAAAGTTAAGCTTCCTAATGCGAGCATAGCCAGACTGGAATGCTTATTAGTACCTGTCTGTGGTAAAGCAACAATTTGTTGACTTTTAGTAACGCTTGAACTGCCTTGCTTTTGAGACAAATTTTTGTTTACTGTTGGTTTGAAAGCTTTTTTCTTTTTTCCTTTCTTTTTTTCCTTCTCATTTTTTACCTTCCGATTATTTTCTTTAGGCGTTTTAGAAGGGGTATTAGGGGTAGTAGGAGTAGTAGGCTCATTAATATTTGGTGTCTTGTTTGTACCTATCGTAGTATAAATATAAGTTACATCTTGCGGGAAAGTGTTAAAGAGCCCCGTGGCATTATCTGGTCTCGTCTTTAATGTATAGCCAGAAATATTTTTAGCTCCAGTAGTATAGCTATCACCAACATAACCACTCAGTATCTCATCGGGAGCAATAGTATTACCAAATTCGTCTTTATAGTGAACAGTTACATCTGCTGCTCTAACTTTATTAGTATTAGGGTTGTTAGTGTCTGGCTTTTTAGTATAAATAAAGTCGACATTTTGCTCTTTCTCGGAGTAGCCAACAGTTGCTTTATCAGTTCCAGGCTGTTTAGCGCCATTAATGTTAATTTGCTTGATGGTGTAACCAGGTACTGGTTTTGGAATAATATCTTTCTGATCACCATAAAGTACACCGTCAACTTCTTCCTTCATCGGCTTATTGTCTTTATCAAGAAGAGGCTTTGTATGGCCTTTATCATCCAAGTATAAATAATTGACTGTAATAGATTTACCTTGTTTTCTTTCATAAACAAAGTCGACATTTTGCTCTTTCTCGGAGTAGCCAACAGTTGCTTTATCAGTTCCAGGCTGTTTAACGCCATCAATGTTAATTTGCTTGGTCGTGTAACCAAATAATTGCTTTGGAATAATATCTTTCTGATCACCATAAAGTACACCGGCAATATTTTCCTTCATCGGCTTATTGTCTTTATCAAGAATAGGCTTTGTGTGGCCTTTATCATCCAAGTATAAATAATTGACTGTAATAGATTTACCTTGTTTTCTTTCATAAACAAAGTCGACATTTTGCTTTTTATCGGAATAGCCAACAGTTGCTTTATCAGTTCCAGACTGTTTAACGCCATCAATGTTAATTTGCTTAATGGTGTAACCAGGTATTGGTTTGGGAATAATATCTTTCTGATCACCATAAAGTACACCATCAACTTTTTCTGTCATCGGCTTATTATCTTTATCAAGAATAGGCTTTGTATGGCCTTTATCATCCACATAGTATAAATAATTAACCGTAATAGGTTTACCTGTGTCCCTGTCATAAATGAAATAAACATTTTGATCTTTATCAGAGTAGCCTACAGTAGCTTTATCAGTCGCAGGTTGTTTAACATTATCAATGTTAATTTGCTTAATGATGTAACCAGGTATTGGTTTAGGAATAATATCTTTCTGATCACCATAAAGTACACCGTCAACTTCTTCCATCATCGGCTTATTGTCTTTATCAAGAATAGGCTTTGTGTGGCCTTTATTATCCAAGTATAAATAATTGACTGTAATAGATTTACCTTGTTTTCTTTCATAAATAAAGTCGACATTTTGCTCTTTCTCGGAGTAGCCAACAGTTGCTTTATCAGTTCCAGGCTGTTTAGCGCCATTAATGTTAATTTGCTTGATGGTGTAACCAGGTACTGGTTTTGGAATAATATCTTTCTGATCACCATAAAGTACACCGTCAACTTCTTCCTTCATCGGCTTATTGTCTTTATCAAGAAGAGGCTTTGTATGGCCTTTATCATCCACATAGTATAAATAATTAACCGTAATAGAGTTACCTTTTGCCCTGTCATAAACGAAGTAAACATCTTGTTCCTGATCAGTAAATGTGACTGTGACTTTGTCAGTACTAGATTGTTTATCATTATTGACAAAAATGGAATTGATAGTATAACCATATATATTTCTAGTATTAATAGGGTCGCTGGTTTTACCGTTATCACCAGCAACTACATAGTCATAGGATTTTCCATCTTTATCTAAAATTGGGTGTTGTTTTCCTTCTTTATCAAGGTACACGTAATGAATTTTTACAGGGTAGCCATCATAGAATCTGATATAAGTATCGTGATCAGTTTCACCATTATAATTATTCATTA
>CAMLRO010000054.1 GCA_946482425.1 uncultured Lactobacillus sp.
TCAAATCTTGCAGGCCGCCAATGGCTTAGTAGTCAAATGGATTTTAGCACAAAGGCTGGCTTAACCAAAATCGAGGCAATTAAAAATGGTCGCTGCTTACGCTGCAATGCCAGGGTTTATGCCAAACTGCCAAGTGGCAAAAAATATTGCAGAGCATGCATTGGTCTGGGAAGAATTGTGGAGGGTGATTATTTAATTCGCAATGAACAAAAAATAAATTTCTGGGTAAAAGCAAATGGTGGATTAACGTGGAAGGGTGAACTAACCTCACTACAAGCTGAGATTGCACATAAATTAACTGAAAATTATGTATATGGTCGAGATTCACTAGTCCATGCGGTAACCGGTGCAGGTAAAACAGAAATGTTATTCCCGTTAATAGCACACTGTTTGGCAAAAGGAAAAAGATGTTGTATAGCCACGCCTAGAATTGATGTTGTAAACGAGTTATACCCGCGTTTTCAAAAAGCTTTTAGTGAGATTCAAATCGGTAAATATCATGGGCGTGAGTATCAAGAGCCTGGGCTGGAACAATTAACCATTTGTACAACACACCAATTATTAAAATTTTTCCATGCTTTTGATCTGCTTGTTATCGATGAAGCTGATTCCTTTCCCTATGTCCATAATTCGGAATTACATTTTGCAGCGAAAAATGCAGTTAATGATAGCGGTCAACGCGTTTACTTAACTGCAACGCCTACTAAAGATTTATTGGTATCTGTAGAAAAAGGTAAATTACGAAAACTAAAGTTGAAAAGAAGATTCCATGGAAATCTTTTACCTGTACCAAAAGAAAAATTGTTTCTTCGTCCTTTTCTGCGCCAAAACAAGATCAATGTTAGGCTCATTAAAGAAATTATAAAAGTTATAGCAGCAGGCCATCCATTACTGCTTTTTGTACCTCGTGTTGATCAAATAAACTTTTATATTGATGCCCTGAAAAAAGAGCCAAAATTTAGTCAAATTAAGATTTCTGGAGTTCATGCAAATGATATTAATAGAATTAATAAAGTTGAAAAGTTTCGAGCAGGAGAAATTCAGCTGTTAGTGACGACTACAATATTGGAACGAGGGGTTACTTTTAATCATGTCTGGGTAATTGTTGTTCAAGCAGATGATAAAATTTATTCTGCTTCGAGCTTAGTACAAATAGCTGGTAGAGTGGGTCGAGCTAAAACAGATCCCAGTGGTTTAGTTTTATTTTGTTATCATAAATATACTAAAAGTATTCGTGATGCTATGAAACAAATTCGTGAGATGAATAAATGAAAAAATGCTTACTTTGTGGTCAGTTTTTTGTTGCTAAAGTGTCATTTATCCAATTATTCTCTTGGAACAAACAGGAAACTAAATGCATCTGTTCTAATTGCCAAAATAAATATATGCGGATTCCTGATAAACACTGTCCAATTTGTTTTGGCAAATTGAGCCAAGATAAAATTTGTTCAGATTGCATTAATTGGCAGAAAATCTATGGCCCAGAATTATTGAAAAACCATTCCGTATATTTATATAATAGGGCTTTTCATGACCTAATGGTTAATTATAAGCGGTATGGCGATTATGCTTTGCACAGAGTATTATATGATTTATGTCAGGAAGATTTGGCTAAGTTTAAAGCTGATCTCTATATTCCTGTGCCCACTTCTCCAGAGCATCTTGAACAAAGGCAATTTGATACTGTCAGCTCAATATATGGTAATCTTGTTTCATTAACCCATGTATTGGAGAAGAAGGCAGGACTTGGTGCACAAGGAGAAAAAAACCGCGCGGAAAGGTTAAGTAGTGAGCAAAGCTTTTTTGTTAAGAAAAACTTTACGATTAGCTTTCAGAAATGCAAGATACTTTTATTAGATGATATTTATACTACGGGCAGAACGCTTTATCATGCACGGGATGCGTTGGCAGAAGTTTTTCCTAATGCAAAAATTAGTAGTTTTACCTTATGCAGATAAAACTAAATTGTTCAGCGCTTTCATGTTTTGCTATAATTTTGCTATAATATAGATAACATAAGACTGCAAAAGCAGTTGAAAGGAGAATCTCATATGTTAAAGTATAATGTTCGTGGTGAAAATATTGAGGTAACTGATGCTTTAAGAAGTTACGTTGAAAAACGCCTGAAAAAATTGGAGAAATATTTCGATTTGAATCAAGATATGATTGCCCATGTTAATTTAAAGGTGTATCGTGATCACAAGGCTAAAGTTGAGGTAACTATACCACTGCCATACTTAGTATTGAGAGCTGAAGAAACTACTGACGACATGTACCGCAGTATTGATTTTGTTTCTGAAAAACTTGAAAGACAGATTAGAAAATATAAGACCCGTGTGAATCGTAAGAGTCGTGAAAAAGGCATTAATGACTTCTTTGTTGAGAGTGCTGAAGAAGAGACCAAAGGCAAAGAGAGTAACGAATTTTCTATTGTGCGCAATAAGCAAATTGGCTTAAAACCCATGAGTCCTGAAGAAGCTATTTTGCAAATGAATATGCTTGAGCATGACTTCTTTGTTTTTCAAGACGGTGAAACTAACGGCACAAGTGTTGTCTATCGCAGAAATGATGGCCGTTATGGTTTGATTGAAACAAAATAAAAATAGTATTATCAAGCAAAGGCCCCACATTTAGTGTGAGGTTTTTGTTTTGTTTATTTTTCATTTGGCGTCAATCATGGTAAAATTATCATGTGTTTTTATACTTTAACTACATATAAGGATCGATTAAATGGTAAACATTTTAAAGAAACTATACAATAACGATAAAAGAGAACTGAAAAAGTTTGAAAAAATTGCTAGTAAAGTTGAAAGTCATGCAGAAGAGTATGGTCAACTTGCTGATGAAGAATTGCAGGCAAAAACGCCTGAATTCCGTGACCGGCTAAAAAATGGTGAAAGCTTAGATTCACTTTTGCCAGAAGCTTTTGCAGTTGCTCGTGAAGGAGCTAAAAGAGTTTTAGGCCTTTATCCATTTCATGTGCAGGTTCTAGGTGGAATTGCCCTGCATTATGGTAACATCGCTGAGATGATGACCGGTGAAGGTAAGACCTTGACTGCGACCATGCCAGTATATTTGAACGCATTAACTGGAAAAGGTGTTCATGTTGTTACTGTCAACGAATACTTGTCCAGTCGTGATGCAGAAGAAATGGGTCAGCTTTACAAATGGCTCGGTTTAACTGTTGGTCTTAATTTGAACGCAATGTCTCCAGATGAAAAACGAGAAGCATATAGATGTGACGTTACTTATTCGACTAACGGTGAACTTGGTTTTGACTATTTGCGTGATAACATGGTTGTTTACAAAGAACAAATGGTTCAGCGTGAACTTAACTATGCTATTATCGATGAGGTAGACTCAATTTTAATCGATGAAGCCAGAACGCCATTGATTATTTCTGGCGAAGCCGAACAAGCTAATGGTGACTATATTCGTGCAGACCGTTTTGTCAAAACTCTTCAAGAGGATAAGAGTGATGATGATGCAGACGATGACAAAGACTATGGTGATTATAAGATTGACTGGCCTACTAAGACTATTTCGTTAACCAGAACAGGTATTCAAAAAGCCTGTGATCATTTTGGACTTAAAAATTTATACGATGTTGAGAATCAAAAATTGGTGCACCATATTGATCAGGCCCTGAAAGCAAATTATATTATGCTTAAAGATATTGATTACGTTGTTCAAGATGGCGAAGTTTTAATAGTTGACTCGTTTACTGGTCGTGTAATGCAGGGACGGCGCTATTCTGATGGTTTACACCAAGCTATTGAGGCAAAAGAAGGCGTTAAGATTCAAGAAGAGTCCAAGACGCAAGCTACAATTACCTACCAGAACTTCTTTAGAATGTACAAAAAACTTGCGGGGATGACTGGTACTGCTAAAACTGAAGAAGAAGAGTTCCGTGAAATTTACAATATGCAGGTCATTACGATTCCGACTAACCGTCCTTTGATCAGGAAGGATAATCCGGATATTCTTTATCCTACTTTGTCATCCAAGTTTGCGGCAGTTGTCAATGAAATAAAAGAGCGTCATGCAAAAGGACAGCCAGTTTTAGTCGGTACTGTTGCAGTCGAAAGCTCTGAAAGATTGAGTAAATTACTTGATAAAGAAGGAATTCCTCACGCAGTTTTGAATGCTAAAAACCACGCTAAGGAAGCGCAAATCATCATGAATGCTGGTCAGCGTGGAGCAGTCACTATTGCAACCAACATGGCTGGTCGTGGTACCGATATTAAATTAGGGCCGGGCGTTAAAGAGTTAGGCGGACTATCAGTTATTGGTACTGAACGTCATGAATCACGTAGAATTGATAATCAACTCCGTGGACGTTCGGGTCGTCAAGGTGACCCCGGTGTTACACGCTTTTATCTCTCACTTGAAGATGACTTGATGAAACGTTTTGGTGGCGACAGAGTTAAAGACTTCCTTGACCGCTTATCAGATAATGATGATGATAAAGTGATTGAAAGTCGTTTGATCACCAGACAGGTTGAATCAGCACAAAAACGAGTTGAAGGTAATAACTACGATACTCGTAAGCAAACTTTGCAATATGATGATGTTATGCGTATTCAACGTGAAATTATTTACGGTGAACGGATGCAAGTTATCGGTGAAGAGAATTCACTTAAGGATGTTTTAATCCCGATGATTCGGCGCACCATCAATAGTCAAGTAGACATGTTTACACAGGGTGATCGCAGCAAGTGGCGGCTTGATTCACTGCGTGACTTTATTTCTTCCAGCTTAACCAATGAAGAAGAAACAGATGCCATTGATTTCAAAACAATTACTGTATCTGACTTAAAGCAAAAATTATATGATCTTGTTGAAGCCAATTACGAAGAAAAAGAAGAGATTTTAGCTGATCCTTCAGAAATGCTTGAATTTGAAAAAGTTGTTATATTGCGTGTAGTTGATGATCGCTGGACTGATCATATAGATGCAATGGACCAATTAAGGCAATCAATTAGTCTGCGTGGTTACGGTCAACTTAATCCGTTAGTTGAATATCAGGATTCTGGTTACAACATGTTTGAAGAAATGATTTCAAATATTGAGTTTGACGTAACTCGCTTATTTATGAAAGCTGAAATTAGACAAAATCTTAGTCGTTAATAGTTAAGATGAAGAGAAAGCAGCTGCTTTCTCTTTTTTACTGAAATTTTATTAAAAAATAAAGGAGCTATTGCTAAACGATGGAAATAAGTGAAATTCAAAATGAATTAGATAGTTTAAATAAGCGGTTAGACCACTTTAGGGGGTCTCTTTGACTTAGATTCAATAACTGAAAATATTATTGTTAATGAGAATAAGATGCAGGATCCCTCTTTTTGGGATGATCAAGAAAAAGCCCAAAGCTTGATCAGTGAAACAAATTTATTAAAAGAGAAACGCGATTCTTTTAACAAATTAAAGTCTGATTATGAAAATGAAATAACTGCAGTAGAGTTGCTGAGAGAAGAACCAGATAATGACTTACAAAAGGAAGTTGAAGCAGATTTACAGCAGCTGCAGACTGAATTTCATGATTACGAATTAGATTTGCTCTTATCTGGTAAATATGATAGTCATAATGCGCTGATTGAAATTCATCCAGGAGCAGGCGGTACCGAGGCTATGGACTGGGGACAAATGCTCTTGCGGATGTATCAGCGTTATGCTGATATTAGGAATTTTAAGTTTGAAATTAATAACTACGAACCCGGAGAAGAAGCCGGTCTTAAAAGCGTCAGCGCAAAAATTACAGGCAAAAATGCTTATGGCCTAATGAAGTCGGAAAATGGCGTTCACCGGTTAGTCAGAATCTCACCTTTTGATTCAGCTAAAAGAAGACATACGTCTTTTGCCTCCGTGGAAATTATTCCAGAAATTGATGATAGTATTAAAGTTGATATTAATCCCAAGGACCTTCGAATTGATGTCTACCGCTCAAGTGGTGCAGGAGGACAACATATTAATAAAACTTCAAGTGCTGTTAGAATCACTCATTTACCCACAGGAATTGTAACAACATCTCAGGCACAACGTTCTCAACTGCAAAATAGGGAAACTGCAATGAATGAATTACGGGCAAAATTATTTCATTTAGAAGAAGAGAAAAAGCGTCAGCATAAGCAGGAACTTAAAGGTGACCAAAAAGAAATTGGCTGGGGTTCTCAAATTCGGTCATATGTTTTTCATCCTTATAATTTGGTTAAAGATTTGCGCACAGGCTATGAAACTT
>CAMLRO010000055.1 GCA_946482425.1 uncultured Lactobacillus sp.
AACTGTATCACGCCAAAAATACGCTCAGCTTCTCCAATTTTTATAATCAAGTTGGCCAAGGCAAAACTTCGGATGCCGAGATGATGCTGGAAAATTCTCTTTTTGGTTTGCAGTCTGGTTCAGCCATGTCTAGTTATGGTACTTCAAATACTTTTGAGAGTGCTCCGGCAATACTAAGTCAGCAAGGTGGCTACACTACTGCCGTTATGCATGGCGGTGCTGGTTCTTTTTGGAACCGCAATAATGCTTATAAACAATTTGGCTATGAGTACTTTATGCCACTGTCATATTATGAAAATAAACCTAAGTATTATATTGGTTATGGCTTGAAAGACAAAATTTTCTTCTCCCAATCTATTAAATATATCGAACGTTTGCCGCAACCCTTTTATCTCAAATTAATTACTGTAACAAATCATTATCCCTATGATTTGGATAAGAAAAATCAGTCAATTGACAAAACAGATACTGGTGATGAAACGGTTGATGGTTATGTCCAAACTGCTCATTATTTGGACCAGGCGATTGGTCAATTAATGCGGTGGATGAAAAAAACTGGTTTAGATAAAAATACTTTACTGGTCTTTTATGGTGATCATTATGGTATTTCCGGTAATCACCATAAGGCTAGTGCAGAACTACTTAATCAGGATGAATTTACTAATTTTGATAACCTGAAATTTCAGCGTGTTCCCTTAATGTTTCATATGAAGGGGTTAAAAGGCGGCATTAAAAACACTTATGGTGGAGAAATTGACGTGTTGCCAACCTTGTTAAATTTACTGGGAATTACGAACAAGGGCACTATACAATTTGGTCATGATTTATTAAGTAACAAAGCACCACAAATTGTTGCCCAGCGAAATGGTGACTTTATAACACCGCTATATGCGAAAGTAGGCAGTACCTATTATGATACTAAGACAGGTGAAGAAATAATTAAGCCAGACAAAAAATTAAAGACTGAGCTGGTGGCAATTTCAAACAAGGTAACAACACAGCTTTCATTGTCTGATCGTGTTATAGCAGGTAATCTTTTACGTTTTTATCATCCAAAATGGTTTAAAAAGGTTAAACCGCAAGATTATGATTATAATGAACAAAAAGCATTAAAGAATTTGTATGCAAAGAATAAAACTTCTTTATGGTATAAAAATCACCAAAAAACAACGCAAAATAAATTTAAAACCGATGCACCTGAACTCGAAAAATAATACTCGAAATTAAATCTATTTTGTGCTAAAATTTACCAGTAACGTATCTGTATATTGGAGGCAGCGCATTGTACAATTTATTTATGACGCTACTAATTATTGTTTCAATCTTAATCGTTATTGCGACAATGATGCAGCCGCAAAAGCAGCAAGATGCATTGAATGCACTCTCTGGCGGTGCAGTTTTTAGTGGTCAAACGAAGAAACGTGGTTTTGAAGCATTTATGGAAAAAGTAACATCTGTTTTACTGGTGCTCTTTTTCGCTTTTGCTATTGTATTAGCTTATTTGTCTTCAAAATAACTAATGGTTCCTCCCGATCAAGTGATGGGAGGACTTTTTTTATCTTTTTACTAACGAAATGGAGTTAAGTGCATGGCACAAAACGAGAATATCTTAGCCAATGTTTTAGAGATTTTTCGTCACAATCCTAAAAAACAATATCAAGTTGAACAAATTGACCGTATGTTGCGCCGAGACAGACTTGGCAGTTTTTCAGATATGGTCAAAGCATTATCCTATTTGGAACAGGAAAAGAAAATAATTACCGATGGCAATGGCCGATATCAATTAGCTGAGGAAAATACCGAAGTGGAAGGCATTTTTAAGGCAAATAGCAAAGGCTTTGGTTTCGTCAAACTCGAGGACGAAGATGCTGATGATATTTTTATTGCTCGTGATTATACAGCATATGCCGTGGATGGTGATCGTGTTAAGGTCAAAATCACTGCTGGTGGTAATCCATGGAATGGTAAAGGGCCTGAAGGACAAATAGAAGAAATTCTCGAACGTGGCACGAAAACACTGGTCGGTGAATTTCATTCAATGACTGATGCTCAAATAAAAACCAGTCATTTTATTGGTTATGTTCTCAGCTCAAATAAAAAACTGGCAAACTATCGCGTTTATATTAGTCAGGACAGTTTGCGTCCACAAAAACAAGATATTGTCAAAGTATCGCTCGCTAACTATCCTGACAAAGATAATCCAGATTCGATGACTGGTGTTGTTACCAATATTATTGGTAACAAAAATTTACCAGGCGTCGATATTATGGCTATTGTGTCTGAACATGATGTTCGTACAGAATGGTCTGAAGATGCTCTTGAGCAGTCTAATGCTATTCCTGATCACGTGACTGAGGCAGAAATGGCGGATCGAGAGGACATTAGGGAGCAGCCCGCAGTTACCATTGATGGGGATGATTCTAAAGACTTCGATGATGCCGTGGTTTTATGGAAACTTCCTAACGGTAACTATCATTTAGGGGTTCATATTGCTGATGTAGCGCATTATGTGACGGAAAATTCTCCTTTGGACAAAGAAGCTTTTACCAGGGGTAATAGTACATATCTTGTTGACCGTGTTATTCCAATGTTGCCGTTTAGATTATCTAATGGCATCTGTTCTTTAAATGAGGGGCAAGATCGTCTTGTTTTGTCTTGCGAAATGGAAATTTCTCCGGAAGGAAAAAGAGTTAATTATCGTATTCATCCCTCTGTTATGCGATCACACGGCAGAATGACTTATAACAATGTCAACAAGGTCTTAGATCAAGATAATCATGAAGAACTAGAGGAAAAATACGTTAAACTGGCACCCATGTTGCAAGATATGGCCGAACTGCATAATGTGTTATACCAGCAAAGGCATCAGCGTGGTGCAATAGATTTTGAGGAACCTGAAGCAAAAATTATTGTTGATGATCAAGGTAAACCCACAGATATCGTGTTACACGATCGTGGTATAGCTGAAAAAATGATCGAATCATTCATGCTTATAGCAAATGAAACTGTTGCCGAAGACTTTTATCGCAAACACGTTCCATTTCTGTATCGTGTACATGAAACTCCAGATGGTGAGCGTATTAAAGGCTTCTTTGAATTTTGCAGTGCTTTTGGATTGCATATTACTGCTGATCCCAATCACGTTAAACCAATTGACTTGCAAAAAGTCGTGGCTAAAACAACTGATACACCTGAAGAAGCAGTAGTTCAAATGATGATGCTTCGTAGCTTAAAGCAGGCACATTATTCAGAAGAACCACTAGGGCATTTTGGTCTTGCTGCTAAATACTACACTCATTTTACTTCACCAATTAGACGGTATTCCGATTTAATGGTGCATAGAATGATTCATGCATATAGTGAAAATGGTATTAACCAAAAAGTACAGGATCATTTTGCCAGCTATCTACCTGAAGTTGCAGATCAAACTTCAACACAGGAACGTGTATCTGTTGATACTGAAAGAGAAGTAAACGATCTCAAAATGACTGAATTTATGGCGGATAAAGTTGGAGAACACTTTGATGCTGTTGTTTCTTCTGTGACTAGTTTTGGAATGTTTATCCAGTTGCCCAATACAGTTGAAGGCTTAATTCATATTTCAAATTTGACGGATGATTTCTACAGTTATAATGAAAAAAGCATGACCCTGACTGGACGCGGTACTCATAAACAATATCATGTGGGGATGCCTCTTAAAGTAACCCTTACGAATGCTAACGTTGAGCAGCATCAGCTTGACTTTGAAATTTATGATCCTAATGCACCTAAGAGGTCTCATAATAATCGTGGTACGAAAAACGAAAGACGCGGTAATCGGGGCTTTCGCAACGATCACGCACATAAGGGTCACTACCGCAACAATTTTCAAAAAAATGGTAATCATCCACATTTAAGTAGATATAAACATTAGGTTAGAAAATTGAAAAAAGAAAAAAATGAAAATTTAATTGCTCAAAATAAAAAAGCACATCATGATTATTTCATTAAAGAAACATATGAAGCAGGTATTGCTTTAACGGGCACGGAAATAAAATCAGTGAGGGCACGGCGTATTAATTTACGCGATGGCTATGTACAAATTATTAACGGTTCTGCTTTTCTTGAAAATGTCCACATCAGTGAATATAAGCAAGGCAATCGGTATAACCATGAACCACTTCGTTCAAGAAGGTTGCTTTTACATAAAAAGGAACTGGCAAGACTTGCTAAGGACCAGTCTGCACGTGGAATTGCAATTATTCCTTTGAAGGTCTATCTGAAACATGGTTTTGCCAAAGTCCTCATTGGTGTCGGTCAAGGAAAGAAAAAATATGACAAGCGGGAGGCAATTAAGAAACGGGATCAAGAACGAGAAATACGCAGACAATATAAAATATAAAGGGGCGGTTTAATTTGTTTTATAGTTAAACTGTTTTTTAATTTTGCATATGTTTAAAACTGAACAAATTATAAAAATCTATTTTAAAAACCTCCGTATATAATTTAATAATACTGATTTAACCAGGAAAATAATAAAAGTAACTTTGTGATTTATACACAAAGTTGCAAATAAATTAATCTTTCTTTATAAATTTTTTTGTTATCTTTGCCAAATACCTTTGCAATATTGCGTATAATTTATTAATATTATTAATGTGTATATGACTGATTTTATTAGATAGTAATGCTTCAATTTGTAACTTTAGTAGAAGTGTAAACAAGTGAGTATTAAAAAGATAGAGTATTTTTGATTATTTCTACCTGTATTGAAATTCTAGAGAAATTTGTTTTAAAAAAGTAGAGTTGTTTCATTATGCTCTCTTTATATGTAAGGATTTGAATCGGAATGGAATTTAATAAAGTTTATAACCATGAACGAGTAACTCGCAAGTTTACTAGTAGAAAAGTTAACGAAAAATTACTTGCTAAGATTATTCAAAGGGCACAGTTATCTCCGTCATTACTTAACTCACAACCGTGGAAGGTTTATATGTTAACTGGTGATGCGCTCTCTGGTCTAAAAAAAGAAGTGAAAACTCAAATTGATAACAATGTTGAGCCTCACGAAGATTTTGTCAAAATGTTGTCACTCAATTGGGATTCATATCCTAGTCAAAATATGGCTGCTGTTGGGGCTTCCCAGCCTTATTTTTTTAATAACAAAATGGAACTATTCTCGGAATCAAATAACAATATGTTCAACGCTCAGGATGTCGCTTTCCTTACGATCCCAAGAACCTCTCCAGCTTGGTCAGTTTATGATTTAGGGATTTTTTCACAAAGTATCATGTTGCTTGCGCTTAATGAGGGACTAGCAATTATGCCTGCGCATTCAATGGTATCTTATCCTGAGCTGGTACGTAAGTATTGTAAAATACCAGAGGATGAACTTGTGGGTATGGCAATTGCGCTTGGTTACCAGGATAATGCAGCAGAAGTCAATGATCCCAAGTTTTATCCTGATCGTTTACCGTTTAAGAAAATTTATAAATTAGTTAAATAAGTATGTAATCTAATTAAAATAAAGCGCTATTAATGATAAAATGTTAAATGAGGGAATTTAATTTAAACGATAAACTAATAAAGGTGATATAAATTTTGAGTACGGCCCAAATAGTTACTAATTTAATAGCAACTTTAGTTATATTTGTTTTTGCAGCTTTCTTTGTGGCTGCAGAATTTGCTTTAGTTCAAACTAGGCCAAGCCAACTTGAAGATATGCTGTCAAATAAAATTGGCAACCAGCGCAAAGTTAAGCGCGCTTTGCATATGACTCATAATTTAAATGAGTATCTTTCTACCACACAGGTTGGGACTACCTTAGTTGGTGTAGTCTTGGGTTGGTTTTCAGCTGATACTTTAGCTGCGATATTTGAAAGAATGTTTAATTTAGTTGATCTTAACCATTCTGTCATTCGCTCTA
>CAMLRO010000056.1 GCA_946482425.1 uncultured Lactobacillus sp.
ATATCAGCATTGAAGCGTCCCAAGAGCACTTTGATTTAGATGAATTTCACAAAAGTAAAACGAAAGGTTTCTTGAAAAGTAGCAGTGAAAAAACCCGAACGATTATTGACGACAGCACCCAAAAAGGCAGTGAACTTTATGGTGATAGCGTAACAATAAATGCCGGTAACAATCTATCAGTGACCGGCAGCCAAGTGGTGGGCACCAATGACGTCAACTTAAAAGCCGGCAACGATATTAAGATTGATGCGGCGGAAGAGTCCTATTACCGCAAAGAGCAAACGATTAAGAAAAAATCGGGGCTAATGGGCAGTGGTGGTATTGGCTTTACGATAGGTAAAGAAAAAGAGAGCCTAAAACAAACTGATACTGAGCAAGCTTATGTCGGTAGTGTGGTGGGTAGCACCGATGGTAGTGTCAATATTCAAGCAGGGAAAGATATTGCGATTAAAGGCAGTGACGTTATCGCTAAACAAGATATTAAGTTACAAGGTGAAAATGTTAATATCGAAGCGTTAGATGCCAAAACCACCTATAAAGAAGAGTATAAATACGAAAAATCGGGGTTAACCGTGGCATTAACCGGAACGGCTGCCGATATGTATGAAGCGGCACAAGCGGTTAAACACGCGAAACATCAAGATAACGACAAAATACTCGCCCTGCAATCGATTAAATCAGCCTTAAGTGCCATTGAAGCGATTGAAGATTTGCAATTGAAAAATCAGCAAGGACAATCACAGGCATCAATCGGTATAAGTGCGATGGTTGGTACGCAACGTACTGAGCGTGAAGTTAATCAGGAACAACATAATGTAATTAGCAGTGGGGTTTCAGCCGGTCGTAATATTAATATCATTGCCAGCGGAGATAAAAATCAACAAGGTGGCGATATCACCTTAAAAGGCAGTGAAGTTAAAGCCGGCAATGATATCAACCTGACCGCTAATCACGATGTCAATGTGATTGGTGCGGTCAATACCCAGCACAGTGACCGTGATGAAAAAAGCTACGGTGGCGGCGTTGGTATACAGCTACAATTTGGGGGTGATGAAAGTGGTTTCCGCTTCAAAGCTAATGGTAACTTCAGTCGTGAACGTGAAAATGCTGATGGCAGTGCATGGACTGAAAGTATTATAGAGGCGAAAAATAACCTAAACATCAAAACGGGTAATGATGTCAACATTATCGGCGGTCAGCTTAAAGGCGACAGCGTTAAAATGAATGTTGGCAATAACTTAAATATCCAATCACTGCAAGATACGGATGATTATGACTATGAAAAAATCAGTGCTTCGGTAAGTGGAACAGCCGGCTTTGGTGGTTTTAGTGCCAACGGCTCATTATCGGCAACCAATATTGACAGCAAATGGGCAAGTGTCACCGACCAGTCGGGCATATTTGCCGGCAAAGGCGGATATGATATCACGGTGGGCAATAACACTGACTTAAAAGGGGCGGTGATTGCCTCTGAGGCAGACGATACCCGCAAAAACAGGCTCGATACCGGCACAATAAGCTTTAGTGATATCGAAAACAAAGCCGACTTTAACGTTACGCATGTATCGGTCAGTGGCGGTACCAGCGGTCCGGGTATGCCGACAGCTTACCAAAACAGTGATTCAGCATCGAGCACTACCAAATCCGCGGTAGAGCAAGGTCAATTAATCATCCGTAATCAAGATAAGCAACAACAAAATATTGCTGATTTAAGTCGAGACACCGAAAGTGCCAATAATCCATTAAAACAGATTTTTGATAAGCAAAAAGAGCTGGATAAAATAGAAACCGTTGAGCTAATAAAAGATATCGCCCAACAAGCAAAAAGCATCACACAAAAGTATGACCGAATACAGGCACAAAAAGATATCGAAAACAATAAGGAACTTCTATCCAAAGCAGAAGCTTTGAAACAATATAATGATTTAAGCGATGAAGACAAGGCAAAAATTTCTTTTGAAGAATTTTATACGGATAATCAGGATTATTGGTATTACGCGGCTGTTGATACACAGTTAGAAGCAAATAAGCAAAAAGGTAACAATATCGGTACCATGGGCAGTGATGTCAGTAAAGGCATAGACACGGCTACCGCCATTATTACCGGCATTATCACCGGCGATATAACCGGCGGCTTAGCTGGCGCCAGTGCGCCATGGCTAGCTGAGCAGATAAAACTGCACACCGGGCATCTAGATAAAGATGGTAAATGGGAAACCGATGATATTGCCGGCAACTTAATTGCTCATGCAATACTTGGTGCGGTAGTGGCTGAACTACAAGGCAACTCAGGATTAGCGGGTGGCACTGGGGCGGTGATTGGAGAATCTGCAGCTTGGTTTATTAGTGAAAAACTTTACGGTAAAAAAGTTGAAGAGTTAACCGAATCTGAAAAAGAAAATATGAGCGCCTTAGCACAATTAGCAACTGGTTTTGCGGTAGCTGCCGGCGGTGGTAGTGTTGGTGATGCTGGCGCAGCTATTAGTAGTAGTAAAAATGCGGTTGAGAACAATTATGGTGATTATGTGGGGTATGCTTTCTACAACGCTTCAAAAACTAAATGTGGAGATGACCCTGAATGTATTAATAAAACTACTATGGAAATAATGCAAGGGCAAAAAGAATTTATGGATAAATATGGTAAACCTATAATAATTGCTGAAGCCGCAGCACTAACATTGCCAGCCTTAATCTCTGTTCTTCCTGAATCTGCAATAATTGGTGGTACCATAAGTGGCGGAGGAAACGCTGCAGGCCAATATTTAACTACTGGAAAAGTTAATATTAATGATGTTATTATTTGGACAGGCGTCGGAATGTTTACTGGTGGTTATGGTACTGGGCTGTGGGGCACTACTGGTTGGGGTATAGCAGGAGGTGCTACATCGAGTTATTTGAAAGATGAAAACCCTATTATGGGAGGCTTGATAGGTGGTAGTTCATCATTTGTTGGCTATGGCGCAGGAAAATTAGTAGAAAACCCATTACAATCATGGTTTAATCCAGTTGCTAATAAATATATTCATGAAACAAACAGAGGATTTTTGGGGATCACTGGTCATTATACAGAAAGTTCTATTCCATCTGTTGTTGGCACTACAGTTAATTCTTCTGTCGGAGAAATTGTTGGAAATAGGATTAACGAGTCTATAGGAAAGAAAAATGAAAATAAATAAAAAATATTTAGTAGCATTACTATTTACATGTTTTATTTTATCAATTTGTTTATTTGTATGTTATATAGCAGTTATATTTCTATTATCAATATATTTTTATTTAATGTATGGAGATTTTCTATTCAAAGTGGAAGATATTTATATAGCTTGTAAGTTAGGTGCGGTGGGTATCCCAATTGGAATAGGAATATGGTATTTAGAATACCGCCGTATGAGAATTAATATTTATGGCAAATAATTAAGATCCCAGTCTAAAAACTGGGATTTTTTATATCTACTTCAGAAGTTCACTGCGGCCTAACAGCCCCAATGCACCATAGATAACTGAGCAGATAAAACTGCACACCGGGCATATGGGTGAAGATGGTAAATGGGAAACCGATGATATTGCCGGCAATTTAATTGCTCATGCAATACTTGGTGCGGTAGTGGCTGAGCTACAAGGCAACTCAGGACTTGCCGGTGGTGCCGGTGCAGTGGCCGGTGAAGTTGCAGCAGATATCATCCGCAAACAACTGTATGGCAAAGAAGTCAAAGATTTAACCGAAGAAGAAAAACAAACCATCAGTGCACTATCTCAACTAGCCTCCGGCCTTGCGGTTGCTGCCGGCGGTGGTAATATTGGTGATGCCAGTGCGGCTATTAGTAGTAGTAAAAATGCGGTTGAGAATAATAATTTACTTCTAATTCCTAGGGTTGCTTGGCAAGTAATTCGCCCAAGTGCACTCGGCGAGCCAGTTACCATTACTGCTGTAGATGTGTTAATAGCAAGAGGTTTAGTTGCCGATGCTCAAGAGGCAGAAGCCTTTTTAGGAGGTTTAACCTTAGAACAAAGAAAATTAATTGAATTAGCTTTAGTTGATCCCACTGGTGATGAAAATTTTGAAAACGCTGTAGTAAAGACTTATGACACTTACTACAATGAGTATTTGAAGAAAAAAGCTAGTAATAAAAAAAATAAGACCAGTGATTATGCCTCAGCTGGTGATTCATCAACCGCAAGTGGTGGTGCAAATTTACAGCCAGATGATGATAATGATAAAGACAGAAAATATAAGGTTAAAAAATCAGGAATTAGTGGTAAAGAAGGTGCAAAAGATGTTCCTGATTGGGCAAGAGGAAATAGACCATATGTAGGTGAAAATGGAGACCAATTTGCTACACGACTAATGAATAACAAATACGGTAAAGGCAATTGGGAAAAAGGCACAAATTCTCAGTTTAGTAAAATTAAAAAATGGGGTGATAGATCATTTATGAATCCCAAATAATCGATGAGGATATAAAAATGCAGAAAATATATTATTTATACCATGTTCGTTATGAAGATACTGATGATGAAGATTTTAGGATAATTGGTATTTATAGTTCAAGTAAACAGGCTAAATTAGCTATAGAACGAATGAAAAAAAAACCAGGATTTATCGATTTTCCTAATGGTTTTCAGATTATTCCTAGTGTACTTAATCGAGCAGAATGGTTAGATGGTTTTGTTACTTGTTAATATCTAATAGATTAAATAATTCAGATAACCATGGAGATGAAAATGCAAAAAGTCTATTATTTACATCATACTAGAGATAAAGGTACAGAATATGAAGATGATAAAAAAATTGGTACCTTTGGTAGTTATCAATTAGCCGAAGATGCTATAAACAGAATAAAAGATAAACCAGGTTTTATTGACTATCCAAATGACTTTTATATTGATGAGTATATCATCGATAAAGATTATTGGACTGATGGTTTTAGTGATTAATATTATTTGAAATAATATATACATTGGTTAAGACTTAATCTTATCAATATTTAAAAAGAGCGTTACTAGTTTTGAGATAAAGTATCGAATATTCAATCAAAACAAAAAAGTAACGCTCATCTTTAATAGCACTACCAAAGAATAAGACATAAAGTATGTCTTATTAATCTAGGCTGAAAAATTTCAAAATGTCTAAACGATTTAAACTTAATAGCGGGTAACGATATTAGAATTAAATCGGCCGAAATTTCCAGTAATAAATCGTTAAACTTACGAGCTAAACATGATATAGCTATCACTAGTGATCAAGAGCGGCTTCAATTAACCGATCATCATAAAACAACTAGCAAAAGCTTACTGAGTAAAGAATCAACTACTAGCCATATTGAGATAGACAACGCCACCCAAAAAGGCAGTGAACTTTATGGTGATAGCGTAACAATAAATGCCGGTAACAATCTATCAGTGACCGGCAGCCAAGTGGTGGGCACCAATGACGTCAACTTAAAAGCCGGCAACG
>CAMLRO010000057.1 GCA_946482425.1 uncultured Lactobacillus sp.
ATTTGTGACTATTCAGCTATGCAAGTTAAGGGATCTTTACAGCAATATGTAGGAAAAAAGGTTGGAAAACAGCTGGCTAAGGGGATGAATCCTGAAGAAATCATAAAAAAAGAGCAATTTTTGCCTAATGAAATTTTATTGCTATTAAAAGCCGGATCAACAAGAGATGACTTGAGTAAGAAGTTTTTATTATTAGGACGTTCTTTTTTTAACGATCTAACACAAAAAATAGAAAAACTAATAGTAAATGTTCAACCCATTTGTTTTATTTTAATCGGTTTATGCATTATTGGATTATATTTGAAACTTTTATTGCCAATGTATGCAATGATGCAGGAAATATAGGAGGAAAAAGTGAAAAACATCATAACAAAATCTACAACTGATAAACGTAAGGTAAAAGGCTTTACTTTGATTGAAATGGTAGTAGTGGTTGCAATCATAGTGATGCTGCTTATAATCATTGCACCAAATTTAACAAAGCAAAAAAATAGTGCTAAAGAAAGGACTAATGATGCTTTTAAAACAACCTTGCAAACTCAAGCTACACTTTATGAGGATGATAAAGACCGTAATGGTAAAGAAATTAACTTTCAAAATATGTTTGATGATGGCTACTTAACGAAGAAACAATTCTCAAAGTCTAAAAACTATACGGTTACTGATGGTGTAGTTGAAAGAAATGCTAAATAAGTCTAAGTTACAGGGTTTTACTCTAGTTGAAATGGTTGTTACCCTCACTATTACGCTTGGTTTAGCCGGTTTAGGTGCTATAAAAATAAATGAATATAGAGAAAAACTAATACTGGAAAATACAGTTAAAGAAATTAAGAGCTCTATTGAACATGCAGCAAGAAGATCAGCTATACAAAATCGCACAAGTATAGTCAGATATTATCCTCCGTCAAAAAAATTGATAATTATTGGTGGAAAAAAGCCGCAGATAATAAAAATGAAACCGCAAATAAGTATAAGTAACTTAAGTCTATTAAAAATTTCAATTAGTGGCTCGTTACCGCCTCACACAATTACTGTTACTAACCATCAATATACAAGAAGAGTGAAGTTGCAAATGACTTGGGGACGAGCAATTGATGATAAATAGGAAAAAAAGCGGTTTTATGATGGCAGAGAGTATGGTTGGTTTAATGATTGCATTAATTAGTGTTACAACTTTAGCATTAACTATTAGAGAAAGTAGAGTAATCGAACGCAGAGTAGAGCAAAAAACTGACCGAACATATGCTTGGAGTGTTTTGAAAAAGCATGAAATAAAAAGAATATTAATTCACGATCATATTTATAAACTTTATGGTAATAATAGCATTTATGATGAATCAGAAAGAAAGATATACAAAATTAAATACTAAAGGTTTTATTTTGGCAGAAGCTGTATTTGCAGTCTTTGTGACGCTATTAGTAGTTCTCATTTTACAAAATTTAGTAAAAAGTCTTACTCTAGCAAATAAAGTTCAGCATCGAACAGATGACGTTGTATTTTCTTATGTGCAGCTCAACCGGTTTATTAAAGAGAAACAAAATGAAAGAATATATACTTTACCAGAGCGATCCAATTCTGAAAAGGCAGTTTTTAAAAAGAGCGATGCGCAGGGAAAAGATACAATATATCGTTTGACACAATATAAAAAGATGTTGCGCGTTACTACTCCTGAAGGCGGACACATGCCGCTATTATTAAATGTAAATAAGTCTAGTTTTACCACTGCAAATAGATTGTTGAAAATAAAAGTTACGGAAGCAGATGGCAGAACATCAGAGTTGTATTTTAAATTTGGCTCTAGACCAAAGAATAAAGAGAAGGAATTAAATGATCAAAAGCAAAAGCATAAGACTAAAAGCTAATGCGTTTCTGAGCAGTATTCTGGTATTAATCACTTGTTTAATTTTTATTCAATTTTATCTGGATATTTATCAAGAGAGTATGGAAAATGATTTTTTATTAATTGAATATTTAATTAATGATTGATTCTCTTGCTCTAATTACCTTTTTTCTATTAAAATGTTTAAGAGATAAGGGGAATAAGCAATGGATAAAATTGAAAAACTGTTTAATGATTTCTTAGACTGTGTTAACTGTTTACAAGAGGCATTAAATGTCTCGTTTGGAGATGCTCTGACGGAAACTTTTGATAACCTTGAAAATAATCAAATTAAGGTTGAGCTGGGTGCTCCCGATAAAAAAGCTGTTCAAGAATTGAGTCAAAAATATGCAAAATTAAATTATAATAAACTTTCCAATAAATTAAAGCTGCAGATTTTTACCTATTTAACTTTAAAAGCGGTTAATGAGGATGGATTGGATGTCAATCAAATGCCAACACCGCCTGCGATTTCAACAGTAATTGCAATGTTTATGTTAAAACTTTTACCAAAAGAAAAATTGACAATTGTTGATCCTGCAATTGGAACTGGGAATTTATTATTTTCTGTAATCAGTCAGTTAAAAAGTGCTAATCACTCAAAGTCTAATTTTGAACTTTATGGTATTGACAATGATGAAGAAATGTTAAGTTTTGCTGATATTGAAGCTCATTTGAATGATATTAATATTGAAATGTTTTGCCAGGATGCTTTAACTCCATGGATGTTTAAAAGCCCTGATGTTGTAGTAAGCGATTTGCCAGTTGGCTATTATCCACTTGATAAAAATGCTAAAAATTTTGCTACCAAATCTGAAAATGGTCACTCGCTTGCTCACCTTTTATTTATTGAACAGATCATTAAAAATCTTAAAGCCGGTGGCTATGCTTTCCTGATAGTGCCTCAAAATATTTTGTCTGGCAAGGGTGGTAGTGACTTTATGCCATGGCTAAGTGATAAGGTTTTTCTGCGTGCAATAATTGAGTTACCCGACAGTGCTTTTCAGAATAAATTTAATCAAAAATCAATTTTAGCCTTTCAAAATCATGGAAAAGATATCAGAAATAGTGAAGTTTTTCTCACAAAGTTAGACTCATTTAAAAGTGAACAGGACCTAATAAAGCTTAATGTTAAACTAAATGAGTGGTATACTAAAAACATTAATTGATTTGTGAAAAAATTTAAAGTGATATTTATGGAGGAATTACATATATGAAAAAAGTTTTAGCAATCAACTCAGGCAGTTCTTCATTTAAATATAAGTTGTTTGCTTTACCTGAAGAAAAAGTTTTAGCAAGTGGACTTGCTGACAGAGTTGGTATTGATGGCTCTTCCTTTGAAATTGAATTGGCTAATGGTGAAAAACACACTGAGGATGTGGCAATTCCAGATCAGGAAACTGCTGTTAATTTGCTGCTTAAGGCTTTAAAAGAATATCATGTGATTAGCGATTTGAGTGAAATTGTAGGTGTTGGTCATAGAATAGTTGCGGGAGGAGAAGACTTTAAAGATTCTGCTCTAATTGATAAGAAAAATCTACAAAAAGTTTATGATTTGAAGGAATATGCACCACTTCATAATCCAGCTGAAGGTAAAGGTATTGAAGCCTTTATGAAATTACTGCCTGGTGTTCCAGAAGTAGGCGTTTTTGATACTTCATTCCATCAGACTTTGGATCCCGTACATTATATGTACTCAATTCCCTATCAATATTATGAAAAATATGGTGTGCGCAAGTATGGTGCTCATGGCACTTCCGTTCGTTATATTGTTGGTCGTGCTGCTCAAATGCTTGGTAAGGATGCCAAAGATTTGAGACTGATTGTTTGTCACCTTGGTTCAGGAGCTTCAATTACTGCAGTTAAAGATGGCAAATCTTTTGATACATCTATGGGCTTCACTCCATTAGCTGGCATTACGATGGGTACTCGCTCAGGTGACGTTGACCCGTCTGTTTTGCAATATATCATGAATAAAGATCATATTGATATTAACGAAATGATTGACATTTTAAATGATAAGTCTGGTCTGCTGGGAATTTCTGAAATTTCTTCTGATATGCGAGACCTAGAGAATAATTCTGATAAAAAAGCTGATCTTGCAAGAGCTATTTTTGTAAATCGTGTCATCCAATATATTGGTTCTTATATGGTGGAAATGAAAGGTGCAGACGCGATTATTTTCACCGCTGGTGTAGGGGAGCATGATTCAGGTATTCGTGAAAATGTTATGAAATCCTTTGAATTCATCGGCTTAAAGCCAGACTTAGAAGCTAATAAATCCAATGGCGAGAAGTTTATTACTAAACCAGATTCAAAGATCAAAGCTCTAATTATTCCAACTGATGAAGAATTGATGATTGAACGTGATGTTGTTCGATTAGCACATTTAGATTAATATATTTAGAAAAATATATGGACCGTTAAGAAAGTTTCTTAACGGTTTTTCTTTTGCTTTGAAAATGAGCTAATATGCGGTAGATTTGCTGATCTTAGAAGTGACTTAGTTATAGAATTTACATATTTTGTGTTAACAGTTAACATAAATAAATGTTTAAAATCGTTTAGATATACAATTTTTTATTTTTAAAATTTCTGTATAATGAAAAGTAAGCTTAGAAGCCACGATATATAATAACTAACTGTTAGAAAGAAACATAAATGATTAAATTAGTAGCTGTTGATGTTGATGATACTTTATTAAATAGTCAAGGTAAGATTCTAGAATCTTCTCGAGAAGCAATTACAAAAGCAATTAGCAAAAATGTTAAAGTGGTCTTATGTTCAGGAAGACCCTATGCTGGAGTTAAAAAATTCATTGATGAATTAGCGTTGAATAACAATAATCAATATGTAATAACTTTTAATGGTGCCGTAATTGAAACAGGGTTGCACGTAAAATTACTTGAGAAATGTTTGTCTGCAAAAACTTATGAAGCAATTGACAAATTTAGTCAGAAAAACAAAGTTTTTTATAATATTGTGAATGCTGACAGTCAAATTATTACCAGCAATTTGAATGTGGGTAGAATAACAGTAACGCAGGCATGGGAAAACAATGCCGGATTATTGATTAGGAAACCACAAGATTTATCAAGTAATGAAACTGTTATCAAAGCCGTTTTTGGCGATGAAAAAGAAAAACTAGATAAAATTGAAGCTGAAGTTAAGCATGTTTTTGGTCAAGATAATTATGTTGTCAGAGCAGCCGTTAATTTTTTAGAAGTAATGCATGCCAATGTTAATAAAGGTATTGCATTACAGTACTTAGCACAAAAGTTAAATTACAAAACGGAAGAAATAATGGCAATTGGGGATGAACGAAATGACATACCAATGTTTCAAGTAGCTGGAACTTCAGTAGTCATGGATAATGGTTCTGCAGAAGCAAAAAAACAAGCTGACTTTGAAACTGCATCGAATGATCAAGATGGTATAGCCTTGGCTTTTGAAAAATTTGTTTTTTGATAAATAAGAAAGGATTTTATAATATTAGGCAAGTTTGCTATATTATGCTATAATTGTTTTTACCCAAAGCGGGGGTGTTTTGGGATTCGACA
>CAMLRO010000058.1 GCA_946482425.1 uncultured Lactobacillus sp.
CACAACCAAACCCACACACAGAACCTAAAACAACGCGTTTAGTTCCTATAGGCCCTGATGCCGGAGAGACCGTTCTGTATCAGCATAGAGGCTAGATTGGCTGAGCTCTGATAAGGATGCGAAGGGTAAGGAATACGAGCGGTGTCCATCTCAGTTACACCCCTTTAGATAAAAAAGTGCCGCCCTAGTGTGCATATCATATAAATATGATAGAGGCAGTGGCGGCTTCTAACAAGCTTTAATATACTCGGGATATCAGTTAGAAAGCTTCATCAAGATAAAGCTTCACAATATAAACACATTTCTTATCGGATGGTCTTTCTTCTATCATGAGCTACTGCAGATCACCCTTCAATCGGCAAACATAAAACTGGTCGGCTCGGCCGGGGTTGTGGTCATCGGCGGCTGCGCCTTGATGTCTGGCCGCCGCTGTCGCACGCCTGCGGCGTGCTGCTGAAGGGGTTGGGAATGTGGTGTTTGTGCCGCCCCCTTCCATTCTGGCCCGGGCCGCTGCGACTCAAGCCCCGAGCGTCTCCGCCCACACCCCGCTCCGGCCGAGGGGGCCGAACAGCATGCCCCCTCGGCCTCCGGGGGAGTGTTCGGATCCACGCGGGGGCTTGACTCTCCGCTATACCCGGGCCGCCATTCCAGGCGTCGGCACAAACAGTCCCGGCACCAAGGAAAGGAACACCCATGAACACCACAACCACAGTGACCATGCTGCCCATCGACGCCATCAGGCCCAACGACGCCAACCCCCGAAGCGAGATAGGAGACGTGTCGGAGCTGGCCATGAGCATCGCGTCCCAAGGCATACAGCAGGCCCTGGTCGTCACACCGGCGAACCAGGAGGGGCGGCACACCCTGGTCATCGGACACCGGCGGCTGGCGGCCGCCGAGCAGGCCGGCCTTGCAACCGTGCCCTGTATCATCACCGACATGGACGAGCAGACCCAGGCGGAGGTGATGCTGGTAGAGAACATACACCGTGACCAGCTCACCGCCCTGGACGAGGCACGCGGATACGCCCACCTCCTGGACCTTGGCGAAGACGTGGACCAGATGGCCAAAGCCACTGGCCGCAGCCGCAGCACCGTGCAGCGACGGCTCAAAATATCGTCCATCGACGACGAGAAAATACTCGCGCTGCCATCCCAGCTGAGCTTCGAGGAATTGGAGACGATAGCCGACTTCCGCGACGACGAAGGCCTGCAAGACCAGCTCATCAAAGCCGCAGGCACCAACAACTGGAACATGACACTGCACCAGGTCCAGGCCAAACGGTCGCTGGACAAGTGGATCGAACAGGCCCAGGAAGCCATCAAGCAGGCCGGGCTGCCCATCGTGCCGCTGACACCATCACAATCCTGGTCTGACCCGGAAGGTTGGCGCACCATCGCCCGATTCTCCCCGGATACCGACCCCGACCCCAAGCAGGCCCTCGACACATGGCTGGAGGAATGGGAAGGCGACAAACCCACGGCCGCCGGACTGCTCGACCGTGGCGGACAGTGGCGCGTCAAAATCACCCTGCTGGAGCCATACACCCAACAGGACCAGGAGGACGAACGCCGGCAAAGAGAGGATGACCTGGCCAGGTGGCAAGCCGAACAAGAAGCCGAAATCGCACCGGCCAAGCAACTGGACACGGCAAGCCACGACCTGCGGCTGGCCTACACGCAACGGCTCATGTCCCTCAAACGCCCCGCCAAAAACCAGTCCCAGGCCCTGTCCATGCTGGTCATCGCCCAAGCGAGCCAACGCACCTGGTGGGTCAGCCGGGACCAGGTGCGGGACACATGGCGCGCCATCGTCCAGGACCAGGAAGCCGAGCTGGCGCAAAAGGCCGACCTTGACGAGAGTCGCCGCACCCAGACGGCCTTCGCCCTGTGCCACGCCATCATGGAGACACAGATCAACCACGAGACCTGGCGCAGCCAAGACGACATAGACGGCCTGCTCAAACCCCTCTACCGTGCCCTCCAAACCGCAGGCTACGCCATCAGCGACGAAGAGCAATCCGGTCTCGACGGCGACCTGGTGCCCCGACCTGAAGAGGAAGACAACGAAGGGAACGAAGATGAAACAGACGACGGCGACCAGGAGGAGGACACCAAAGAGTGAATGAACCCCGCAGCCGGCCCCGCCACCAAGCGGGGCCGGCTGCCGGCGGCGGCGCAGCGATGCCTCGCGCCACCCCACGGGGTGGAATCGGCATCGTCGAACGCCCCGCGTTCGGACAGCCAGACCGCAACGCGAGGAACGCACGACTGGTTTGTATGTGCAATTTGTACTACACTCATGGTCATGGAGATCGAGATAGAGCAATCAGCCCGCAAGCACGGCTGCGCCGACGACGAAATCAGGCACGCGGTCCTCCACTCCATAGGCCACGAACAAATCGAGGGCTACGGCGACGAGATGACGGTGGTCTTCGTCGGCCAGCCACACCCCGGGGCCCTACCCGACAACCTGCTCGAAGTCATCGTCAGCAAATGGCAGGACGGCCAGCTCCACGCCTTCCACGCCATGCCGCTGACCAGCCGGTGGCAACATCTCAGATACCAATAGACACAACCAACAAGGAGCCAGACCATGACCAACACACAGACACCCGCCGACAGGGCAGCACACGCCGAAGCACTCGACCGCATGGCCGACGCCGGCCAATTCACACCCATCGAAGGCACCCGGGTATACCGGGGCTACGACGCCGGCCCCCTGACCGACGACGACCTGCTCTCCATCTTCGCCGGCCGCCCCCGCGACGAACTCAAACAACCCACCAGCAAAACCTGGCAGGTACGCACCACCCCGGCCCTGGACCAATGGGCCGAAGCCGCCGTCAAAACAGAAGGCACCAACCTATCGGCACTGATCCGCCAAGCCACCGCCGAATACCTGGCACACCACTACCCAGGACTCCGAAGCCAGATGGCCTGACCCATCAGGGCAACATCATCAAGGGACCCCTCAACGGGGTCCCTTTTTCCATGCTCGGCTCGGCCGGGGTTGTGGTCATCGGCGGCTGCGCCTTGATGTCTGGCCGCCGCTGTCGCACGCCTGCGGCGTGCTGCTGAAGGGGTTGGGAATGTGGTGTTTGTGCCGCCCCCTTCCATTCTGGCCCGGGCCGCTGCGACTCAAGCCCCGAGCGTCTCCGCCCACACCCCGCTCCGGCCGAGGGGGCCGAACAGCATGCCCCCTCGGCCTCCGGGGGAGTGTTCGGATCCACGCGGGGGCTTGACTCTCCGCTATACCCGGGCCGCCATTCCAGGCGTCGGCACAAACAGTCCCGGCACCAAGGAAAGGAACACCCATGAACACCACAACCAGCCTCCAGGACGACGTCAAGCAACTGAGCCAGGACCCCCAACTCATGCTCACCGCAGGCCGACAGGCCCTCGACAGCATCATGCGCATACTCGACGGCACCCACCAGCCCGAAGCCATAGGACACGACCGGCTCACCCGCATGGCCGCGCTGATAGAAACCTCACTGCCGCACCGCGACGCGCTCCTGGTCGCCGCCATCAACCCCGACACCACCCGAGACGACCTGACCACCATCACCGAACAACCCCACGACCCCGCCGCCGTCAAACTCATCTTCACCAGCCTCACCACCTGCTTCGAAGGCCGGACCCCCGTCAACCAGGAACGCGCCGACAGAGCCTACAACCTCTTCGACCAGCTCACCGCCGCCGTCGGCCCCACCCCACACCTCAGCGCCTCCAGAGCCTACCTGGCCTGGGCCGCCCGCGACCCCGACCAAGCCAGCTCATACATGGTCCAAGCCCTCACCCTCGACCGAACCAACAACCTCGCAGCGCTCATCGCCCTGGCCCTCAGTAAGAACATCAACCCCACCGACGACTAACACCACACACAACCAAACCGAAGAGGTCTCCTCCCAAACCAAGGAGGAGACCTCTCCGCGTCCGATGCGTTTCTCCCGCCCCATAAAAGGGGCACTCGAATCCGCTTCATTCCCTAGGAATGATCGTTGTTTAGATTAATCATGCTTGTCTGCAGCATCAACGGCATGAATGACGAGTAGGGAGATGAGAATGGTGAGAACCTCAGTTATCAAAGATGAGAGCGCCATGGCTTCCCACCTGCTGAAGGCCAAGGCCATCAACCCCATGAGAAACACAAAACTCACAACTTCGCTAACAAGCTTCTTCAAGACCTTGTGACTGCTCATGCTAAACAACACATCCACCAACGCATCAGTTATGTAGGTACCAAAGAACCACAACAGAAAGATAACGATGGTACCCAAAACCCCACGCCACCCATGCACCCAGGAACGAACGCCACCGAAAGGGAGCAAGCGATAAGTGACACCAATGCCGACCGCAAAAGGAAAGACAAAACCCAACAACACAGTTCCGAAAAAACCAACACCGGTAATCGCATCCGAAACCGTTACATGGTCTGATCGTCCACGGTCACTCATCGCTCACCCCTCTCTCCATGAATCAGAGGAACAAATCAACCCATGTCGCCGTGTATTCAGCAATATCGTAAGGGATGCCCAGCTGCATCAAACCTGAGACGATAGCGGCATGAGTCCAGACGCCGGTGGCTTCCAGGAAGTCTGCAATCCGACCGGCCCACGGAGCAATCTTGGCAGGAAGCTTGGAACCTCCCCAGCGCAGAAGCTTAATGACAGCTTTCTTGGCGATCGTCGTAGCCCAATTCCTCGATTGGAAGCCATTACCGGCAGTGCCATCATGCATCGAGAATGCATACTCGGTCAGGATGCCAGCACCTTCATAATCACCGTTTTCCCATGCGGTATCCGCTATCTCCAGCACATCCCTCGGAGTCAGCGAATCGGTGACTTGACTCACGATAGATGTCGAAGCGGTATCCACAGGCTCTGCAGCCATCGCCTGACTGGGAACCATGGCGACTCCCATAGACAGCGCAAGTGGAACAGCAACGCTGGCGAGCAACCTACTTTTGATAGTGTTCAGAGCTTTCATCATAAGCCCCTTTCCGTTTGTTGAGTCAATTCATCCTTGATAACCAATAACGAAGTCAGCGGTGTCAGCCATGGCACCTCTGACAACCCAGCTAAAACTGGAATACTGCACTGATAGATAGGCCTAACTATCATTCTTGAGTTATTACATCAACGGTGACAGTAGCACCACCGTTACACCATCATAGGGCTATAGGAACTAAACGCGTTGTTTATGTTGGGGGTTTGGCCTTGTGGCTGTA
>CAMLRO010000059.1 GCA_946482425.1 uncultured Lactobacillus sp.
ACTTTTTAATGGCAACTAATGATGGTTATATAAAACAATTGGAACTAAGTAATCTTCAGCCTACTAGAACTTATCGTTCACGCGCAATTACTGCGATGAAAATGAAAAAAGCTGACAGTAGGATGGTTCGTGTTGATTTAGTAAAACCTGATAGCAATAATGAAATCATTTTATTTACGCATAAAGCTTATGCGGTTCGTTATAATTTAGCTGAAATTCCTGCATCAGGTGCCAAATCATTTGGAGTAAAATCCGTGAATTTAAAAGATGACGACTATGTAGTTTCATATGTTGTAATAAATACTGATTATCTTGACTTGATTCGTGTCGGTATAATTACTCAAAGGGGAGCATTTAAGCAATTTAAAGCTGGCTTAGTCAATAAAGTATCTCGTGCCAAACGAGGGGTATTAGTTTTAAGAGAACTCAAAACTAAGCCTCACCGTATTGCAGCTGTTGTTTCATATGGTCAAGAACATACCTTGCTGATCACAACAACAAGTAAACGTCACATAAAACTTTCAACTAAAGATTATCCGCTCGGTGATAGGTATTCTAATGGCTCCTTTGTCTTGGATACGACAAGTGATGGCCAGCCAGTTAATATAAAATTGGGAGTGCCTTTAAGTGCTGAATAATTTTTTATTTATTTAATGATATCAATAATTTATGGAAGTGCTTTAACAGCTTTAAATAATACTTTGACACAAAGGGGTTTTTGATTGATAATAGCATATAAATAGAGCAACATTATTGTTAAGATAGAAGGAATCATCTTATGCCTAAAACAGATACAATACTCTCAACCAAATCCTTACATTATTTTTTGCAATTAATTGATACCATGAACTACACCCAAGCTGCTCAGATACTTGGTATTACCCAACCGGCTTTAACTCAGCAAATAAAGAAAATTGAACATGCAATTGGCACCCCGTTGTTTGGCCAAATGGGTAAAAAGCTTTACTTAACGGAAGCAGGAAAGCAGTTGCAAACTGGGGCAATCAAACTGCTCGGGACTATTAATTCTGTTGTTAGTGATATACAAGAGTTTACCCAAGCTGATAAAGGCAATATTGCAATTGGCGTTTTAGAAAGTATTAATTCTGATCTTCTTAGGAAATTTTTGGTTGATTTCAATAAAAATTATCCCAATATAACCATCAGCGTATCATATTTTAATCGTAAAGATCTTTGGTATAATCTTGATAATAATTTGATTGATTTAGCAATGCTTTATCTCCCTGAAACCACCAAAAAGAGTCAGTCAAATATAAAAAGCCAGTATGAATTAATGAAAGTTACTCAAGACAAGTTAACTATTCTAACTCATGATAAAAATCTTGAAGCAGGTAATTCATATCCAGTTTCTAAGTTTTTAGGAAAAAAGTGGGTTCTTTATCCTGATAGTTTTTATTTAACTCAAATACTTAAAGGAAAACTGGGCAATAAGATGAATGCGAGAAACGGTCTGAATGTTCCATTAACTTTCACTTCCACTAAAGAAATGGTTGATACAGCACAAGACACGGAGTATGACACAATTGTAAGTAACTCCTACTATAGCTTAAATCAAAGTCAAATTAATTTAGTACCTGTATTTTTAAAAGGCGTCAAAAAATTCACTATTTCGCTTATCTATCGCAAGGGGAAAAAAGAGGTTCCCCGCATACAGAACTTTTTGAAGGAATTTAAGAAATTCTTAGAAGACTGACGTTGTCAAATAATTTTGTAAAAATTTTGCTGCCAGACAAAAAATTTGTAATTTATTCTGTCAAGAATAACCTTTATTAGGTAAACTATAATTAAGTAAAATTTTAAAAAGAAAAAGAGGAAATCTAATGGAAAAAGAATTGGTCTTTGGTCATCAAAATCCTGACACAGATGCAATTGGTACAGCAATAGCTTATTCATATTTACAAAATAAGCTTGGTTACAATACAGAGGCGGTTGCTTTAGGCGAACCTAATGATGAAACAGCTTTTGCTTTAAAAAAGTTTGGTTTTAAAGCACCAAGAGTAATCAAGACCGCAGCAAATGAAGTTAAAGAAGTAATGCTCGTTGATCACAATGAACCACAGCAAAGTGTATCAGACATTGATCAGGTTACTGTAACTCATGTTGTTGATCACCACAGAATTATGAATTTTAACACTAGTATGCCTTTATTTTATCTTGCCGAACCGGTAGGCTGCACTAGTACCATTATGTTTAGTCTTTATAAGCATTTTAAAGTTGAAATTCCTAAGAATATTGCTGGCATCATGCTCTCTGCCATCATCTCTGACACATTATTGCTAAAATCACCAACAACTACTGATAGAGATAAAAAAGCCGTTAAGGAACTTGCCGAAATTGCTGGCGTAGATTACGAAAAATATGGCTTGGAAGAATTAAAAGCTGGAACTAATATAGCAAGTAAATCAGAAGAAGAACTAATCGATTTAGATGCCAAATCATTTGAATTAAATGGCAAAAATGTACGAGTAGCTCAAATTAATGTGGTTGATTTGCCAGAAGCTCTGGAACGCAAAGAAGCCTTCTTGAAGACGATGAAAGATTCAGCAAATTCAGAGGGATATGATTTGTTTATGTTACTTATAACTAATGTACTCGATTCAGACTCAACCGCATTAGTTATAGGTTCAAATGAAGCTTTAGCATCATTTGAAAAAGCATTTGGTGAAGTTAAAGATTCAGAAATTAGCTTACCTGGAGTTGTTTCAAGGAAAAAGCAAGTTGTTCCACCGTTAACTGAAGCATTTAAGTAATTTAAAAAGCACGAAATAGTTAAAATCTATTTCGTGCTTTTTCTAATCTTTGTTAATTTCCTTAGCCAAAATAATGAATGATTTACATACTCTTTCAGCTTTGTCAGGTGACATTTTTCTAAGTTCATTAAGAACCTTCTTAATAAATACAGGAGTATTATCTTGATGATTTTCCACCTTAACTTCCTTAAAGCGGTAAGCATTCATGATAATATCTGGCGTAGTTGTATTTAAAGCTCTGGCAATTGAGTCAAGCTTTTGAATACTAATATTTTGATTTTTTGTACGTTCCAAGCGAGAAATAAAGTTAACTGATAGATCACTTAATTCAGCGAGATCTTCCTGGGTCAACTTTTGTTCACGCCGCCTGCGACATATTTCTTTTCCTAAATTTATACTCATGGAATAAATTCAACCCTTTCAAAAAAATAATTCCATATTCTATAATAACAGATTAATTATAGAAATAAACATTAAAGCAAAAATAATAATGAATAAAACACTTGCTTTTGGCAAAATTATACTCAAACTAAATGTTTTAAACTATACCCCACATAGTATTGTAAGCTATTTTTTGGAAAAATAAAATAAAAAAGCTCCAAATAATTAAACTTAAAGTGAAAAAGGAAAGAGTGGCAAATATTATATCAAAGCGTGTATTCGCTTGCTGGATAGGCAAGTAGAAAAGTGTTTATGTCAAAAAATTAAACTTCAATTGTTTTATATATTTATCAATGTTAGAAAGCGCTTTTATTTATATTTTTACACTTATAAAGTATTATTTTTAAATAAATCAATTAATCTGGATAAGAAAAGGGCTGGCTAATCGTATTAATTTTTAAAAAGTTATAAGTAATAAGAATCATTTTACATTATATAAAATAAAATTATAGTTTTTGGAATAATGTTAACTTTTGTTTGTCGTAATAAACTTTTGAAGAAATTCAAAATAAAAAATCGTACTTATAAATTATTGATTTAGCTATCTAAATGGAGCTGATAAAGTAAGAAATTTTGATAAGAGGTAGTTGCAGCTTAGTAAGATATAACTTCGTATAATATATATTATGTAAAGTAAAATAGAAATTACGAGAGAGCGTGTAAAAAAGAATTAGAAATTCTTTTTTTTAAATGAATTTCTAATTCTTTAGATTGACACAAGTCATCTGAGAGTTCGTTAAAAACTGAATGAGTGTATAAATTAATCATTTAGCTGCCTGTGAGTCTCCCAGGAATTATTATTAGAGCTAATTTTCGTTTAGTTAATATTTTTTATTAACAAGTAGTTTGAATCAGCCAATATTAGTACTTTAAAAGTGATAACATTGGTAGATTTTGTATCAAAAGCAGCTATAAGCAATTTGAGCAACATTGTTTTAATTTGAGAATTTAAAGTTTGATCGAATAATTTGGTTTAGGTTTTGAATACGGTCAGCTATGAAGTTTTTCAGTTGCTTTCATTAAAACTATAATTTTAATGAAAGATATTAAAACAATAAAGAAGTTCAAATATTTTGTATTCGTTGATTGTTTTTTAGCAAAACTGAATATGATCTTTTAGATAAGTTTCAATTAAAGCCGAAATTTCTATTTAAAACTTTTTAAAAGATTTATCCAAAAAAATACCAAAGCCGTTTTTTGCTTCCCCCTTCTCCATTCCATAATAAGTATATGCGACTCAAACATACATTCTAGTTTTGTTTTATAATAAAGCATGTAACTTATTAAATTAAGCTAGGAGAAATTTATTACGTGGAAACAAAAAAGTATTTAGATCTAATTGACGAAGAATTAAGCAAGATGCCAGATTTTGTTAAAGAATACAATTTTGGTACTAGTCACTCTTTAGCTACCTCCTATCAGTATCTGACAGAAATCAGAAGATTTTTTGATTGGCTCCGTCATGAAGGTATTTCAAAAGCTGAAAATAACAAAAGCATTGAAACCCAAACTTTAGCTCACCTGCAACGCAACGACATCATGCTTTATATTAATTATTTAGGGCATACTAAGAATAAGCAAGGCAACTTGAATTCGCCTACTACAATCAATCGGTCTATAAATGCCCTGAGGTCTCTTTTTAAGTTTTTAACCATTACTGCTGATAATATTAATGGCAAACCATACTTTGAGCGCAATGTTATGCTCAAAATAGATTCTCTTAATAATACAAAAACTTTAAATTATCGGGCCCATGTTCTTGAATCACACATGTACACAGGAAAATTAAAATACCAATTTTTGGATTTTATTGCAAATAATTATGAATTTAAATGCAATAAACATGCTTTACCGGGATTTA
>CAMLRO010000060.1 GCA_946482425.1 uncultured Lactobacillus sp.
TTAGATGCCGTTAATCGTCGGATTAGCAAGGTGAAAAAGATTGCCCAGCAAAATGACAAGGAAGCTAAAGCTGAATTTAACGTTTTGCAAAAGATTAAGCCAGTTCTAGAAGAGGGTAAACCCGTTCGCTCAATCAAGTTTAATGAAGATGAACAAAAAATTGTTAAGGGCCTATTTTTGTTAACTGACAAACCGGTTATTTATGTAGCTAATATTGCAGAAAGTTCAATGGCTGAGCCAGAAAAAGATCAATATTATCAAATTGTCAAAAAACATGCTGACAGTGAAAATGCTGAATGTCTAGGAATTTCTGCAGCTACTGAAGAAGAGATTGCTGGTTTGGATGATGATGAAAAAGCAGAGTTTTTAGAAGCTGAAGGTGTAACAGAGTCAGGTCTTGACCGATTAATTAGAGCAGCTTACCACATTTTGGGCCTAAGAACTTTCTTCACAGCTGGTGGACCCGAGACACGTGCCTGGACTTTCCATAAGGGCATGAAAGCACCACAAGTTGCCGGCGTTATTCACTCAGATTTTGAACGGGGATTTATTCGTGCCGAAGTAGTTTCATTTACCGATTTGGATAAATATGAAACCATGCAAAAGGTCAAAGAAGCCGGAAAATTACGTCTTGAAGGAAAAGATTATGAAGTCCAAGACGGTGACATTATTGAATTTAGATTTAACGTTTAGGAAAAAATAATGGCAGAAAAGAAAACTGAAGTACAAGCTAAAATCGATACTAATAAGCAAGAAAAATTAAAAGAGAAAGTAGTCAATCAGAATAAAGATGATGAGGTTAAACAGATGAAACCTGATCAGTTGCGCAAGCAACTCAGCAATAAAAATTCTGATTACGTTTTTCGCTTGCAAAAGGAGCTTGAAACACAAGGTAAAATGAGTCATGAAGATGCTCAAAAGAAAGTAGATGAGCTTTTGAATGATTTAATAATTGCACAGCGTCATGGTCAACCGGCCAGTACATATTACGGCCTGTCACCTAAATTAAAAGCTGCTGATATGTTAAAGCCGAAAAAGCGGAAAGCTTCTGATATTCCGTTTTGGCAATACGCCACAGATAATGCTTTATTTTATGTTGCCCTTTTCTTTGGTCTTTTTGGCTTAATTGGTTTATTCCAAAAGAATAACAAATATAATTCAGAGATGGGTGCCTTAACTTTGCTGATTGTTGGTGCTGCTTTAGGCGTTTTTATGACGAAGTATAATGAATGGGTCTTACCTAATGGCGATAAAAATCGTAAAATTCCTTGGTCAAAATTAATTTGGGGTTTTATTTTAATGATGGCATTACTCTTTATCTGCTTTGGCGTACTGTCTCTGCGGGCATTACAAATTATAAATCCGGTTTTACCTGGAATATATAATTTAATAATTGCTGCGGTAGTATATGGTATTCGCTGGCTTTTCCGTCGACATTATCAAATCATTGGCTCTGCCTTTTCACCAGCTGATAGGAGCAAATAGGGTGCTTTTTGTCAAGAAAAGAGCTATACTTAGATAACTATATATTTTAAAGGATAAATAGATTTACTATGAATCTATTTATCCTTTTTAAACTGATACATATAAGAATTAAATAACGTTTTAACAAATTAGAAAGAGGTATTTAATGATTAACACGTTGCGTAAGTCAATCAGGCAGTATAAAAAACTGTCTTTGCTGTCGCCACTCTTTGTCACTGGTGAAGTTATCATTGAAATGTTAATACCATATTTGGTTGGTATTTTAATTGATAATGGCATTATGAAAGGGAACATGTCCTACATTACTAAAAGCGGTATTGTTTTATTGGTGTTTACGGTTCTTTCACTTGTTTTGGGTTCTGGTGCCAGCTATGCCTCTGCTCATGCTGCAGCTGGGTTTGCAGCTAATTTGCGTAAAGACATGTTTTATCACGTGCAAGACTATTCTTTTGAAAATATTGATAATTTTTCTAGTGCCAGTTTGGTTACGAGAATGACGACTGACGTTAATAACGTTCAGATGTCTTATCAAATATTAATTAGAATTGCAGTCAGAGCGCCAATGATGTTATTGGTTTCAATAATCATGTCTGTTATTGTCAGTCCCCAATTGTCACTGGTATTTGTAGTGATTGCCCCAGTTTTTGTCATTCTGCTCGGTATCATTATTAAAAGTGCCAGCAAGTATTTTCCTAAGATTTTTAGGGGCTATGACCGCATGAACCAAGTAGTGCGGGAAAACATTCGCGGCATTCGTGAAGTTAAAACCTATGTGCAAGAAGAAGCACAAACAGTTAAATTTAAAAAATCTGCCGGCTTTATCTACAGACTATTTGCAACTGCACAAAAAATCATGTCGCTGAACTCACTTGTGGTTATGGCAGTGTTAAATATTTCTAACTTGGCTATTTGCTGGTTTGGAGCCAAAGAAATTGTTGGTGGCAGCTTACAAACCGGTCAGCTTATTTCAATGTTTTCATATTCAAACTCTGTCTTAGGCAGTTTGAATATGTTGGCAATGATCTTTACTCAGCTGGTTGTCTCTGCTGCTAGTGGTCACAGAATTGCTGACGTTATCAATGAAAAGCCATCAATTGAAAATCCACGCAAACCTTTAAAGCATGTAAACAATGGTGAAGTAATTTTTGATCACGTTAATTTTAAATATGATCCAGATGATAAGAACCTGGCTTTAAACAATATCAATTTAACCATTAAACCGGGTGAGACAATTGGTATTATTGGGAAAACCGGGTCATCAAAATCAACCTTAGTATCAATGATTCCACGGCTTTATGATACGGATTCAGGAGCCGTTCGGGTATCAGGACACAATGTAAAATCATATGATTTAAAAACACTGCGTGACAACGTGGCGATGGTTTTGCAAAATAACGTTCTGTTTTCAGGAACCATTAAGGAGAACCTTAAATGGGGTGACGAAAATGCCACTGATGAAGAAATTGTTGCTGCTGCCAAAATTGCTCATGCAGATGATTTTATTCGTGAAATGCCTGACCAGTATGAAACTATGGTTGAACAAGGCGGGGCTAATGTTTCCGGTGGCCAAAAACAAAGAATTACAATTGCAAGGGCATTGCTGAAGAGGCCTAAGATTTTAATTTTGGATGATTCTACTTCAGCGGTTGATACACAAACTGAGCGTCAAATCCGCGAAGCACTGGTAGAAAATATGCCGGATACCACTAAAATAATTATTTCGCAGAGGATCGTATCCATTAAGGATGCAGACAGAATAATTGTCATGGATGATGGTAAAATTCAGGATATTGGTACGCATGAAGAACTGATGCAACGCAATGACTTGTACAGCTCGATTGCCAAGTTTCAAGAAGAACAGAAGAAGTAGGTGATTAATTTGAATAAAGCAGTGGAAAAGCAAAATAACCAAATCTCTGGTAAACGTTCTACAATACTGTGGCGTCTGCTTAAATTAGTTGCCAGCACCAGTCCTTGGATGCTTATCAGTTCTACAGTTGCCATAATTCTCACGGCTGCTGCGAATGTTTTAGGGTCCTTGTTTATTGAACGCTTGATAAATACTTACATTATTCCGCTAACCAAAGAGGCCAGACCAGATTTTGGTCCACTTTTGCACGCAATTGCAGTAATGTTTGGCTGTTATGCTATTGGATTCATTTCTAATTATCTTTTTGCAATGTTAATGGCAGTTTTAGCACAAAAAGTCCAATTCAGAGTGCGGATGGAAATGTTTGAGCACATGGAAAAATTGCCAATTTCTTATTTCGATGAAAATGATTATGGCGACATCATGAGCTGTTATACTAACGACATTGATACGTTGCAACAAATGATTTCTCAATCGATTCCACAGTTTATGAACTCAGCTTTAAACCTTATTTTCGTTTTGGGTGCAATGGTGATTTTAAGCTGGCAGCTAACTATTTTTACTTTAGTAGTCTTTGCCCTTTCTATTATCGTTGTCCGCTTTTTAACGATACGTTCAGCTCATTACTTTAAGCTGCAGCAAAAAGAATTAGGACAAGTTAACGGTTATAATGAAGAAATGCTTAATGGCCTTAAGGTAATTAAAGTCTTTAGCCATGAGCCTGAAGTTGAGCAAGATTTTAATGCTTATAACGATTCTTTGCAGGTAGCATCTGGCAAGGCTCATACTTACGCCACGATTTTATTTCCAATTATGGGTAACTTGGGCAACTTGCTTTATGTTTTAATTGCAGTTTTAGGTGGTGCGGTAGCCATCAACCATATTGCACCTCTTTCATTAGGGGTTATTGGTGCCTTTCTGCAATTATCAAAACAGTTTGCAATGCCGATAGCTCAGATTTCACAACAGTTAAATTCTATCGTAATGGCTTTAGCCGGTGCGGAAAGAATTTTCAAATTAGAGGATCAGACAGTTGAAGTTGATGATGGTGATGTAACCATCACTAAAGACGAAGATGTAAAGGGTGCTTGGCACTGGAATGTACCGCAAAAAGATGGGTCAGTGAAGAAAGTTACTGTCAATGGTCATATTGTTTTTGATCATGTCAATTTTGGTTATTCGCCAAATAAACAAATTTTGTATGATATTTCGATTGATGCCAAACCGGGTATGAAAGTAGCGCTAGTTGGTG
>CAMLRO010000061.1 GCA_946482425.1 uncultured Lactobacillus sp.
TACACTAAATTTGTTAAAACTGGTATTTTTACTCTTGAGCAGTTATTAAATTGGCTCACTTTGGCTCCCGCTAAAACTTTTGGTTTGGAAAAAGCTGGAAAAATAGCTTTAGGTCAACCGGCAGATATTGCAATTTTCGATCTTCACAAAAAAGAAGCTATTAATGCAGCTAATTTTATGTCTAAGGGAAGGAATACTCCTTTTAATAATGATGCAGTTTATGGCCAAACAGTTTTAACAATGGTTGACGGCCAGGTTGTTTTTCAAAGTGAGGAAAGTAAATGAGATATTTAATTTTAGAAGATGGCAGTGTCTATGCAGGCGAAGGCTTTGGTGGAAGTCAAGGGACTAAAGGTGAAGTCGTGTTTACCACCGGAATGACAGGTTATCAAGAAGCAATTACTGATCAATCGTATGCTGATCAAATTTTAGTTTTTACTAACCCGTTAATTGGCAATTATGGGATCACGCTGGCAGATTATGAATCACTTGAGCCGGGCATAAAAGGAGTGATTTGCCATGAAGTGGCACGACACCCTGATAATTGGCGCATGCAAACCACTTTACCAGATTTTTTAAAGAGACTAGATGTACCTGGTATTCAAGGAATAGATACCAGAAAATTGGTTAAAAAATTACGTGCCTACGGTACAATGAAGGGTCAAATTTGTGATTCTAAGGAGAATGCTGCTGCGATTGCAGAGCAATTAAAAGCAAGTCAACTTTCAAAGGACGTAGTTAAAAGAGTTGCGACTACAAAATCTTATCCTGTGCCGGGCTCAAAGCGCAATATTGTTGTAGTAGATTTCGGACTAAAAAATAGTATCTTGCGTGAATTAAGCAAACGAGATTGCAACTGTATAGTTTTGCCTTATACTACTTCAGCTGCAAAAATATTATCTCTTCATCCAGACGGCGTTTTGCTGTCTAATGGGCCTGGAGATCCTTTAGAAATGAAAGGCGCCGTTAAAATGGTTCAAGAAGTAGAAAAGCAGGTACCACTAATGGGAATTTGCATGGGTCACCAGGTTTTTGCTCTGGCTAATGGTGCAAAAACTTATAAAATGAAATTTGGTCATCGGGGATTTAATCATCCTGTACGTGAAATAGCCACAGGAAATATTGGCTTTACCTCACAGAATCATGGCTATGCTGTTAGCCGAGATTCAATTGATCCTGATATTTTAATGGTTACTCATGTTGAAGTTAATGACGGTACTATCGAAGGTTTGCGACACAAGAAATATCCTGCTTTTTCCGTCCAATTTCACCCTGATAGTACACCTGGCCCTCACGATGAAGAAGGCATCTTTGATTACTTTATGCAAATGATTGACCAAAGAAAGGATGTTGAAAATCATGCCTAAAAGAACTGATATTGAAAAAATAATGGTAATTGGTTCAGGACCAATTATTATTGGTCAGGCTGCAGAGTTTGATTATTCGGGCACACAAGCATGCCTGGCTTTGCGCGAAGAAGGTTATGAAGTGGTTCTGGTTAATTCTAATCCCGCCACAATCATGACCGATACTTCAATAGCTGATAAAGTATATATCGAACCATTAACTGTGGAATCTGTATCGCGTATTATCCGCAAGGAGTTTCCTGATGCTATTTTACCGACTTTAGGTGGTCAAGTTGGTTTAAATATGGCTTTATCGTTGGCTAAAAGTGGCATTTTAGACGAACTAAACATTGAATTATTAGGAACAAAACTTGATTCAATTGAACAAGCCGAAGACAGAGAAAAATTTAAAGAATTGTGCCAAAAATTAGGAGAGCCAGTGCCACCTTCAACTAGTGTCAAGACAGTGCAAGAAGCATTAGATTTTGGAGACAAAATTGGTTATCCCATCATTGTTCGCCCGGCATTCACTATGGGTGGAACTGGTGGTGGTATTTGTAATGATCGCGATGAACTCGCTAAAATAGCTAAAAATGGCTTGGAATTATCTCCTGTTACTGAATGTTTAATTGAACGGTCAATAGCAGGGTACAAGGAAATTGAATTTGAAGTCATGAGAGATCATGACGATAATGCCATGATTGTTTGTTGTATGGAGAACTTTGATCCTGTCGGTATCCATACGGGAGATTCAATTGTTTTTTCACCGTCTCAGACATTATCTGATAAAGAATATCAGATGTTGCGCGACTGTTCTTTAAAACTTATTCGGGCGTTAAAAATTGAAGGTGGCTGCAACGTTCAGTTAGCCCTAGATCCAAATAGTTTTAATTACGATGTCATTGAGGTTAATCCGCGTGTTTCCCGTTCTTCTGCCTTGGCTTCAAAGGCCACGGGTTATCCCATTGCTAAGATGGCTGCTAAAATCGCGGTGGGTCTTACTTTAGATGAAATAAAGAATCCAGTAACGGGCACTACTTTTGCGGAATTTGAACCAGCCCTGGATTATGTTGTTTGCAAAATACCGCGCTGGCCCTTTGATAAATTTGCCAAAGCGAATCGTGAACTTGGCACACAAATGAAAGCAACTGGAGAAGTCATGGCTATAGGCAGAACAGCTGAAGAAGCCTTTCAAAAAGCTGTGCGCTCTTTGGAAATTGACCAAAAAGACTTTTATTCAGCTGAAGCACATGATGCAAGTGATGAAGAACTGGAAAATAAACTGGTTAAAGCTCAGGATGACCGTCTCTTTTATTTAGCGGAAGCTTTTCGCAGAGGCTATGCAATGTCAGACTTACATGAATTAACCAAAATAAACTTCTATTTTTTAGACATTGTTAAGCATATTGTTGATCTAGAAAAGACTATTGCGGCTAATCCAGATGATCTGGCTGTACTCAAAAATGCTAAAAAATATGGCTTTAGTGACCATACTATCGCCAATTTGTGGCATGAGGATGAAGACCAAGTGCGAGATTTGCGCAAGCAGAACCATTTAGTGCCGGTTTATAAAATGGTAGATACTTGTGCTGGAGAATTTATCTCACAAACTCCTTATTTCTATTCTACTTACGATACCGAAAATGAGAGTCGGAAGAATAGTAAAAAATCAGTTTTAGTTGTTGGTTCAGGTCCAATTCGTATTGGTCAGGGTGTGGAATTTGACTATGCCACTGTTCATTGTGTCAAAGCATTACAAAAAATGGGTTATGAAGCCATTGTAATTAATTCAAATCCAGAAACCGTTTCAACCGACTTTTCTGTTTCTGATAAATTATATTTCGAGCCACTCACTTTAGAAGATGTCTTAAATGTCTGTGATCTTGAGCAGCCTGAAGGTGTAATTATCCAGTTTGGAGGTCAAACTTCAATTAATTTGGCAGCTGGGCTAGAAAAGCATGGTGTTAAAATCTTGGGTACCAGTGTGGAAGACCTGAACAGAGCTGAAGATCGCGAATTATTTGATCAAGTAGTAAAAGAATTGGGCTTGAAGCAACCGCAAGGAATTACGACTACTACACATGATGGTGTTATCAAAGCAGCAGACAAGTTGGGGTATCCGGTTTTAGTTAGACCAAGTTATGTTTTGGGTGGAAAAGCAATGGAAATTGTTTATAATCAGCCAGAACTTGAAGACTATTTGCAAAATCATGTGGATATTGCAAGCAGTCATCCAATCTTAGTTGATGATTATCTTGATGGGCGCGAGTGTGATGTCGATGCAATTTGCGATGGCGAAAGGGTACTTATTCCCGGAATAATGGAACATATTGAACATGCTGGAGTTCACTCCGGAGATTCCATGGCTGTTTATCCTGCTCAAACATTTTCTCCCACAATTAAACAAAAAATAGCCGACATTACTAAGAAGTTAGCGTTAAAGCTTAATTGTCGCGGAATAATGAATTTGCAGTTAATTGAGCGCAATGGTGAAATTTATATTATTGAGGTCAATCCTCGTGCTAGTCGTACTGTACCTTTTTTAAGTAAGATTACTTCTATTGAAATGGCGCAAGTGGCAACAAGAGTAATTATGGGTGAGAGTTTACAGGAGCAGGGTTATGATGATGGCCTGGCACCGGAAACTAAAATGATTAGTGTTAAAGCTCCAGTGTTCTCATTTAGCAAACTTTCTGATGTTGACAGTTATTTAGGACCAGAAATGAAGTCAACTGGTGAGGTCATGGGTAGTGATTTTAGTTTTCCTAAGGCACTTTACAAAGCCTTTTCTGGTGCAAATATGCAGATCCCTGACAGCGGCAATATTTTATTAACAATCGAAGACCGTGATAAACAAGAAATTTTGCCTATTGCCAAAAGATTTGCCCAAATCGGTTACCGTATTTTTGCTACCAGTGGTACAGCAACATTTTTAAAACAAAATCATTTACATGTTGCTTTGGTAGATAAAATTCATGAAGACACTGACACAAATATCCTAAATGAATTGAAAAATGGCAAAATCGATTTGGTAATTAATACTATGGGACATGATCTGGCTAAAACATCTGATGGCTTTGTCATTCGTCAGACTGCTATTCAGCAAAATATCCCGTTAATTACAAGCCTGGATACTGCACGTGCATTACTGACCGCTTTAGAAAACAGGTCGTTTGCTACAATAAACATAAAATAGAATTTTGCAATTTAAAA
>CAMLRO010000062.1 GCA_946482425.1 uncultured Lactobacillus sp.
TATTCTGATGAAGATTTATAAGTCGCGAGAACGGCGATGATGGGAGAACGGTGATGAGTGGTGCTTCAGTGAGTTCAAATGGATTGACAATGACGGTGACTCCGAGGAAGGATGATTCGATCACCATCCTCGACCATGTCGACTTCCATGCTGAGCCCGGAAGAATCACGGGGATTGTCGGCCCCTCAGGCAGCGGAAAGTCCACCTTGCTGTACTGCCTTTCGGGGTTGGAACGTGCGACATCCGGAAGCATCTCCCTTCTAGGGCATGACATCACGCGTATGCGAGCGTCCGCGCTCACTCGGTTTCGGCGTCGGCATCTGGGATTCGTGTTTCAATCCTACAACCTGATCACGAGCATGACGGTGGAGGAGAACCTCGCGCTGCCATTCACCCTGCGCGGCCGTCGACTCCCCAAGCAAAAAGCGGATGAGATGTTGCGGTACTTCGGATTGGCAAACGAGAAAAAAAGGAGCGTGACGATGCTCTCAGGCGGAGAGCAGCAACGTGTCGCGCTTGCACGAGTGCTGCTCTCCGATGCAGATATCATTTTCGCCGACGAGCCGACTGGAGCCTTGGATCAGGAATCTGGCGCCAAGGTCATGCAGGTGTTCAAAAGCCTGGCTATGGATGCGGGCAGGACCGTAGTAATAGTGACCCACAGTGGAGAGGTAGCCGGACAGTGCGACCAGATCGTTGAGGTCCGTGATGGCCACGTGCTGAACGCTGATACGGAGAGCGGGGCCCGCATATGAGGGGCGCACTCTCTGATCTGAAAGCAGCCCCGGCCGTATGGGCCGGCGTATGGCTGTCACTAATCGTTTCCCAGACCGCTGTGTGCACTATCGTCGCCGCGCGCAGGGCTATTGATGCCGCTTACCACGGACCGGATGCCGGGTTAGGCGCCAACCTTTCCGGCCCAGCAATGCTGTTCAGCGTGGTCATAGCCGTGTTCGTGATGCTGTGGGTCGTGACCGCAGCTCTGAACCAGCGCAGGCACCAACTAGCATTGCTGGTCCTTCAAGGCGCCACGCCCTGGCAGCTGCTCTTCGGGAATCTGGCTATCATCATCGTCCTATTCATCTTGGCAGCAGTAGCGTCATCCCTCCTGACGCCGCTGGCAGCACCATATCTGTTCGACCTCCTGGCCAGAGCATTCGAGCTGAAACTGACGTATCAAGCAACCCAGCTGCTGGCATCCATCGGCACTGGGTTGGCCATTGCCGGAGTCGCCGTCCTTGCAGGCACAGTGCTGACCGTGCGCACACTATCCAAGATCAGGCCGATAGAGGCGCTTCGGCAGTCACAAAACCCGCCGAGACAAGTGAACGCATTCCGTGTTCTGCTAGGCGCATCGTTGCTCGTGGGAGCGATATGCGCGCTCATCATCCCGGGGACAGCTACACGCAAGATAGACTCTGGCGAGCTCGCCACGCACATTTCCGGCAGGAATCCCATAGAGTCCAGAGTGACAGGATTCATTGGGTTCTCCATGGGAGGCATGTTCCTCCTGATCTTCGCATTGGCTGTTCTGGCTCCCTATGTCATGCACTGGTTCACCAAAGGATGGACGCATCTTCTCCCCCTGCCATTCAGCACCTGGAAACTCGCTAGGCAGCAGGCCGTTGGGAGGATCCAACGACAGAACGCGACCATCATTCCCATGACGGCCGGCTTGTCGTTGCTCATGACTTTCTCTGGTGTGTTGCATACGCTGACCGACAGCCTCAAGAATTTCGCCAGTAACGGCCATTCCATGAACGTGAACCCACACATGCTGACGAACCTGATGGCCATGCTCGGCCCTGCGCTCATCATCGCTTTGGTGGGCGCAATCTCCGGACTGATGATCACCGCACGAGGGCGACGCCTGGATCTGGCGCTGACATACGTATCCGGTGCCAGTACCGGACAGTTGCGCATTTTGGGAGCCCTCGATGGTCTCATTTCGATGGTCACCTCGGTGCTGCTCGCCTTCGTCATCACACTGCTCAGCACCTGCGGCACCGCCTTCATGCTGCAACGATATCTGGGAAGCGCAAAGATAAGCGTTCAATGGGGATATTGGGCGGTCATCGCACTCCTCGCTATTGTCGTAGGCGCCCTCGTCACAGGCGTGCAGGCGCTGTGCGCGCGTTCCGAGGATTCTGTGAGGGTCATATCACGTGCAGTCGGTGAGTAACCACCCCCAACAAAGGACGAAAATGTCGCCACACAAGCGGAATAGTAATGAGAAAACCGCATCTTTGATAGACGTGCTACGCCTTTTGAAATCCATAAGGGTGTTTTATTCACGGTTAGTCTGCTAAGTATAGCGAGCGCCCTCTTAAATCTGGCTCAGCCACAGCTTGTCAATGTCATTCTTGGACGCGTGCAGCATAACATGCGATCCGCAGTGCCCCTCTAATAGCGTTGGCAGGAGTGTTTCTGTCCGGCGCAGCAATCACTTCTTTTGACGCTTACCTGCTGTTGAACGATATGAGACGGTCTCTAGTAATGCATATTCTGCATTTGCCGTTCAAAGATCTGGACCAGTCGCATACAGGCAACGTAATTTCTATTATTTCATCTGATACTAATGAACTGAAGCGATTACTGACCGATGAATTGCCAGAAGTGTTTGGCACTTTACTAGTGTTCATAGGCGCGTGTGTGGGAATGGTCATAATCAGTCCCGTCATGTTCGTTATCTCTCTTTCGACCTGTCTTGTTACCGTCGGTTTACTGGTAGTCTTATCCGGAAAATTACGAGACTGCTCCAGAGGGGCTCAAACGGCCATAGGAGATATGACGTCTGCAGCCACTGATGCTTTGATGAGTTTGAAAAGGATCAGGGTTTTCGACGCCACGGAGCGTGAGACCAATAAAATCGGCGAGAAGCTAGGCAAGCGTGCACATCCGGTCGTCTAATTTCAAAGAAGCAGTCACTGATATGGCCATCAGGAATGGCCTTAATGCAGTTGTGCCTGATGGTTGTATCGGGAATCGGCGCTTTCCAAGTGGCCAAAGGAGTGATGACTGTTCAGCAACTGGTAACTTCTCTATGTACCTAGAAATGATGCCCACGCCTATGGCGACACTTTCTTCGACATATAGCAGACTGTTCAGAGCGTTGGGCGCGAACTCCAGCATTCAAGCGATAATGAGAATGCCGACCGAAGATGCGACATCAGCATGAGCAGTATCCAGTAGGGTCCAAAGGAAGGTCACCAACTCCGATCAGATTGACATCGATCTTGACCATGCTGATATTCCGTATGATGACGCACGGAACAATCGTGGCGGGCTCCAACTGAATGAAGCGGGTGTGCATATGAAAGGCGGCGTCGTCTACGCGATAGTCGGACCATCCGAAGCGGGCAAATCAACCATGCTGGCCCTTATAAAGGTATTCTATAAGCCAAATCATGGCCATGTTCTCTTTAATGGCATTGATATTTCAACTCTCAGCTCCTCTTATGTACGTTCTCTGATCGGCTATGTAGAACAAGATGCCCCCATATATTCCGGTTCTTCCAGAACGAATTTGGCGATGAACAAGAACGGCGTATCCGATGAAGGCTGCTGGAATGCCTTAAATAAGGTGAACCTCACGCCAAAGTGAGAGACACCTTCGATGGATTGGATACCCCAGCAGGCAACGCGGTGTATTGCTGAGTAGCGGTGAACGCTATCGCTTGGCCCTGGCAAGGCTGTTGTCCATAAGGCGGCCGATCATGCTGCTTGACGAAACAACATACCATTTAGACGCTAAAAACGAGGAGCTCGTCGCACAAGTCATTCATGCCAATTCCCCGGAGCAGACAATAGTCATGGCGGCACAGAGAATACAATCAATCGCTTCGTCAAATAGAATCATGGTTTTGGCCAATAGAACTATCAATGGTTTCCTTTGGAAAATATTGTCTGCCAATTCTACTCTCCTATATGTATTGCTGTTAATAAACTTGATACCAATGTGAATAATTTGGCTATATATAAATATGCGCGGAAAATACGATCCACCGGCAGCAAGGTTCTCACCTCAACAAAGGAACAGACGATTCAAACTATCGTCTTGCCCTCTAAAGATATCTTTAATGACATTTATTGGCTGCTTGGTTTCCAGCATGATATGCAGTCATTACTAGACTGACCACGGGATATCTAGCAGTAAAGTTTAGCTGGGAGTACAGCACGTGAACCTTACACAGGGCACGCAGGAATAAATCTTGGAATTGCTCATTGTCAAGACATGACCCTCGCTGTTCCGCACAGTCAATCAGCTATCTGTTTTTTGATGACTATATGATCACGACGATGTTGATCGCCTACGGGCTTAAGGAGCCGGACCGGGCATCAGACCGCTGGTTAATAGCCTAAACGAG
>CAMLRO010000063.1 GCA_946482425.1 uncultured Lactobacillus sp.
CCATTAGAGCCATCGGAGCTGTCAGAACTCTCAGAACCGTTAGAACCATTAGAGCCATCGGAGCTGTCAGAACTCTCAGAACCGTTGGAACCATTTGAGCTATCGGAGCTGTCAGAACTGTCAGAACTCTCAGAGCCGTTTGAGCCATTAGAGCTATCAGAGTTGTTGGAGCCGTTGGAACCATTAGAGCTGTCAGAACCATTAGAGCTGTCAGAACCATTAGAGCTGTCAGAGCTGTCAGAACCATTAGAGCTGTCAGAACTGTTGGAACCATTAGAGCTGTCAGAGCTGTCAGAACCATTAGAGCTGTCAGAACTGTTGGAACCATTAGAGCTGTCAGAGCTGTTGGAACCATTAGAGCTATCGGAGCTGTTAGAACCATTAGAGCTGTCAGAGCTGTTGGAACCGTTAGAGCTGTCAGAACCGTTAGAACCACTGGAAGTACCGGAGTCATTACCCTTACCAGCATTACTCTTTTCGTACCCAAAGATAACAGTTTGAGGATCATTAGTAAACTTTAGTTTACTCAACGCATCTTCATATTTATCAGTAGCGTATTTGTTGCCATTAATTTCAACGTAAGCAAGTTTGTAGGTAGGCAACTTTCTGGCTGTGATTGGAATAACCACGTCATTACCAGCAGTACCGAATTGATAATCGTTTGGTGAGAGTTTGGCGGTTTTATCGTCCTCAAATTGATAATTAATGGTAATACTGCAAGGATTGGGAATTTTATTAATATTAACATACACATCATAATCCTTACTGCCATCATAATTTTCCATTAAATCAGCACCAGTCCAATAATGAGCTTTAGGCTGAAGACCACCGTTATCTTCATTAACTCCCATGTTAACCCAGATATCTTCTTCATCATGGCCGTCCTGATTGTGACCTAAACCACCGTCCCCATATGTATTTACGACTTTTTTCAAATCATTTCTTCTGCCTAGTATAAGCACTTCAAGGGATGGAAGAACCCTAAGCATATCAACAATAGATGATGAATTTTGTATATCAAAACTACTAAGATCAAGTTTTGCTAGTTTATCACAGCCTCGAAACATGGCATCATATTTAGAAACTTTTCTGGTATTAAAGTTGTGTAGATCCAAACTGGTTAAATTTGAACATTGCCAGAACATATTAGTCATATCACTCACAGCTGCCGTGTTGAAGCTAGTGACATCTAAACTTGTTAAAGACTCACAATTTACAAACATATACGACATGTTACTTACTTTGGCAGTATTAAAATGACTAACATCTATTGCAGCTAATTTAAAACAATCATTAAACATGTTATTCATATCAAGGACGTTTGCAGTATCAAAATGACTAACATCAATGTTAGTTAATGATTGACAATCATCAAACATGTATTTCATGTCAATAACGTTAGAGGTATTGAAAAGAGAAGGACTAAATTTTATACTTGCTAATTTTTTGTCGTAGTAAAACATCCGGCTCATATCACGGACATTTTTAGTATCAAAATTGCTTAAGTCTAAAGTAGTTAAGTTACCACAGCCACTAAACATTCTTTCCATACCAGCACGAGATAGTTTTTCAGAAACATTTCCGACATTTGCAGTATCAAATTTAGACAAATCAAGTGAAGTTACTTGTGAGCAGCCATCAAACATTTCTGTCATGTCTGTGACTTTGCTAGTATCGAATCTGGATATTAATTTGTTTATACTATCAGTAGTAATTACGATATCACCAGAAAACATGTCACTCATGTTAGTAACATTTGCGGTAGTAAAGTTATCAGAGGCAGTAATCTCTGTCAATTTGCTACAACCTCCGAACATATTCGCCATATTAGTTACTTTAGCAGTATTAAACTTTGATAAGTCTAACTCAGTTATGTACTCACAACCGCTAAACATTCCCTTCATATTTTGAACACTATCGGTAACAAAGGTAGTCGGCAGATTTAATTTAAGCAAATTAAGACAAGCACCAAACATATATGACATATCTGTCACTTTTGATGTGTTAAAGCTTGAAACGTCTAACTTAAGAAAACTTTGACAATTATAAAACATATATGCCATGTTTTCAACATTAGAAGTGTTGAATTTGGTTACGTCAATAGACCAAACTTGATTACAGTTATAAAACATGTATGACATGTCTGTCACTTTATCTGTTTTAAAAGTAGCTGGGAATGCAAAGCTACGAAGTCCGCTGCATTCTTGAAACATATGCGCCATGTTTGTGACATTTGAAGTATCAAAGTAAGATAAATCTAACTTAGTTAAAGACTCGTCACCATAAAACATGTATGACATATCTGTCACTTTTGTGGTGATGAAAGAAGTTGAACTAGATAAATCGATACTCGTTAGTTTTTTATTTTCACTAAACATGTTTTCCATGCTGGTAACATCAGTAGTATCAAGATTGTCTAGCCCCTTGATGGTTTCTAATACCCCAAGGCTATTAAACAGATCATTTGCAGAGCCAATAATTTTGAGTTTGCCAGTGATATCAATTTCTTTAATGTCAGCGGCTAACACTGGGCTTTGATTACTTAAATAGTGGAATAGGCTGATAGAATGATTATCACTGTTATCGATTGTGCCACCACTAATTTTTAATATATCACCTTCATCATCAAAACTGATATCTATTCCTTGCCATTTAGTTGGGAAACTTTCCCTAGTAGCTTTAGCAGGAACAAATTGTGAAGAGCTTGCTTCTTGCTTGTCAGCTTTTGCTTTGTCTGTGGTGCTTGGATCGCTGGTATTGCCTATAGCTGCGTCTGCACTATTTTCACTTGCCGTGCCGCTATTGGCTCCAGCTTGCCCCTGTCCAGTTTCTGGGGTGCTGCTTGCAGCACTTGTGTTAGCTTCGCTGCCAGCAGTTTGACTGCTGCTGTTTTGGTCCGTAGGCTCATCATCAGCTGTTTCGCCTTCAGTTTCCGAACCAGTTTCACTTTGGTAGTTCAACTTGGTCTTGACTGCTCTTTTCGCAGTCTTTTTAGTGGCACGAGTGCCATTCTGATTAGCTGCCTTGACCGTCTGGGGCTTGGCATTAATTAAGCCTAAAGCAGCTGCGGCCACGCCGCCGAGCAATATTTTTTCTCCTTGCTTGTTAGCATTCTTATGTGTATTCATATAATTCCTCTTCTAAACTGCATATTAATATAGGTTTAGTATATGGCTGGCTTAGGCAAAAGTCAAACTCAGCTAGGCTAGACCGAAAAACGCCCTATATTGATAATATAGGACGTTTTTTATTTGTCAGAATTTAATTAGTTTCCTTACGCTCAAGCCAAGCAGCACCCAGGGCAGTGGCTAAGGCCAAACCTCCTAGTGCAAGCATGGCCAAACTGTTGTGCTTCTCGGCACCAGTTTGTGGCAGTGCATCAGTGCTGCTTTCCTGATTAAGCTTGCCTTTTTTGTTTAATTTGCCGGCTGCAGCTGCCAGTTTAGCAGGACGGTTAGCCTGATGCTTGTTAGCTGTGAGACCTTTGATTGATTTTGCAGGTGCTTTCTTGCTCTGCTTATTTGCATGGAGGCCTTTAATTGCCTTCTTAGCTGCCTTCTTTTTCTTGGTCTTCTTGCTGGTCGGAATTGGAGTCGGCTCATTGTCAGTCGGCGTCTGGTTTCCAGCTGGGGCAGTGGTGGAATTATTAGTTTGGCCATCATTCTTGCTGTAAACGTAGGTCACGCTTTGCGGACTGCTGATGAAGAAGCCGGTCGCATTATCAGGCCGAGTCTTTAAAGTATAGCCAGAAACAGTCTCGGCACCAGTAGTATAGCCATCGCCAATCCGGCCTTGGATTACGCGGTCAGGGGCAATGGTGTTGCCATATTCATCTTGATAGTGAACAGTAACGGCAGGCGCTATGGCCGCAGGGCTGCTGACAATTGAAACAGCAGTGTTAGAAGCATTAGAGCCATTAGAACTATTGGAGCTATTAGAGCTGTTAGAGCCGTTAGAGCTATCGGAGCCATTTGAACTATCAGAGCTGTTGGAGCTATTGGAACTGTTAGAACCATTAGAGCTATCAGAGCTGTT
>CAMLRO010000064.1 GCA_946482425.1 uncultured Lactobacillus sp.
TCAGTTCTATTGACGTAAATAAAGCCATAACGTTTTTTAAATCCCTGATGTGAACTTAACAGATCCATAACTGACCAAGGACAATAACCAATTAGTTTTACCCCATCCTGAATTGCATCATAACAAGCCCGAATATGATCTGCAAGATATTTTATGCGGTATTGATCATGAATCTTGCCATCCTTTGCCATAATGTCTGGAGTACCTAAACCATTTTCAGTAATAATCATTGGCAAACGAAACTGACGATAATATTCATTCAGTACAATTCTCAATCCCATAGGATCGATTTGAGCACCATATTCCGTTGCAGACAAGTTAGTATTTTTTTCGATCTTAAAATAGCCATACAGATCAAAATCCACATCATTTTTCCTTGTACCAAATGGGTGCTTGGCATCGCTCGGTAAGTAACTGGCAACGAGCGTACGGTAATAATTGACTGCTATGAAGTCAGGCCGAGCATCCCGTAATACTTGCTCATCTTGATCTTGCATTGATGGCAAAATGCCCACTCTTTTAAGGTAATTGCTATAGTACCCTGGATATTGACCGTGACAATACATTTCCAGAGCATAATTTGTTTTAAAATTGTCATTCATTTTAGCAGCCCAAACATCTAGTGGCTTGGTAGATGCTGGATAAGTCATGGTGGATGATATTGCAGGTCCTATTTTACCGTTTGGCACCATCTTATGACAATCTTGCATAACACAGGCACTTGCTACAAACATATTGTAATCCATTTGTGCTCTGACACGTTCTTTATTCTTAGCTTCAACATGATACATGTTTAAACGCTCGTCTACACGAACCATTAGGTTTTGTTCATTGATCACCTGCCAGTTCTTGACTCTGTCACCAAATTCTTTAAAACATATTTGAGCGTATCTTCTAAAAGCTGAAATGCAAGACCTGTTTTCCCAACCGTTGTATTTTTCTACCAGGGCTAGGGGCAAATCAAAATGATATAGAGTTACAAGCGGCTCAATCTCATTTGCAATCAGGCAATCAATCACTTTATTATAAAAGTCTATCCCCTTTTGGTTAACCTGACCATCACCGTCAGGAATAATTCTCGACCAGGCAATGGAGAAACGGTATACCTTAAGACCTAATTCTTTCATTAAAGAAATATCTTCTCGATAATGATGATAAAAATCACTGGCTACCTTTGTATCAGCTTGTTCGGGACCAGCATGAACAAAAGAATTATAATCTGCTACTGATTCTCCCTTACCATCTTCGTTCCATCCGCCTTCAATTTGAAAGGCTGATGAAGATGCACCCCATAAAAAGTCTGGGTTAAATTTTTCCATATTTACTCCTCTAATAATCATATCTTAGATTTCGATATTATGATTTCGATAACAGGTATAACAACTGGTCGTTATTAGTGACGTTATCCTTGTTCGTCGAACCAATGGCTGCATAGTTTTTCGAATTAGTCACTACAACGGTCGTGGTTAAGTCATAACCTGCCTGCTCAATCTTTTGAATGTCAAATGAAACTAGCAGTTGCCCCTTCTTGACATGATCTCCATCTTGAACGTGCTTTTCAAAATACTTTCCATTTAGTTTAACAGTGTCGATGCCAATATGGATCATCATTTCAATTCCACTGTCTAGTATTAAACCAATTGCATGTAAAGTCGGATATATCATGCTGACTGTGGCATCTGCAGGAGCTAAAATTTTTCCTGAAGCAGGTTGAACTGCAATACCTTTACCCAAAACTCCGGATGCAAAAACTTCATCTGAAACCTGAGTTAGAGGTATCGTTTTACCTTCAACAGGAGAATTTACAGATAAGTCGCAGTCATCTGCAACTAAATCTTCATCAATGGTTTTAGCAGGATTTTCTTCCTGAGTATCCTCAATTTGATCCGTTTTTGAACTATTTTTTTCTACAAGATCATCACTAGGTAAATCATTAAAACCTAATATAACTGTTAAAATGCAAGCTCCACCAAAGGCAATCAAGCAACCCAAAATGTAACAAATAAATGCCTTAGTTCCGGCAGAAGCATATACGGGAATGGTCAAGACACCTTGATTGGCAAAAGCATTTCCGTAAGAACCACCCCAGCCCATTAAGGCACCACCTAAAGCACCACTAATTACTGCATAAACCATAGGCTTTTTCAGACGCAAGTTAGCACCATAAATAGCCGGCTCGGTAATACCAAACAATGCAGTCACTGTAGCTGAAGCTGCCACAGTTTTCAGATTTTTGTTTTTAGTTTTGAAGAAAACTCCCAAAGCCGCACCAGCTTGTGAAAAGTTTGCTGCACCAGCAAAGGCAAGCAGGTTTTGCCGTCCCGTTTTAGCAACATCGTTTATACCAATCGGAATAATTGCTCTGTGAGCACCAAAAATAACAAGTACACACCAAATACCACCAACAAAGGCACCCAACAAAATCGGACTTAAATTCATGATATAGTGATATGCCCAGTTAACAGCGTTACCAATATAAATACCAATTGGGCCGAAAATCATTAAGGTTGCAGGTACCATAATAAGTAAAGACAAAGTTGGTACCATAATAATTTTGAGCACATCCGGCATTATTTTTTTAACAAATTTTTCAACGTATGCCAGTACAAAAACCGCTATGATGATGGGAACAACCGAGGAAACATAATTTGCCTTGGTAATTCCAATCCCAAACAGCGTTACTGCTTTGTTTCCCGTCATCAACTCTACCAAAGTGGGATAGCATAGCGTTGCTCCCAGAGTCATAGCTATGTATTCATTGGTTTTAAAAACTTTTGCAGCTGATCTAGCCAAAATCACTGGCATAAAATAAAATAGAGCGTCTGAAGCGGCATTCAAAATAATATAAGTATTAAATGTCTTTATATCAACGTGATAGACATTTAAGCCAATTAATGCTGCAACAGCCAAAATACCCTTTAACATTCCCGAAGCGGCAATGGCCGGAATAGTTGGCGTAAAAATAGCAGTTACAACATTTAAAATCTTTGTCCCAATACCAACTTTTTTGTCTTGCTCATCATCTTCCGTAGCGGTACTTTCAAGCAATGGCATGATTTCATCATAAATTGCTTCCACTTTATTACCTAAAACGACTTGAAACTGACCACTGGCCTCTACAACCTGAATCACTCCCTCTATACTGGAAACTTTGTCTTTGCTTGCTTTACTTTCATCCTTTAAAACAAATCTCAATCTGGTAAAACAATGAGTTAAACCAGAGACATTTTCTTTTCCGCCCACACCATCTATGATTTGTAGCGCGATCTTATGATTATCCATAATTTTCCTTCTTTTATTTAAATAAAAAAGACCAAACATACGTAAATAAAACCGTCCATCTCGGTTATCAATTACATACATTTGATCCTGCCTGCATTACCAGTAACACGTCAAATAAAAGTTCTTTTATTTTACAAACTTAAATTTAACATTAGAAATCAATTTATGCAAGCGATTACATAAAATTTACCATTAAATCTATTTTTTAACATTTAAAATTTCATTCGCAATTATTTGGAAAAATAAACCAACGAATTGTATATAATATAATTAGAAATATTAACTGAAAGACAGATTTTATGATTGACTACTCAAACACCCAAAATTTAATTGAATCAATGGTTACGGAACGCATTGTACCGGGCGTAAACTATGCTTTTTTTAAAAATGACCAAGTTTTCACTTCAACCGTCGGCTTTGCAAGTACCTATCCGACAGTTACGCAACTTAGCCCTTTTGCTATTTATGATTTAGCCAGTCTGACCAAAGTAATTATTACTGAAAATATTTTGCTTAAATTATATCAAGATGGACAGCTTAATTTTACTGAACCACTGCACGACTTTATTCCTGAATTTAAAGATGAACGTGTCCGCCTTTTTCAT
>CAMLRO010000065.1 GCA_946482425.1 uncultured Lactobacillus sp.
CTAGAGGTCAACTTAACTTAGGCGAGAAGCGGGAAGCTTCTTCTTGTTCTCAACTTTCGTAATTATACTCGTCTTTTGCAAATGTGTCAATAAGATGAGTTTTTAATACTTTGATTTATGCTAAATGTTTATTAAGTCTATTACCAATAGCTGATAGAGTAAAGCAAACAATAAAGTACAAAAGTGTTAAGGCCGCAAACATTGGTACAATATAGTTTGCATTTTGACCATAAATAACCTGTGCGTGTTGCATTAATTCAGGAACGACAATAATAGTTGCTAATGACGTATCCTTGATCAAAGATACAAACTGACCAATGATGGTAGGAATCATGTGCCGATATGCCTGCGGTAAAACTACGTGCCAAAGTGCCTGCACAAAGGTCATTCCTGTAGATCTCGCTCCCTCAATTTGACCTACAGCAACCGACTGAATACCAGAGCGCACAATCTCGGCAATCATGCTTGATTCAAAGATTGTCATTGCAATAATCGCCGATAAAATTGCTCCTGGTCTCAAACCAATATTTGGTAAACCAAAATAGGTAAAGAAGATAATCAATAATAAAGGTAAGTTTCTCACAATGTCAATAATGAAACCAACAATTGCTGAAATAAATTTAATTCTTGCATAGCGAATTATTCCCAGTATCGATCCTAAAACAAAACTTAGCACAATGGCAAAAACTGAAATGAATAATGTGACTGCTAACCCTTTTAATAGAAAACCAAAGTTTAACCATGATAAGGCATTAATCCATGTTTGCATTTTAAGTCGCCCCCCCTATGCCATTTTCTTTTCTAGATGTTGCATATAATAACTTAAAGGCATAGTAATTATTAAATACAGCACGCCAATTACAAAATAGCTGTTAAATGTATCAAAAGTCACAGAGGCGATTGCATTAGCCTGATACATTAAATCAAAACCAGCCACAAAAGCCAAAATTGACGAATCTTTGATTAAATTGACAAATTGGTTACCTAACGGGGGAATAACAATCTTGAAAGCCTGAGGAAGAACTATATAGCGCATAGCTTGCTTATAAGTCATTCCTGTAGATCTGGCACCTTCCATCTGACCTTGGGAAACAGACTGAATGCCAGAGCGAATTATTTCTGCAATAAATGCTGAAGTATACAAGAACAAGCCGATTGTACCTGCAGTAAAGCCGTCTATTTTGACAAAATATTTCGGAACTATTAAGTAAAAGAACATTACTATAATCAATAGTGGGATATTACGAAAAATCTCAACGTAAATTCTACCGATTTTATTTGCCGCTTTATTAGGAATAACCTCTAAAAGAGCTAATAAAACTCCAAAAATTAGGCTAAATACTAATGTTAACAAGCTTGATAAAATAGTCCAGCCAAATCCAGCGAATAGTTGACTACTAAAATTATTAAAGATACGAATCATTTAATATACATCTCCTTATAGTTAAAACCAGGAACTTGACCGAACCACTTTTTAATTAAGCGATTGTATTCTCCACTTTTTTGAATTTTATCAATCGCCCTATTAATAGCTCTGTGAAAAGGTTCTTGATTTTTATTGACCGCAATACCATAAGGTTCTTTAGTATAAGTTCCTCCAGTTACTTCAAGGCTGTCTGGACTTTGTGCCGCTAAACCATATAAAATACCATTATCACTAGTCAAAGCATCGCCTTGATGCGATTTCAAAGCTGATACAGCTTGACCATAATCTTGCATAGCGACAACTTTTGCTCTGGGGGCAACTTTCTTTACTGCCTCAACAGAGTTATCGCCAACAATACCGATTACAGTTTTGCCATTGAGATCACTGGGCTTTTTGATTTTAGACCCTTTAGGGACAAGAAAAGATTTACCAGCCTGAAAATATGGTTTAGAAAAACTAATTACTTGAGCTCTTTCAGGAGTAATTGTCAAAGTAGCGATTACAGCGTCAACGTTGCCATTTTTTAATAAAGGTATTCGCGACTGTGAAGTGGCAAGAGTAAAACGAGCCTGCCCTTTTGGACCTAAAATTTCTCTGGTAACAGCTTTGGCCATATCAATATCGAAACCCTTTTCTTGATCATCTCTAATATCGATTAGACTAAAAAGTTTTTTGTCACCTTCAACGGCCCAAGTAATGGTATTGGACGAGCGCACATTTTTCAAAGCTGACTGGTCAGTGACACTGTTGCCACAACCAGATAAAAGGAACATTCCCAAAAATAGCGAGATTGAGCAAATTAATTTTTTCATGATATTGCCCCCCTCTTAATGCGCTATTATCTTGCTTAAAAATTGTTGCGCCCGCTCTGTTTTCGGTTGTTTAAAGAAGGAAGAACTGTCATCATCCTCAACAATTTGACCCTGATCCATAAAGATGACACGGTTAGCTACTTCCTTAGCAAAACCCATTTCGTGGGTTACGATCAAGGAGGTCATATCGCTAGAAGAAGTAATCTTTTTAATTACTTGTAAAACTTCATCAATCATCTCTGGATCAAGTGCTGAAGTTGGTTCATCAAAAAGCAGTAACTTGGGATGCATCGCTAAAGAGCGCGCAATCGCCACACGCTGCTTTTGACCACCAGATATTTGGGCTGGCATATTTTGGGCTTTATCAGCCACTCCAACCATATCAAGTAAATGCATTGCCTGCTTTTTATTTTCAGCTTCAGGCATATGACTGACAATTCGTGGTGCCAGCATCACATTTTCCAAAACATTTTTGTTTTTATAAAGATTAAAGTGTTGGAAAACCATGCCGACATCCTGGCGCAACCTATTTGAATCAGTCTTGGGATTGGACAAATCCTGATTATTAACTATCAGCTTTCCACCCTGAATTGACTCTAAGCGGTTTATTGTTCTAATAAGCGTACTCTTACCGGAACCGGAAGGTCCGATTAAAACAACAGTTTCGCCTTTATCGATTTGTAAATTAATACTATGCAACGCGTGAAATTTGCCATAAAATTTCTGCACGTCATGAAATTCTACCATTGACATAATTAATGCTCCTTTTAGCAGTTTTAATTTAACTATCCAACCTATTCCTTATCAATTGATTAATTAATCAAAAGTGCATCCCGTCAACACTACATTTTGTTACTCGACGTGCAAATTTTAGCGGTTTTATATTTAAGGTCTAAGTTATCAAATTATTCCTGCAATCTATTAAATTAAACTTGTCTTTACTATTTTTTACTCGATTATTCTTCACGTGAATATGATTTAACATCCTGCTTAATTTCACTGATAAATTCGTCAAAACTCTTGGCTACCTCTTCTTCAGTACCGTAGCGACGAACGTTTACACCATTGTCCTTTAATTCCTTGTCACCTAAAACAAGAGTATATGGTACTTTTTGTGTTTGTGACTCACGAATCTTGTAACCTAATTTTTCATTACGTAAATCTGCTTCAGCCCTAAAGCCACGTTTATTTAGTTCGTCGCGAACTTTTTTGGCGTAATCTGAATGGGCATCCAAATTTACTGGAATTATTTCTACTTGAACTGGAGCCAGCCAAGTTGGAAAAGCACCTTTGTAAATCTCAATCAGGTAAGCTATGAAACGTTCCATAGTACCAACAATCCCGCGGTGAATCATAACTGGTCGGTGCTCTTCACCATCTTGACCAACATAGGTTAAGTTAAATCTTTCAGGCAGCATGAAGTCTAGTTGAATTGTGGACATTGTTTCATCTGCACCTAAAGCAGTTTTAGTTTGAATATCTAGTTTTGGACCGTAAAATGCAGCTTCACCTT
>CAMLRO010000066.1 GCA_946482425.1 uncultured Lactobacillus sp.
ATATCTTCTATTGACATATTATTGATTGCCTTTTATTCATTTGGTCTTATTATTTCAACTTTTGTTGGTGGAATTATTGTTCCACCTTCAAACCCCGGTTTACCTTCTCCAACGATTACTCCTCCACTTTTTTCTAATTCAGGAAAACCTACTTTCTGATTCTCAGTTAATGGAGCTGTTTGTGAACTTTTGCATTCAGCACATGAAATATTTCCTTGTTGGTCTCTCCCAATCATATCAAGCCTTATCTTTGTTCCCTCATCAGTTACAAGAGTAACTTCTCTTGCTGACTCAACTTGAGTTTCTTTAAATTTTTCATACTTAGCCTGCTCATAATCTTTTCCATTTTGATAATTTTGTTGCACTTGAGAACCTGTGTTTGTATTTGGTGAGGTTGTTTTCGTTTTTACCCCATTTTCAAAAGTATAATAACTCCCATTGTTGCTATAAACAGCGTTCCCCGCAGCATCAACTTGACCTGTATTTGTATAAACGCCACCTCTAGGTCCAACTATATTATCGCCTTGTTTGCTATAACCAGTTGGTAATTTTGATTGTGCTAGAGTTTGTCCGCCCTTGTTTATTGCATTTTCTAACTTTGATAACTCAGCCGCACTGAGTTTGTGCCCCACCACTATACCAGCAATAGCGGCTAAATCACTATTGATGCGCATACCTAGAACTATTTTATCAGCTGTGGCTTTATCAACTCCCCAATTTTCACTGATACGTTGAGCTAAAATGTCTCTATCTTTTTCTACATTTGCAACATCTAAACCAAATTGCAAAGATTCAATATCTTTGTAACCATTATAATATTTAGTATAATTTGCATACGCATCATTATAAGCTATTCTATCTTCTGGCGATAACGAATCAAAATATGATTGATAAGCTTTATCTAACTCTGCTCTAGCAACACTGCATTCTGTAGATTTTATGTTCTGGCAAGCTATAATTAAAACTTGGTTTTTATAATCATCTAAGGCATTTAGAGCAGTAATCAAATCTTCTAATTCTTGTTTTCGTTCATCAGAAGCATTTAGTAAGCCTTTCTTGATTAATTCTAATTCAGCTTGTGCATCTTTTCTTTTTTTATCTTCTGATGCACTCAAATAGTTATTCTCAACCGCATTTTTACTACTATTAATAGCTGCACTGGCATCACCAATATTACCACCGCCGGCAGCTACTGCCAGACCGGATGCTAATTGCGATAGTGCGCTAATGGTTTGTTTTTCTTCTTCGGTTAAATCTTTGACTTCTTTGCCATACAGTTGTTTGCGGATGATATCTGCTGCAACTTCACCGGCCACGGCACCGGCTCCACCGGCAAGTCCTGAGTTGCCTTGTAGCTCAGCGACTACCGCACCAAGTATTGCATGAGCAATTAAGTTGCCGGCAATATCATCGGTTTGCCATTTACCATCCTTATCTAGATGCCCGGTGTGCAGTTTTATCTGTTCAGCCAGCCATGGTGCACTGGCGCCAGCTAGGCCGCCGGTTATATCGCCGGTGATAATGCCGGTAATAATGGCGGTAGCCGTGTCTATGCCTTTACTGACATCACTGCCCATGGTACCGATATTGTTACCTTTTTGCTTATTTGCTTCTAACTGTGTATCAACAGCCGCGTAATACCAATAATCCTGATTATCCGTATAAAATTCTTCAAAAGAAATTTTTGCCTTGTCTTCATCGCTTAAATCATTATATTGTTTCAAAGCTTCTGCTTTGGATAGAAGTTCCTTATTGTTTTCGATATCTTTTTGTGCCTGTATTCGGTCATACTTTTGTGTGATGCTTTTTGCTTGTTGGGCGATATCTTTTATTAGCTCAACGGTTTCTATTTTATCCAGCTCTTTTTGCTTATCAAAAATCTGTTTTAATGGATTATTGGCACTTTCGGTGTCTCGACTTAAATCAGCAATATTTTGTTGTTGCTTATCTTGATTACGGATGATTAATTGACCTTGCTCTACCGCGGATTTGGTAGTGCTCGATGCTGAATCACTGTTTTGGTAAGCTGTCGGCATACCCGGACCGCTGGTACCGCCACTGACCGATACATGCGTAACGTTAAAGTCGGCTTTGTTTTCGATATCACTAAAGCTTATTGTGCCGGTATCGAGCCTGTTTTTGCGGGTATCGTCTGCCTCAGAGGCAATCACCGCCCCTTTTAAGTCAGTGTTATTGCCCACCGTGATATCATATCCGCCTTTGCCGGCAAATATGCCCGACTGGTCGGTGACACTTGCCCATTTGCTGTCAATATTGGTTGCCGATAATGAGCCGTTGGCACTAAAACCACCAAAGCCGGCTGTTCCACTTACCGAAGCACTGATTTTTTCATAGTCATAATCATCCGTATCTTGCAGTGATTGGATATTTAAGTTATTGCCAACATTCATTTTAACGCTGTCGCCTTTAAGCTGACCGCCGATAATGTTGACATCATTACCCGTTTTGATGTTTAGGTTATTTTTCGCCTCTATAATACTTTCAGTCCATGCACTGCCATCAGCATTTTCACGTTCACGACTGAAGTTACCATTAGCTTTGAAGCGGAAACCACTTTCATCACCCCCAAATTGTAGCTGTATACCAACGCCGCCACCGTAGCTTTTTTCATCACGGTCACTGTGCTGGGTATTGACCGCACCAATCACATTGACATCGTGATTAGCGGTCAGGTTGATATCATTGCCGGCTTTAACTTCACTGCCTTTTAAGGTGATATCGCCACCTTGTTGATTTTTATCTCCGCTGGCAATGATATTAATATTACGACCGGCTGAAACCCCACTGCTAATTACATTATGTTGTTCCTGATTAACTTCACGCTCAGTACGTTGCGTACCAACCATCGCACTTATACCGATTGATGCCTGTGATTGTCCTTGCTGATTTTTCAATTGCAAATCTTCAATCGCTTCAATGGCACTTAAGGCTGATTTAATCGATTGCAGGGCGAGTATTTTGTCGTTATCTTGATGTTTCGCGTGTTTAACCGCTTGTGCCGCTTCATACATATCGGCAGCCGTTCCGGTTAATGCCACGGTTAACCCCGATTTTTCGTATTTATACTCTTCTTTATAGGTGGTTTTGGCATCTAACGCTTCGATATTAACATTTTCACCTTGTAACTTAATATCTTGTTTAGCGATAACGTCACTGCCTTTAATCGCAATATCTTTCCCTGCTTGAATATTGACACTACCATCGGTGCTACCCACCACACTACCGACATAAGCTTGCTCAGTATCAGTTTGTTTTAGGCTCTCTTTTTCTTTACCTATCGTAAAGCCAATACCACCACTGCCCATTAGCCCCGATTTTTTCTTAATCGTTTGCTCTTTGCGGTAATAGGACTCTTCCGCCGCATCAATCTTAATATCGTTGCCGGCTTTTAAGTTGACGTCATTGGTGCCCACCACTTGGCTGCCGGTCACCGATAGATTGTTACCGGCATTTATTGTTACACTATCACCATAAAGTTCACTGCCTTTTTGGGTGCTGTCGTCAATAATCGTTCGAGTTTTTTCACTGCTACTTTTCAAGAAACCTTTCGTTTTGCTTTTGTGAAATTCATCTAAATCAAAGTGCTCTTGGGACGCTTCAATGCTGATAT
>CAMLRO010000067.1 GCA_946482425.1 uncultured Lactobacillus sp.
GTTACCAAAATCATTTCATTTTTGATTTTTAGTAAAATAAAAGGATTAGCTCATTGATATGACCTCCAAATTTAGGACAAATTTGAGAGTTCACATCACATTTCAGAACTAATCCTTTTTAGTTTGTCTTTTTAGTAAACTTTAGGCAAATTCAGGGAAGTTTAAAGTTTTTATCTGTGTTTTAGTGGTTTTTAACAGCCAGATTGCCTGATCTACTTGTGCCAGCGTCGCTTTGCTCGACCGTAAGACAACAGCAGCATTAGCTAAAGCATAGTCATAGCTCTGCATAAGTCCATCATAGTGAACACTCTCGTTAATAGTTTGCTGTCCAGAGTCAAAGTCTTTCTGGAGCTTTACTTTATCGCTGTCGGTTGCTACCTTTTGTTTCTGCTCGGCTGCTAACGAAGTGTTTACAGGAGAAAGTTTTATGCCCCAGCTAAATTTCACATCACTTGCTTTGACGAAACTGTTAGCTGCTATTATTTTTTCACTGGTGGTTAGAGTGATTGGACCATATTTTTTGTCAGTCGCTGGAGCCTTCAATTGTGTGCCATCATTATTGATAAGGGCTTTTCTATCTAAATTGTTACTCAGAAGGTGGTAATACAACTCAGCTTTGTTTGTAGCCGCATTCCAAATATAGAATAAGCCGTCAACATTAAAGTCAGACTGCTTTGCAGTATTAAAACTAATTCCAACGGGTTTTCCTGTGGCGTCATAAAGCTTAACGTTTGCAGTAGTCTTTGCAGTAACAAAACTATAGGTTAAATCAGAGTAGTCAGTCGTTGGTAAGTAATTTCTCAGGTTGATACAGTTTTCATCTATGTATTCATTATGATGATTATGCAGGCGGAAAATATAGCCTTCAAAATCTTCTGCCCAAGGTTCAACGGCTAAATCAACTTTTATTTTCTGCCCCTTTTTTAAAATGTGTTTGGTTTTCTTTTCGTTTAAAGTCTGAGTTGCTGTCTTTTTGAGAACGGTGGCCGTTGTAACCCCATTGTAAGTTAAAGGATAACCATCTAAACTTGCAACATTATAGGCTTTGACATAGCGATTTTGACCAATAGCATAATAATTTTTTCCTTTAATTTTTGTGAGTGGCAGATAGTAAATATGCTCATTATTATCTGATTTAAAGTATTTACTATAATAGTATTTTGGTCTTGACTTAACTTGTTTAACTTTGCCCTGATACTTAACAATAGCGCGCTTAGGTAAAGTATAACCACTCCTGTTACCGGTTTTAGTATATACAGCTGATTTCTGTAATAAAACCAATTTGCCCTTTTTGCTGTTCTTACCATTGACTTCTTTAATATCCGCCGTACTAATGTAGCAACCATCACCAATATTATAGAATTTTTGTCCATTAATTATTTTGGTGCCGTAATATTGCATAACATCTGCATTAAATCCTGGAATGTACTTATAGCCATTGGCATCATCTTCAGCATAAGGCAGATATTTGTTCTTGTTTTTAATTTTATGACCATATTTATTATAAAGATGGGCATCATAGATTAACGTGATTTTACCCTTTGCGGTCTTTTTACTGCTTTTGGCAGCTGCAACTGTCTGTATTTGATTGCAATTTACTAAAAAAGGTGTGACGACTAATGCCAAAGCCGTGATCGCCAAACAGATTTTTTTGGTTAATTTCATGATTTACCTCCTTACTAATCCTTTCTACTAAATTTATTATAACCTAATATAGGTGCAGCAATACATGTCTTACGATAAATGAATAAAAGGCTGACAAAGTTTAACTTAAGTTTCAAATCATTAATAAGTTTTAAGCAAAAAACCCGTATAATTAGGGTAAGAGAAAAGAGGTATCAAGATGAAGCTTCCAAATTTAATCAAGTTTGAAAAAACTGGGATAGGTATTGCAACAATGGCATTAGGTTTAGTCGTAACGGTGCAAACAAACGAAAATGTAGCTGCTGCAAAAGAAACTCCTGCTGTTGTCCCAATTAGTGCGACAGGTTTGCCATCTGATGCCGGTCTGTGGACTGGCACTGATGGCAGCTGCACATGGAAATACGACGTTATTAGTAGAACTCTACGGATTAGTGGCGCGCAAAAGAGCAGTCAATTATCCAGCACACCATTTTTAAAGCAGTTTAAATGGTCTGGCAATATTGAGCATATTGTGTTTGAAACACCAGTTCAAATGGCTCCGAATTCGGCAGAAAAGTTTTCCGGTCTTGAGTATTTGGAGGATATTACAGGTCTCGACAAAGTTGATACTAGTCAAGTGACAAATATGGCTTTGCTTTTTACTAATGACAAAGCTCTAACTAAAGCTGATGTTAGTCACTTTGATACCAGCCAAGTGACTAGCATGGAACGAATGTTTGACAACACAGCCTTAACAGAAGTAGATTTGAGCAGTTTTAATACCAGCAAAGTCACAAATATGAGCGGTATGTTTAGAAACAGCCCGATGAAACATCTTAATCTGAAAAGTTTTGCTACCAGCCAAGTGACCGATATGGCAGAGATGTTTGCGGATAGCGATGTGGCAGAGCTTGATCTGGCTAATTTTGATACCGGTAATGTCACTAACATGTCTGGTATGTTTGCTGGAATAAAAGTTCCTGAACTAAATCTTGAGCACTTTAACACTAGAAAAGTTAATAATATGTCTGGTATGTTTTCCAGTACCCAAAATCTGTCAAGTCTTGATTTGAGTAATTTTGCTACTAGTCAAGTGACCGATATGGAGGAAATGTTTAGGGGTAGTACAGTTACTCACTTAAATTTGGCTAATTGGAACACCAAAAACGTCACCAGTATGAAAAATATGTTCCAAGCGTGTTCTAACTTAACTAAACTTGACTTAAGTGGCTTTAATACCGGTAATGTTACAGACATGTCGGGTATGTTTGCAAAATTTGCTCATTTGGATCAGCTAAATTTCAGTCACTTTGATACGAGTAAAGTTAAAGATATGAGAGAAATGTTCGCATGCAATCCGGCTGTTACTAGTTTAGATTTAAGTAGTTTTGATACCAGCAACGTTACTAATATGATCTCGCTGTTTTCTGGAGACAGCTCTTTGACCAAACTCAATTTAACGGGCTGGAACACCAAGAACGTACGCTGGATGAATTCAATGTTCAGTGGTGACAGCAGTCTAAAAGACATTGACTTGAGGCACTTTAATACTGCCAAAGTTACTGATATGCTTAGGATGTTTAAAGGTGCAAAAAGTCTTGAGCAGCTTGACCTGCATACTTGGGATACACGCCAGGTTACCAGGGTCAGCCAAATGTTTATGGACTGTGATAATCTTGTTTTTGTTGATTTGCGTGGCTGGCGGTTACCAAAAATGTATGATTCAACGGAAATGTTTACTAATGATCAAGAGCTCGCTGGAGTTGATTTAAGCCATTTTAATATTCATAATAGTCAGATTTTGAAAAATGCTGGTAATCCTAAAGGCTTTGCTGTCAAGCTCGGGCATTACCGCTTGCGTAAGAGTTCAGGAGTAGGTCAAGGATTTAAATATATTCAAGCTGTTGGCAAGGGAACAATTAGCAAACCTAAAGGCAAGAAATATACTGCAAAACAATTGCTAAAACTGTATAACCATTCGGCT
>CAMLRO010000068.1 GCA_946482425.1 uncultured Lactobacillus sp.
TTGGCATTTGTTAAATACGGAATTTTAGGAAAACAAGTTGCTAATATTTTTCGTTTCTTCTTTGGAGATTCCTATTTATTAGCAGCTGGAATTTGCATTATTTTTGGTTTGGTCATGCTAATTTACAATAAGCCAATGCACTTTAAATTTAAACGCAGTTGTGGCCTGTTTTTTGCAATACTGGGATTTTTATTAATTCAAAGCAGCGTTTATTTTGAAAGTGAATTTGTAAACAATGCATTTATGAATGCCTTTTGGCATGAAATTTCTGCTGAATTTGGTCGCATGGCTGTTACTAAACATGTCGGGGGAGGAGTCATTGGCGCATTATGCTACCAATTATTTTATCCCTTACTAGGCCATATAGGATTGCGTGTATTTGCGATTTTACTGATTCCATGCGGCATTTTAATGTTCTTTGATGTAAAGTTGGCCACGATAATCCAAAAATTTCAGAAGGTTAGTCAGCTTTTTATTAATAAAAATAAGGCAGCCGGAACGAAAATAAAAAATAAATATGGTTCTTTTAGAGAGAAAAAGAAACAGAAAATCTCAGACGAACAATCTCAGAATTCACAGGAGACATCAAAATCTAAAAATATGGTTTTTCCCGATGTTGATGATTTTGCCGTTAATGACGAGTCTTCTGAAGAATTTACAGATACTCAGGATACAGACGATGCAGTTGCAAATGAATCTGAATTTGGTGATATGCCAGAGCATGCCCCAGTTGAGCCGCAGATTCAGGTGGCCAGTCAAAATAATAATGAAAAAGGGAAAAAAGCAACTAGTTCTAGTAGCAATTTACCCAAATCTCATTCTTTTGCTGAAGAAGACAGAAAAATTAAACAAGAATTAGGATCTGTAGATCACGGTGAACTTAAGCAAGACCAAAAAGTTAGTCCCAATTATCAAAAGCCGCCAATAGCCTTACTTGATAGCATTAAGAATATTGACCAAAGTACTGATAAAGCTCTCATTCGCAAAAATACGCAAACCTTGCAGTCTACTTTTAAAAGTTTTGGGGTCAAAGTTATTATTAAAAAAGCAATTTTAGGACCAACAATTACACGGTATGAAGTTCAGCCTGCTGTTGGGGTTAAAGTTAGTAGAATTGTAAATTTAGCAGATGACTTGGCTCTTGCTTTGGCTGCAAAAGATATCAGAATAGAAGCACCTATTCCGGGTAAACCATACATTGGTATAGAGGTACCTAACAAAAATACTTCAGTTGTTGCTTTTAAAGATGTAATGCAAAGTCAAGATGATAAGGCTAAGAAAGACCCTATGCAAGTACCTTTGGGAAAAGACGTTAGTGGTCAAACTATCTCAGCAAACTTAACTAAGATGCCTCACCTTCTCATTGCTGGTTCAACAGGTTCGGGGAAGTCTGTTGCAATCAATACTATTTTAACGAGTATATTAATGAAGGCACTACCGGATCAAGTTAAACTGATTTTAATTGATCCCAAGATGGTGGAACTTTCTGTTTATAACGGTGTTCCGCATTTGTTGATACCGGTAGTTACAGATGCCAAACTGGCCGCAAATGCTTTAAGTAAAGCTGTTAAAGAAATGGAACGACGCTATAAATTATTTGCCGCAAGTGGTGCTCGTAACATTGGCGAATTTAATGATAAGGTTCGACTTAATAATCAGGATAAGTCAAAGCCGAAAATGAAACTATTACCTTATATTTTGGTCGTAGTTGATGAGCTTAGTGATCTGATGATGGTTGGTGGCCGCGATGTTGAAGGTGCAATTGTCCGTCTAGGGCAAATGGCTCGTGCTGCAGGAATTCATATGATTCTGGCTACTCAAAGGCCGAGTGTTGATGTTATCACCGGTTTAATTAAGGCAAATGTACCATCGCGAATCTCTTTTGCCGTTTCGAGTGGTATTGATTCAAGAACAATTTTAGACCAAACTGGTGCCGAGAAACTGCTTGGCAGAGGTGACATGTTGTACATGCCGGTCGGAGCGTCTAAACCTGAGCGTATTCAGGGTGCTTATGTTTCTTCTAGTGAAGTTGAAAAAATAATTTCTTGGGTAAAGAAACAACAAAAACCTGAATATGATCAAGGTATGATTCCACAAAAAGGTCAAGAAAATTCTGAGAAACAAGATGACGAACCAGAGGATGAATATTATGATCAGGCTGTTGAACTGGTCAGACAGCAACAAACAGCTAGTGTGTCACTCTTACAAAGAAGGTTTCGCATAGGATATAATCGTGCTGCCCGAATTGTTGATGCAATGGAAGAAAAAGGCATTGTGGGACCGTCTGAAGGTTCAAAACCTCGTCAAGTATTATTACCACCCAAAAAAGATGAAGACAAAAGCTAATTTTTAAGAAAGTTTATCAAGTCGCTTTATTAGTTCAAACTTGCCAAAAAATAATGTTAAAATATAATCGAATATGAATGCATAACTGAATTTATTTTCTAAAAATAGTTTAGCTATATGGTCATCTTCATACAATTTTAAAATAAAAGGAATGTTTTAATTGCAGCGAGCGCTTGTATTTGGTGCAACAGGTGGCATTGGTCAAGCTATTTGTGCTGACTTAGCCCAAGCTGGTTGGTCTCTTTATGTTCATTGCAGTAAAAATTGGCAGGAAGCCTATACAATGGCTGAAGGAATGAGTCAGAAATATCCTAATCAGGACTTTATTCCTATAAAATTGGATTTTTTGGCTAAAAATGATGAGTTAAAAGAATTTGTTAATAATCTTTTGCCAGTAAATGCTGTTGTGTTTGCTCAGGGAATTACAGATTATAATTTTGTAAGTAGTCAAAATATGGCAAAAATTGATGATATTTTGCACATTAATTTGATTACACCAATTAAACTAACAGGATTATTTGAACCCCATTTGATAAAAAATGATTATAGTCGTATCGTTTATTTAGGTTCGGTTTATGGTGGTTCAGGTAGTGCTATGGAAGCTGTTTACAGTTCTTCTAAATCAGGTCTTGAACGTTTCGCACAAGCATATTCCCGTGAAGTTGCTTCAGCCAATCTTACGGTAAATGTTGTAGCACCTGGTTCTGTTAATACAGCAATGAATTCAATATTAGCACCTGAAGCAATGGAAGAAGTTAGAGGCGAAATACCTGTTGGCCGTTTAGCAGAAGGCAAAGATATTTCCTATTGGGTTAGGACACTACTTGACGTCCATTCAGGATATTTAACTGGACAAACAATATATGTTAGTGGCGGCTGGCTCATATAAATGTAAAAATAATATGTAGTATATGTTATACTCAAAGAGTAAATTTAGAATTTAAAGAGGTAACTATGGCAGATATCGGAGATAAATTACGCAGTGCCAGAGAGGCTAAGGGACTTTCAATTGAAGATATTGAAAAAGCAACCAAAATTCAAGGCAGATATCTGACGGCGATCGAGAAAAACGATTTTGATAAACTTCCTGGAGATTTTTATGTAAGAGCATTTATCAGGCAGTATGCCCAAATAGTCGGTTTGGATGGTAAAAAGCTTTTGAGTGAATATCATGAAGATATTCCTAAGGCAGAGCCTGATGAATTTGTCGAAGATTCGATTGACAACAAAAGTGAAGAAGTCCGTAAAACTACTA
>CAMLRO010000069.1 GCA_946482425.1 uncultured Lactobacillus sp.
ATTTTTGATAAAAGCTGCGCGTTTCCTTTTTCTCCATCACATAATTAAAAACTCTCTTATCAAGACCAGTAAAAGGGCGCAATTCCGGTATATAAAACGGATTAGGCAAAAATCTAACATCCATTACAATATCAGCGTCAATCGGCATACCATATTTAAAACCAAAAGATAATACTTCAATTGAAAAGGGTTGTTTATGCTGTTTACTAAACCTATTTGCCAATTCTTGTTTTAATTCTTTGGGACTTAAATTAGAAGTATCAATTATGTCATTTGCCCGACTCTTAATACCAGTTAAAATTCGCCTTTCTTCCTGAATACCATCAAGTAAGCGACCATTATTGGCCAATGGCGGAACACGTCTTGTTTCTTTATAACGTGCTACTAAAGTATTATCTGCCGCATCTAGAAAAATAATTCTAGTTTGGACAGTACCATTGTCTTCCAGGGAATTAATTTCATTATCAAGATCTTTATAAAATCGTTTAACACGCAAATCAATTACCACTGCTACTTTAGTAAAATCATCCGAGTTAACAATTAAGTCCCAAAAACTAGATAAAAGCGATGGAGGTAAATTATCAACCACAAAATAGCCCATATCCTCTAAAGCATGAGAAGCCACGGTTTTCCCTGCACCACTCATGCCTGTAACAATCAGTAGCTGCTTTTTATGCTTAGCCATTTTTGCTGACCTCCTATTACTAAAATTATAACATACCAGGTGTTTCATTACTTTTTTGGCAAAAAAAAAGTTCAAATGAACTTTTTAAAATTATCTGTTGACAAATGCTGCAATTATCTGATTAATACCAAAGATTAGCAACCAGAAGGAAACTAGCCAAATTAATGTTAAAGCTGACAAAGCAGGATTAAACATCAAACTAATTGCTATCAGTAATCCCAAGATATTTAATATTAAATTGAGCCAAAAGAAAAAGGTAGAAATCTTTCTCATACTCCATGAAAAAATGATCCCGGTAATTGAATCAAATAAGAACCAAAAGGCAAACAAATAAGCGATTGTTAAGCCAGCGGCATCGTAGGAATAGAGAAATAAAATTCCGACAATAATATCAAGCACCCCTGAAACAATCGACAACCAACTGGAAGGGATAAAATACCGAAAACGACTGTAGAATACCAGCCACACGAATCCCTGAACAATTGACACAATAGCAAAAAGCAATACAAAGGCATGGAGTGCTTTACCAGGATGACGCAACAAGAACAATCCGGCAATTACCATTAAAATACCAGAGATAAATGCTGCCCAATTAAACCCGCGATTTTCTCTGTAACTAGAAAAATTATCCATTTCTATTCCTCCTTGCGCTTTATTGTACACTTTATCGCAATAAATTAATACTATTTACTTGTTTTTTTACTAGCCTTTTCAGTTAATGCTGTGTCACGCTTAAGCACAGGTTTTAAGTACTGACCAGTATAACTTTCTTTAACTTGTGCCACCTGTTCCGGCGTTCCCGTAGCAACTATTTTGCCACCACCTTCTCCTCCTTCAGGGCCAAGGTCAATTAGCCAGTCAGCATTTTTTATCACATCAAGATTATGTTCAATTATCAAAACGGTATTTCCTTGATCAACCAATCTTTGCAAGACTTCTAGCAGTCGCTTGATGTCATCAGTATGAAGTCCAGTTGTTGGTTCATCGAGAATATAGAAATTCTTTCCCGTGGATAACTTTTGCAGTTCAGCAGCCAGCTTCATTCTTTGAGCTTCCCCACCAGAAAGAGTAGTCGCAGATTGCCCCAATTTGACATAGCCTAGGCCAACATCTACAATCGTTTGCAATTTGCGGGCAATTTTAGGGATATTTTTAAAAAAGTTGCAGGCTTCGCTGATAGTCATATCCAGCACTTGTGCGATATTTTTCTTGCGGTAGGTAACCTCTAAAGTTTCAGAATTATAACGACTGCCATGACATACTTCACAAGGAACATAAACGTCTGGTAGGAAGTTCATTTCAATCTTGATAATGCCATCACCATGACAGGCTTCACAACGACCGCCTTTAACATTAAATGAAAAACGTGCCTTAGTATAACCCCGAAGTTTGGCTTCATTTGTCTGGGCAAATAAAGCTCTAATGTCATCAAAAACACTGGTATAAGTAGCAGGATTACTACGAGGAGTCCGACCAATTGGACTTTGATCAATATCAATGATCTTTTCAATATTTTGGTAGCCACTAATGGATTTGTATTTGCCAGGTTTAGTTTGGTTACGATTTAATTTTTGCGCTAGAGCCCGCTTTAAAATCATATTAACTAAAGTTGACTTACCAGATCCAGAAACTCCGGTAACCACAATTAATTTGCCTAATGGAAATTCTACCTTCAGATTTTTAAGATTATTTTCCGCTGCACCCGTAACAGTAATTTTTTTGCCATTACCCTTACGTCTTTTTAAAGGAACTGGGACAAACTTTTTGCCAGCCATATATTGCCCGGTCAGGGATTTTTCATTCTGTTCAACCTCTTCTGGCGTACCGGCTGCCATGACTTCACCGCCGTAAGTACCAGCACCAGGTCCCATGTCAATCAAATAGTCTGCTTGCCTCATAGTTTCGTCATCATGTTCGACAACGATAAGTGAGTTTCCCAAATCACGCATGCGCTTCAATGCAGCAATTAACCTGTCATTATCACGTTGATGCAAACCAATTGATGGCTCATCTAAAACATACATTACTCCTGAAAGATTAGAACCAATTTGAGTCGCAAGCCTAATTCTCTGAGCTTCGCCGCCAGATAAAGTATTAGCAGAACGTGACAAGGTTAGATAATCCAGGCCTACACTATTTAAGAAAGTGAGTCTGTCACGTACCTCCTTTAATATTGGCTTGGCAATGACAGATTCCTGCTCATCAAGTTTAATATTATTGAAAAATTCGAGAGCATGACTGATTGCCAATTCTGATGCCTCAGCAATATCCTTCCCATTAACTTTAACAGCTAATGCTTTACGATTTAACCTTTTGCCATGACAGGTTGAGCAAGTAAGTTCAGTCATGTATTTGCCCATAACATCACGCATGAACTTAGACATCGGATGATAATAGCGCCTTTCGACGTTTTCCATAGCACCCTCAAAAGGTGCTGTAGTATCATTGACACCAAAATCACCAGTGACATGAAATTTGATTTTCTTGGCCGAGCCATGCAAAATCGTCTCTCTTTGCCTTTTGGTTAGCTTACCAAAAGGTTTATTTAGAGGAATTTTCAATGCCGCACAAGCTTGTTCAAGCATTTCCCCATAATACTTCGAATTCTTCCATGGTGCGACAGCACCTTCAGCCAAAGTTTTGTTTTTATCTGGAACAACCAAATCTTCATCAACTGATAACTTAACGCCTAAGCCATCACAGTCTGGACAAGCGCCAAACGGTGCATTGAAAGAGAAAAGCCGTGGTTCCATCTCTCCTACAGTAAAACCGCATTTAGGACAGGCATAGTACTCTGAAAAGTTGATTGTTTCTCCACCGATAACATCAACATTCATATAACCATCTGATAAGCGCAAGGCAGCTTCTACTGAATCAAAAAGGCGTGAGCGAATACCTTCTTTAACAATCAAACG
>CAMLRO010000070.1 GCA_946482425.1 uncultured Lactobacillus sp.
AAACTTTAGCCCGTATTTTAGATGTGCCTTTTGCAATAGCTGATGCAACTACCTTAACTGAGGCAGGCTATGTCGGTGAAGATGTTGAAAACATTTTACTTAAATTATTGCAAAATGCGGATTATGACATTGAACGTGCAGAACGGGGAATAATTTACATTGACGAAATTGATAAAATTTCTAAAAAGTCTGAAAATGTTTCAATTACTAGAGATGTTTCCGGTGAAGGCGTTCAGCAGTCATTATTAAAAATTTTGGAAGGTACTATTGCTTCCGTTCCCCCACAAGGCGGTCGTAAACACCCTCAACAAGAATTAATACAAATAAATACTACCAACATTTTATTTATAGTTGGTGGAGCTTTCGATGGAATAGAGCAAATTGTCAAAAGTCGTTTAGGTAAAAAGGTAATCGGTTTTAGTGCTGAAAATGAGCTTAATAAAGTGCAAGATGATTCTTGGACTAAGCATTTAACAACAGGCGATTTGGTTAAGTTTGGGCTGATTCCAGAATTTATTGGTCGTATTCCTATTATCGCTACCCTAGATAAGTTAGACAGAAACGATTTAGTTAGAATTTTAACCGAACCTAAAAACGCACTAGTAAAGCAATATAAGAAATTGATGGCGCTTGACCAGGTTAACTTAGAATTTACGACAGATGCTTTAAAAGCTATTGCAGATTTGGCCATTGACCGTAATATGGGGGCACGTGGCTTGCGGACTATAATTGAAAATGCAATGATGGGTATCATGTATAAAACGCCCAGTGAGCCTGATATTGAGAACGTGAAAGTTACTAAAGATGTCATTGAAAAAAATGCCGAACCAAATGTAACAAGACGTAAAGATGATGATCAGGAAAATAATGACGAAATAAAGGCAGCTAATGATCATTAAAGATAGTTCATATGCAGTTAGTGCTGTGCGTGAGGATCAATATCCAACTGATAATTTGCCTGAAATTGCACTTTCTGGTCGTTCTAATGTTGGTAAATCAAGTTTGATAAATACATTATTGAATCGTAAAAATTTAGCGCGAACTTCGGCACAACCCGGAAAAACGCAAACACTTAATTTTTATTTAGTAAATCAAGACTTTTATTTGGTTGATGTGCCAGGGTATGGGTATGCCAAAGTTTCGCAAAAAAAGCGCGAACAGTTTGGTATGATGATTCAAGATTACCTTGAAACCAGGGCAAACTTGCAGGGAATAATTATCTTAGTGGATGCTAGACATGAACCTACAAAAAATGATGTAGCTATGTATAACTATGCACTATATCTAAATATTCCCATTCTGGTAGTTTGTACTAAAATCGATAAGGTTAAAAAAAGTCAACAAAACAAAGTGCTTGCTATATTAAAACAAAAGTTTGATTTAAGTCATGATAACGTTGCTGTTCTTACTTTTAGTTCTGTCCAAAAATTGCATGTCCAAGAAGTGTGGCAATGGATTGAACAAAATCTGTAAAATTTGCAAGAGAAAATGGTTCTCATTGGAGAACCATTTTTAATTGCTTTTATCTTTGACTACTTTATCCTTATTTTTTGCTAATTTTTTCTTTTTGTCTTCAGGCACAGTGGCAAATTTGTCGAATAATTTTTCTAATTCCTCTTGTTTTTTAAAAGTTAAACCCATAATAATATTTCCTTTCTGATCTTAATTATAATAAAAAACTAAAGCACAAGCCAGAAAATACGTTAATTTATTAATTTTAAATAAATTTAATTATGTAAAGCTATATTTTGAAATTATAATTTTATAATAATCAAAGTCCAACTAAGCAAAAGCAAATTTCAAATTATAAATTGTATGTTAAAATATGATAGCGAATTTGGGGGAGTGATTTTTTGGCAACTCAGTTAATTGAAAATAAATTAAAGCTTTTGCCGGCTAAACCTGGCTGTTACTTAATGAAAGATGTAAATGGTAAGGTAATTTATGTTGGCAAGTCGAAAAATCTTAGAAGTAGAGTGCGCTCTTATTTTAAAAGTACTCAAGTTGGCAGAAGAGCTGAATTAGTAGAAAACATTCGTGATTATGATATTATCACTGTTTCAACTGATAAAGAGGCATTTTTGCTTGAAGTAACGCTCATCAAGAAATACCAGCCATATTATAATGTGCAGCTAAAACAGGGAACCGGCTATCCGTATATTGAGATTACTAATGAACGTGATCCACAAACTAAATTAACCAGTATTATTAGAAAAGATGGGGGCTACTATTTTGGACCCTATCCTAATGTCTATGCCGCACAGGCGACCCTTAAGTTTATTCAAAAAGTTTTTCCTCTAAGACGTTGTCATGGCAAACAGGGCAGACCCTGCCTGTACTATCATATGGGACAATGCTTGGGAGCATGTTTTAAAACGGTGCCAAAATCAGTTTATGATGCTCAAATAAAAAAGATTAAAAGCTTTTTAAACGGTGATATAGGCTGGGTAAAGAAAGATCTTAACGAAAAAATGACAGTTGCATCTAAAAATCTTGAGTTTGAGCGGGCAGCTGAAATTCGTGATCAGCTTAATTACATTGAAGAAACCGTCGAAAAGCAAAAAATCATCTCGAATGACAATACTCAGCGTGATATATTTAATTTTTATGTTGATAAATCATGGATTGCTATTCAAATTTTCTTTTTACGGCAAGCAAAGTTGCTTAGAAGTGAGACTAGAATGTATCCACTGACAGATACCAATGATCCTGAGGATACATTTGCTTCCTTTATTGTGCAATTTTACGGGCAAAAGAATAGAATACTGCCAAAAGAAGTTTTAATACCAGCCAAAATTGACAATGAGGCACTGAGTGAAGTTCTGCATGTCCCTGTGAGAACGCCAAAGAGGGGTCAAAAACGCTCTTTATTAAATATGGCAAAAGACAATGCCAAGCTCAAGCTGGACGAAAAATTTCGCTTGCTGGAATTAGGCAATAGAAAAACTAAGGGAGCACAGAAAGAAATTTTTGCTTCTTTAGGTTTACCTTATGGTCATGTTATTGAAAGTTTTGACCATTCACACATCCAAGGGGCTGATCCGGTTTCAGCTTTAGTCGTTTTTAAAGATGGTGAACCAGATAAAAACTCTTATCGGAAATATAAATTAAAGGGTGAAGTTGAGCACCAAAATGGTGGCGATGAGGTTCGTAATACTCGTGAGGTAGTGCGCAGAAGATATAGCAGACTACTTAAGGAACATAAACCAATGCCAGATCTAATTTTGATGGATGGCGGTCAAATTCAAGTAGATGCTTGTGAAGATATTTTACGCAATGAGCTGAACCTTAATATTCCAGTTGCTGGTATGGTCAAGGATAACAAGCACAGAACAAACCATCTTTTGTATGGGGATCCGATTAATGGTGTGCCTTTGAAATTAATACCTTTAGATCCCAAATCTCAAGGCTTTTATTTAATGACTAGAATTCAGGATGAAGTACACCGCTTTGCAATTACGTTTCATAGAAGGACTCATGCTAAAAATGCTTTATCGAGCAAACTTGATTCAATTAAAGGAATCGGTCCCAAAAGCAGAAATAAGCTTTTACGAAAATTTGGCTCTTTGAAAAAAATTAAAGAGGCCTCAA
>CAMLRO010000071.1 GCA_946482425.1 uncultured Lactobacillus sp.
AATATCTAAGGATTAAGCTATATAGTCTAGCGTCAAAACTCACACAGTAAAATTAGTCAACCTAATTTGATATTCTTTGCACCTATTTACAAATTAAATATAAAATAGAATAAAATCATTATTTAGGAGTCCAAATTGATCATAGACACTAAGAAACTGCAAAAAGCAGTCATGGAAAATAAGAAAAAACACGGTTTCAATACCACAGATATTGAGTTTGAATTATTGCGATTACATGGAGAAGCTAATGAGTTATTTGAAGCCTGGCGCAAGAATAATAAGAAAAATATCAATGAAGAATTAGCCGATGTAGGGATATTCCTATTAGGCATTGCAGAAATGCTTGGCAGTGATTTGGGTGAAGACATTGTTAATAAAATGAAAATAAACGAAAAAAGAATATACAAAAATGGCGTTAAACTTGGTCCTGCTGATACAGATAAATAGACCGATAGCTTTGGTTTAATAACAGCATGGTCAAGCTATCAGCTACTCATTCAATTCTTGCAAAAGTTTAGGAACAGGCAGATATTTTTGACTTGCATAGGTTTATTTATGCTTTTTATGACTTTAATGGAATTTATATATGAACCTAAAAACGGTTTAGATCTTGTTTCTATGGAAGCCGGTCTGTTATGCGTACTATTCTCCCAATGAACATTTAGAAATAGTTATTTCTGAAAAGTGTAATCTTGATTTGACAAAGGTTCCAAAATTTTCTCAATTTCGGGACCTTTTTATAATACAAAAATGCGCCTAACAGCTTATTCTTATTATTAGGTGCATTTTATTGTAAATTTAATTTCTAAAAAATTATTTATTTGACAGTTTTTTGCTTGGCATTTTGCTGTGCTTCTTCAGCTGTATTGATTGGACTTAGTCTAATACCGGCAATAAATCTAACATCACTCGCTTTGACATAGCTATCACCAAAATCTACTTGATCACCGCCTCTTCCGTCTGGCTTATCAGTGGCATAAAACCTATGACCCTTCATATGGTAAAACAGGTTGGCTTTATTTTCGGCTGGCACCCAAATATAAAGCAATTTATCTACCTTTATATTACCTCCCTGTTTCCTGATTCTTTGTCCATCATTATCTTGCTTAGTGCCATCGGCATTATAGACATCTGTATCTTGATAAAATCTAATATAAGAATAATGCTCAAGGTCATAATAATGATGCGGAAGTTCTTTTTGAACTTTAACGTCCAGGCAATAGAGCCAATTATTCGTCCCTTTAATACGATAAATAGTAGGATTAGGGATAGCCGAATGACCAATCTCCTCCGCATAGTTATCTTCTTCAGCTCGGTCAACTACGAACGTAGTACCTTTTTTAGCCTTTTTAACAGTTTTGACCCCATTATCGATCTTATAAATTGGTGCACCACCGTCGCTTGTCACTGTTGCGATAGTTTCTTCAGTGTTTGAAGCTGTGATTTTGCCCAAGTTGCTGGCTCTCACATATTGTTTTGCGGGACCACCAATGCGGTAATAACGTAAACCATTCTTAAACTTGACGGTACCGCCATAGGTTGTAATGGAAGTTCCTTTTCTTATTAAACGATAGTCAGCCCTGCGTGAGCTGGTAGCATAAACATAGGAATTATGCTTAACTTCACGTTTAACACCGTCAATGTTATTAGCTTTGATATATTGCTTTTTCCCGCTAATTTTATAGTATGGGGCATAGGGCTTGAAATCTAGGATTAATGGCTTTTTATCAACTTCAATCCGGCGAAAAGCTGGATATTTAGCGTCTACCTTTTGTCCATCCTCATCGTATGCTTGTGACGTATACATAACGGTTCTTATAGTGCTGGGAATCTTTGCCTGAACAGTATGGGCTTGATGATTAAATGTCCAAATTGCAGTAAGTCCTAAAAAACCAGCTGCTAAATAATGAGTAAGTTTCTTATTCATGTACTTTAACCTCTCTTCTCCAAAAAATGCTATCTCTATTTTTGATTCTCTAATTTCTGCAATCAAAACAAGAAATTATATAATTTCATTCTGTACTTTTCTTAGTGATTAATGAAGGTAAAAAATGGTGAATTAAATTAGGCAAATATCTTAATAAAAAATGCATCCAATAGCTGGCTTTTACTATTAGGTGCATTTAAATTATTTAGTTCTCTTAAAATAATTTATTTGGTCATTTTTTGCTTAGCAGCTTGACTTGCTTCTTCAGCTGTGTTGATCGGCTTTAGTTTTACGCCGTCAATAAATCTAACATCACTCGCTTTGACATAGCTATCGCCAAAATCTACTTCACTACCGCCACTTCCGTCTGGCTTATTAGTGGCATAAAACCAATGACCCTTCATATGATAAAACAGTTCTGCTTTATTTTCGGCTGGTACCCAAATATAAAGCAATTTATCTACTTTAATATTACCTCCTTGTTTCCTAATTCTTTGTCCATCATTATCTTGCTTGGTGCCATCAGCATTATAGACGTCTGTATCTTGATAAAATCTAATATAAGAATAATGCTCAGAGTTATAAAAATGATGCGGAAGCTCTTTTTTAACTTTAACGTCTAGGCAATTGAGCCAATTATTCGTCCCTTTAATACGATAAATAACTGCATTTGGGATAGCCATATTGGTTATATCGTCAGCATATCCTTCTTCTTGAGCACGGTCGACTATGAAAGTAGTACCTTTTTTAGCCTTTTTAGTAGTTTTGAGACCATTATTGATCTCATAAATTGGAGTCCCACCGTCTTTTGTCACTGTTGCGATAGTTTCTTCAGTGTTTGAAGCAGTGATTTTGCCCAAGTTGCCGGCTTTCACATATTGCTTTGCAGGACCACCAATGCGGTAGTAGCGCAAACCATTCTTAAACTTGACGGTGCCACCATAAGTTGTAATTGAAGTTCCTTTTCTAATTAAACGATAGTCAGCCCTGCGTGAACTTGTAGCATAAACATAAGAGTTACGTTTGACCTTGCGTTTAACGCCATCGATGTTATTAGCTTTGATATATTGCTTTTTCCCGCTAATTTTATAGTATGGGGCATAGGGCTTGAAATCTAGGATTAATGGCTTTTTATCAACTTCAATCCGGCGAAAAGCTGGATATTTAGCGTCTACCTTTTGTCCATCCTCATCGTATGCTTGTGACGTATACATAACGGTTCTTATAGTGCTGGGAATCTTTGCCTGAACAGTATGGGCTTGATGATTAAATGTCCAAATTGCAGTAAGTCCTAAAAAACCAGCTGCTAAATAATGAGTAAGTTTCTTATTCATGTACTTTAACCTCTCTTCTTCAAAAAATTGCTATCTTTATTTTTGATTGTCTAATTTCTGTAATCAAAACAAGGAATCATATAATTTTATTCTGTGCCTTTCTTGATAATTAATGAAGGTAAAAAATGATAGGCTTAGTTAGCCAAATATCTTAAAATGATTTATTTGGTTATTTTTGCTTAGCGTTTTGCTGGGCTTCTTCAGCTGTGTTGATCGGCCTTAGTTTTACGCCGTCAATAAATCTAACATCTTTTTGCTTAACATAGCCATCACCAACATCTATTACAGAGGTTCCTCC
>CAMLRO010000072.1 GCA_946482425.1 uncultured Lactobacillus sp.
TCCACATAGGGAGAGCGGATCCGGATGGCCTGGCCCAGCACGTGGCGGTGCTGCAGGGGCCACTCGTCGCCCACGATCTGCAGGACCCACTTGCGGGTCAGCTCCATCTCCGAGAGGACCTTCTGGCTCAGGTCGTCCCGGTCGCCCAGGGAGAGGTACATCTTGGCGATGCGCTCGTCGGTCTTGGCCAGGCTCATCTCGATGTTGTCGATGAAGGTGCTGAAGAGCGGCCACTCCTCGTAGGCCTGACGCAGGGTCTCCAGGTCGCCGAATTTCTCGCAGGCGGTGCCCAGGCCGTACCAGGCGGCCAGGTTGATGCGGGCCTGCGCCCAGGAGAAGACCCAGGGGATGGTCCGCAGATCGTCCAGGGACTTGGCGCCCAGGCCGCGCTTGGCCGGCCGGGAGCCGATGGGCAGCAGGCCGATCTCGTTCAGGGGCGTCACGATGGAGAACCAGGGGGCGAAGTCCGGCGTGTGCAGCAGGTCCAGGAAGCGCTCGTGGGCGGCCTGGTCCAGCTTGTCGGCCATGTCCGCGTACTTCTCGGTCATGGTGGTGTTGCGCTCCTCCACGCTGGGCGCGGACTGGAGCAGGGTGGCCGCGGCCACGGACTCGATGTGGCGGATGGCCAGGACCGGGTTGCCGTAGCGGGCGAAGATGACCTCGCCCTGTTCGGTCAGCTTGAACCGGCAGTTGACCGAGCCCACAGGCTGGGCCAGCACGGCACGGTTGGCAGGGCCGCCGCCACGGCCTACGGCGCCGCCGCGTCCGTGGAAGAGGGTCAGGTCGATGTCATGGCTCTCGGCCCACTTGGCGATGCGCTCCTGGGCGGAGTGCAGGGCCAGGGTCGCCGAGACGGGGCCGGCATCCTTGGAGGAGTCGGAGTAGCCCAGCATGACCTCCATCTTGTTGCCGGTCTCCTTGAGCCGGGCCTGGACCTCGGGGATCTTGATGATCTCCTCCAGCACGTCCACCGAGTTCTGCAGGTCCTCCAGCTGTTCGAACAGGGGGATCACGTCGATGACCGGCACGTCCTCGGCATGCTCGAAGGCCAGCCGGTTGAGCTCGTAGACGTCCTTGACGTTCTGCGCCGACTTGGTGAAGGAGATGATGTAGCGGCGGGCGGCCTTCTGGCCGTTGCGCTTCTGGATGGCTCCCAGGGCCCGGAAGGTGTCGAGCACCTCGTGGGTCATGGGCTGCAGCTCGCCGCGCTCGCCGTGCAGGCCGTGCTCGCGGATGTCCTCCAGGGCGCGGGCGTGGACCAGGGAGTGCTGGCGGAACTCCATCTCGACCATGTGGAAGCCGAAGGTCTGGGCCTGCCAGATCAGATCCTGCAGGGGGCCGTAGGCCTGACGGACCGCGCCCGCCTTGGCCAGGGAGTCCTGGACCACGCGCAGGTCGGCGATGAAGTCGTCGCAGTCGGCATACATGAGGTCGGCGTCACGCTGGATGGTGGCCTGCAGACGGTCGGCGATGACCAGGACCACGGCCCGGTGCAACTCATTGTGCGAGATGGTGGTGGCCCTATCGGTCAGGCGCTCGCTCATCTCCTTCTGGTGGCTCCACAGGCTCCTCAGCTCGGGGCTGGGCGGCGTGGTGGTCACCTCCATGGTCATGTTGCGGCCCACGGTGGTGGTGGCCTTGACCAGGGCCTTGAGCATGTGGTCGGAGAACTTGCGGGCCACCTTGCGCGAGACCTTGGCGGTCACATTGGGGTTGCCGTCGCGGTCGGAACCGATCCAGCTGCCCGGGTGGAAGAAGGCGGGGCAGACGGGCTTGACCATGCCGGCCTTCTTGCCCAGCATCCAGTCGTCGAAGCGGCGGTAGACCTTGGGAATGGTCTCGAAGAGCGTGGCGTCGAAGATGTCCAGAATGGTGTTGGCTTCCTCGACGGGCGTCGGCTTCTTGGCTGCGATGGGCGAGGTGCGGAAGAGGGCGTCGATCTCGTTGTGCAGCAGACGCTCGTTCTCCTCCAGCTCGGAACCGCCCAGACCGCGGCGAACGGCCAGCAGGTTGGCGATGCGCCGGATCTTGCCCTCCACGGCCTTGCGCCGCGCCTCGGTGGGGTGGGCGGTGAAGACGGGGTGGAACTCCAGCTTCTCCAGCAGCTCCGAGGCCTTGGCCGGGCCCATCTCCTGAAGGAGCTGGCTGTAGGCGCTGGTCATCTCGTTGATGGGGTCGGTGCCCTTGACCTTCAGGTCCACCTTGCCCTCGCGCTCATGCAGGACCTTCACCCGGTAGTTCTCCTCGCAGAGGTTGGCCAGGTGGAAGTAGGTGGTCAGGGCGCGGGCCAGCAGCTGGGAATCCTTGACTGAGGTGTCGTCGATCAGGGCTACGGCCTTGGACAGGCCGTCCTCGTCAGGCACGGGGTCCGAGGGGTGGCGGTTGAAGTGCTCGGCGCTGGCCGTCATCACGTCCTCGCGCAGGGAGTCGAAGCGCTTGAGCAGCTGTTGATCGAATTCCCCCAACACATCCCTGAGCAGCCGCAGGCACAAGGCCATGTCCTCATCCAACGATTGAGGCAGCTTGCGTTCCTCCGGCCCTTTGGTCCCGGTGCCGGATGTGACCAGGGTCGCATCGGCAGCCGTGATTTGCTGATTACTATCTGTCATCAGTCCTCCTTGTCGAATCGCAGGTTGCCCGGTCTTCGACCATTCCACGGCTCCTCCGCGGTTATTGGTGGTCGGCGTTGCAGGCCCACAGCCTTCGGTTCGATGGCTCGCGGCCCATTCTAGGACGCTTTCAGGTCGAATACGTTTCATGGTCCCGTGCGGCGGTGCAAGGGCACGTGACCCGGGTGGAGTATGAATGTGGGTGTGAAATTCAAGAGCAGGAGTTCCAAGGACGGCTATCGCGGCAGGACCGCAGCCGAGGTCAGACGGGTAAGCAAGTACCACACCCACTCCATTCCGCTGGACATGGAGGATATTGAACGCGATTACGACAAGCCCATCGTCGAGGCCTGCATCGCGGCCAAGACCAGCCTGATTGTGCGGGTGGGCATGCTGGAGCTGGGGGCCGGCACGGGAAGCTTCCGTGTGCGCGAGATGATGCACAGGATTGCCTACCCCATGGGCGTGCATGTGCGGGCCGACGTGAACCTGACCGACATCGAGGCCACCTGCACGGATGGCGTGTCTCGGATCACCGAGGTGGTGGACCTGCCCACCACCGGGGTCAACACCGAGAGGATCTGGCTGCTGGAGCACTTCGCGGACTGGCTCAGCGTCAAGTGCGGGCAGGCGGGGACCTACCACGCCGTGACGGTGGTCTCCCGGGAGCTGGTGGACAACCTGGACGAGCCGAACGTCTACGCGGCGGCCCGCAAGGCGGTCAAGGAGGTGCTGGCCCAGGACCAGGATGC
>CAMLRO010000073.1 GCA_946482425.1 uncultured Lactobacillus sp.
CAGTGCCACATAAGTATGATCCCTTTATTGTTGAAAAAGGATCAATTGCTATTGACGGCATCAGTTTAACTGTCACGATGGCAGCAAATGATCATTTTGGCGTAAGCTTAATTCCTTATACCATTCAAAATACTACGCTTGCTCATTATCAAGTGGGCGATAAAGCAAATATTGAAGTGGATATGATTGGTCGCTACGCAGTTAAGCAGATTCAGGCTTGGAAAAAAGAATTATGATGGAGAAAAAAATGACAGAACAATTGAACGAAAAAATGCAAAAGGTATTAAAACATATGCTAAAAGGTGGATTAGTTATTGTCGCTGATTCACCGCAGCGCGAGTCTGAAGGGGACATGATTGGCTTAGCAGAAAAGGTTACACCACAAGCGGTTAATATGATGATCACTAAGGCTCGTGGATTATTATGTGTGCCGATGAGCAAAGCTTATGCCGATCGTTTGCAGTTGAAACCAATTGAAACTGGTTCGAATGATACTTTTGGCACAGCTTTTACTCTTAGTGTTGATTCCACTGAGACCACAACAGGAATTTCAGCTTTTGACCGGGCAAAGACTATTAAAAAATTGGCAGATCCTAATAGCCAATGGGCTGATTTTTACCATCCTGGTCATGTTTTTCCGTTAGTAGCTAAAGAAGGTGGCGTGCTGGAGCGGACTGGTCATACGGAAGCAGCCTTAGATTTGGCAAGACTAGCTGGTGTTGCTCCTGTTGGCTTTATCTGTGAGTGTATTAAAAAAGACGGGATGATGGCCAGACGCAAAGACTTGAAAGCTTTAGCAGAAGGACTAGGCATCCCTTATTTGACCATTGAAGAGTTAATTGAATACCGTAAAAATCAGGAAAACAAAGATTTGGGGATTGAATCTTTCACAAAGGTTGACTTTCCCACAAAATACGGTCACTTCCAACTTGAAGGTTTTAGAGATACAAAGCACCCTGAAAAGCAACCTACTTTGTTAATTAGTAAAGGCGAAATTAAAAAAGGTGAGCCACTTTTGTTGCGGCTTCACAGTGAATGTTTGACTGGAGATGTTTTTGGCTCTAAACGCTGTGATTGTGGCGCTCAGTTGGCTGAAGCATTAACTAAAATTGAAAAAAATGGTTCAGGAGCGGTTTTATACTTACGTCAAGAAGGCCGGGGCATTGGCCTGGAAAACAAGTTACGAGCTTATAAGCTGCAAGATGAGGGTATGAATACAGTAGAAGCTAATCAACATCTTGGACTGCCGGTTGATGCTCGCCGCTACAATGTCGCTGCTGAAATTTTAAGACAAAAAGGCGTTAGCGAAGTTAAATTAATGACTAATAACCCGGATAAGGTAGCGCAATTAGAAAACTACGGTATTAAAGTTACTGAACGCATTCCAGTTGAAGTGGGCATGACTGAAGAAAATAAAAAATATTTGGCGACTAAAAAACATGAAATGAATCATATTTTAAATGAGGTGGATTAATTATGAAAGAAATTAACGGAAACATTGCTCAAGGACAAGATAAAAAGATTGGGATTGTTGTTGCTCAGTTTAATGGTGTGGTAACAGATCGACTGCTTTCTGGAGCAGTGTCACAATTAAAAAAATCGGGCGTGAAAGATGAAAATATTGTGATTGTGAGAGTACCCGGTGCCTTTGAAATTGCCCGCACAGTCAACTGCTTGGCAAAGAGTGGCAAAGTCGATGGCATTATTGCTCTAGGCGCAGTAATTCGGGGCGAAACTGCTCACTTTACCTATGTTTGTGAAGGCACTACCTCACAGTTAGCGAAAGCATCAGCAAATGGCAAAGTACCAGTGATGTTTGGCGTGTTAATGACTGATACAGTGGCACAAGCTACGGATCGTGCCGGTGGTAAGTCAGGCAATAAAGGTGCAGAATGTGCCACGGATGTATTAGAGGTTTTAAATATAGAAGAACAAATTAAACAATTATAATTTAATTAAGTGCATCATCGCTATTGGGCGCCACTAATAACGAAAAAAGCCATCTCTAGAAATAGAGGTGGTTTTTTATACCTTCACTTCAATGCTTTTAATTAATCTCTTCTAAGCGGTACCGCTGCACATTATTGCCTAGAAGTATAAAAACAAGTAAAAGGGCAATTCCAGCAGCAAGTAAAGTAAGAGCTGGTTGGTGGCAAGCATTGGCAATTGCAGATACTCCGACAGTAAAAAAGATATTCAATAGAGCACTCCCCAACTGCAAGAAACTTGATTGGGAAGACTGGACCTTTTTACCGGTTCTTTTAATCCTAGTTTTATTGCACCAATTAGCGATTGGTAAAGTTTCGCCATATATCAGTACGGTAATACCGCTCATAGTAACGATTGTTTGGTTTAAAAAGAAAATTCCTAAAGCCAGGGTGGTAATAAATACTAAAGCACTAAGTAGCCAAAATGTGTTATCAAAGCGAATAAGAACAGCACCTAAGAAAAGCCCACTGACTACGGCAATTAGTAGCCAGTAAACGTGACTATAGTTAGGATCAATCGCTTTCCAAAAATAGATCAGCAATCCGTTAAATACTGCTTGGAGAGCACTGGTAAAAATGGCAACAATAATTGAGGCGCGTAAGCCTTTGCTAGCAGTTATGTTGTGCCAAACTGTCATGAGATGAGTTAAGGTTTTAAAACCATTTTGGCTTTTAGTAAAGTACCTCTGGTGTAAAGCAACAGAGAGAAAGATATTTATAAAAAAGCCGCCGCTTGCTACTAAGAGAAAAGACAAATAGTTGCGGGTAGTAAAAATTAAAACTGCCATCGCTGCCACACTGGCAATATTACCGAGCAGACCAGCAACGGAATTATGGTTAATAGTTTTTTCTATAGCATTATCAGTCAAAAGTGACTTTAAATTCCCAGTGAAAGATAACCCTTCTACTAAGCTAAACATTGTTATACAAAGGTCAACCATAATGTATAAGGGCACAAAGTATTTTCGTGGGAAAGTAAAAGGGAGTAATAAAAATAAACTCAGTAAAATATACATCCGGATAAGCACGCGCCGTTTATCAGTATTGTCAAGCTTGGAACCGATAAATAAAACACTCACAATAAGTGCTAACGAACTGATACTTGAGATCAAGCCGTTAATAACGATATTATCTGAATATTCACGGATAATTAGTGAACCGCCAATTCCAACCAAGATGCTGCTAAAATTCGTCAAAAAATTGATTAAAGGTAATAATATTTGATTACGGCTGAGAAAGTTATTATTATTCAATTTTGCCACGCTTTCGTTTTGTATAATGAGAAGCGTAACATGTAGCAATTTAGCAGACATCAAAAGTAACACAAAAGACCGTTTTCTTTGCGTAAAACGGTCTTTTTTAATATAC
>CAMLRO010000074.1 GCA_946482425.1 uncultured Lactobacillus sp.
GAATTGAAATACCTTATACACCCAATGACTAATCAAAAACACTGATATGCTTTATGGCTCATCAGTGTTTTATATTTGGCTTTTTAATTGATAATTTAAATTACTATTCTAAATCATTGTAACTGATTGCAAAGTCAAAACCCTTGTAGTGACGCTTCTTAAACTTTTTAGCTAATTTGCGGCTACGATACCAATGAATGTCATCACTCTCAAAAGTATTATTATGTTCAAGGGCTGAACCTAAAACCCAGTTACCCTTTAACTTAGCTACACCATAATATTCACCACTTAAAACAGGTGAATAGTCATTTATACAGTACCAAGTATGTCCAGTTACCTTTTTGATATTAGAAATATAAATCCAATCTTTATTCTTTTTACTAGGTTCAGGAAAAACCTTTGGCTGTTTGTGTAAGTAGCGTATGTGTTTACTCTTTGTACCGTAACTGATTTCCTTATCTTTAGTAAAAGTCATTTTCAAGATTTTCTTCTTATTGAAATAAGCGTACCAGGTTCCACGCATCTTTTTGGGAAAAGTGGTTGTATTGGTTTTTGCTTGCACAGTACTTACAGAATTATGCGCTATACCAAAACCGGCAACCACACTAATTAGTGCTAATAATGTAATGATTTTTTTCTTAAATTTCATTTTTACCTCCCAATTATTACTACTACTGCCCATTATATACTGCCCATTAATAATAAAAAATAGTACTGATATTTTTTAGCTTTGACCAGCTCATTTATGTGCGCAATGGATCATTCTGTTAATAAGTTGAATATAGATTTAGGCAAACAAGCAAAAATTTATATACTATAAATTAAGTATTTTTTAAGAAAATTAACTCCTGCTTTGTGCTAAAACAGATATAAGTCCAGTACGTGATGCTAGAAAAATAGTCAAAATAATTTTTTAGGTAGGAGAAAATAATAATGAAAAATATTCAAAGACTAACTATGGTGTTAGCAATTGTTTTGTGGCTTGTCGTGATTGGCATTTTTGCAGTAGCCATCGCTAAAAATCAGTTGTGGAGTATGGGACCGATTATTACATATAACAGACCGCGAAATGCCCTTGGCTGGTTGATTGTAGCAGCTATTGCAGCATCAGCCGTCAGTGCAATTCTTAAGTTGACACATGATAAATAAAATTAAAAAAGATTATTGCATCATTAAAATAGGTCAAATTATATATGTAGTTACTGGTAGACTTTTTAAAAATCTTGCGCACATTTCCAAAAAATAGTGCCACTGCAAATAATAAATATAACAGAAAACATATAAGAGAAAATACCTGACAAGATTTAAATATTGTCAGGCTTTTTTGATGAAAGACAAATACTAAAGTATAATTAACATTAACGTGAAAATTCAATTTAAAGCTTTTTAGATAATGATCAATCTAGAGAAAAAAGCTTACAAACTAAGGGAGGGTTAGAATATGAGTAACATAAAAGTTTTAGTAACAGGAAGAATGCCAGAAGCTGGTTTAACGGAGTTAAGAAAAAACTTTGCTGTGACCCGTAAACCAGAAAAAGAAGGTAGAGCCTGGGTTTTAGCACATCTATCTGAGTATGAAGGCCTGATACTCATGGGGACACAGGCTGACCGTGAATTAATTGATGCCGGCACTAACTTGAAAATTATTTCTGCTAGTGGCGTTGGCTATGACAAAATTGACATTGACTATGCAAAGCAAAAAGGAATTGTTGTTGCCAATTGTCCTAAAAGCGTTCTTATTCCCACCGCTGAAATGACATTTGCCTTAATAATAGCAACTATGAGACGTTTGCATTTTTATGATAAAACCATTCGCACTGAAAAATGGGTTGATGTTTCTAAACCGGAAAATATGGGGACGGGACTCCAGGGAAAAACGCTTGGTATATACGGTATGGGGCGTATCGGCTCTGAAGTAGCCAAGTATGCTCAAGTCTTTGGCATGAAAGTTATCTACCATAACAGACATCAGCTAAGTTCTCAAGAAGAAGCAAAAAAGAATGTTCATTATGTAGATTTTGCTACTCTTGTTAAAACAGCAGATGTGATTACTCTGCACGCCCCAGCAACTCCTTCTACAACAGGCGTTTTCGATGCTCAAGTATTTAAGCAGATGAAAAAGACAGCATATATTATCAATGTTGCTCGAGGTAAGCTGATTAAACAAAATGATTTAATTGCTGCATTGCAGAACGGTGACATTGCCGGAGCTGGTTTAGACGTATATGAAACTGAACCTGAAGTGCCACAAGCTTTATGTGAACTAGATAATGTGATTTTGTCACCTCATGCAGGTTCAGGAACACTGTCTGCCCGCACGAATATTGCTGCTGAGGCTTCACAAAATCTCATTTCATATTTACGGGATCATAAGCCATTAAACCAAGTTAATAAGTAATTTTTTAATTAGTAAAAATAATCATGAATAAAAACCAAGTTTTTGCTTGGCTTTTTTCTTTTACTGTAATAAAATATGAAGTTAACTACATGAAGCTAACTTCATATTGTTAAGAAGGTGAGATTATCAAAAATTTAGTTAAGGAAAATAGAAAAAAGCTGCACTTAACGCAACGTGAACTTGCCGCTAAAGTGGGTGTCACTGAAAGAACGATTATCTCAGTAGAAAAGGGTAAATACAAGCCCTCACTCATCTTGGCGTATAAACTAGCGCAAGTTTTTAGGACCGATATTGAAACCTTATTTTGTTTACAGGAATATATAGAAAATGAAGAAGAATAAGAAAAGAAAGATCAAATATTATTTCGCAGCATGCTTTTTTACATTTTTAGCACTTCTTGAGTTAGTGCTGATCAGTTTAGAGGTTCTGCAGCACCGCAGGCAAACCGATATACCGAAAAATATTATTTATGCAGTTTTTGCTATTAGTTTTGCTTTTTATCTTTATTATAAAGCCAAAACTGTGGGCACAGATAAAGATGATGAAGACGAGCGTGATGAGTTTATTGCAGTGAAAACCGATCACCAAATGTATAAAATAGCTAACTGGTTAATTTATATTCTGAGCCTGGTCTTTATAACTAGCGCAGCGTTCATGTATGAAGCTCAAGGCTTTACGACACCGGTCATAATATTGACAACCATTGCCGCTACTTTAAGCGTCTTATGGAACTTATTATTACTAATTGAAATGATTATAGGTATTACTAATGAACTTAGAAATTAGTAAGGCCTAAATATTTATGAGGATATAAAACTAGTTCTGCATTTTAGTACAAAATTTGTCCCACTTGCTTTCCTGATAGTGACCTCTTAGTCAAATAGTATTGTAATCACGGCTC
>CAMLRO010000075.1 GCA_946482425.1 uncultured Lactobacillus sp.
CGGCAAAAATTTCGCAAATTAGTGGAAAAATACCTTAAAATACGTTAATATATCTTATGGGCAATGTTTGACCTCCAAAGCGTGTCAGGACCGGAAGGTAGCAGCACTAAGGTTGCTCGGGCATGTGCCTTTTATTAGACAATTACAAACTCTTAACTCTTTCGCAAGAGTTAAGAGTTTTTTACTAGGGAAGACTGATCAATGGCTTATCAAGCGTTATACCGCAAATGGAGACCCCGCACTTTCGATAGTGTGATTGGTCAAGATGATATTACGGATACTTTGAAAAATGCAATTAAGCGCGGTACAATCTCCCATGCCTTTTTATTTGCTGGACCACGGGGAACTGGGAAAACTTCATGTGCCAAAATTTTGGCTAAGGCATTGAATTGTAGCAATTTGCAAGATGGAGAGCCCTGTAATAAGTGCGCCAATTGTCTTGCAGCCGACAAGGGCGCAATGGCAGACATTGTGGAGATCGATGCGGCTTCCAACAATGGCGTTGATGAAATACGTGATATTAGAGATAAAGTTAAATACGCTCCAACTCAAGGCAAATACAAAGTTTACATTATTGATGAAGTTCATATGCTGTCAATGGGGGCGTTTAATGCTTTGCTTAAAACTCTTGAAGAGCCACCGGAGCATGTTGTCTTCATCTTGGCCACTACGGAATTGCAAAAAGTGCCAGCGACTATCATATCAAGGACTCAGCGTTATAATTTTAAGCGTATAACTCAAGCTGACCTTGAAAAAAGAATGAAGTATATTCTTGGGCAAGAAAAAATCAGTTATGATGAAAAAGCCTTAGCCGTAATTGCTCAGGTAGCTGACGGTGGTATGAGGGATGCCTTAAGCATCTTAGACCAACTTTTAAGTTTTGATAAAAACAAAGTTGAATATGATGCGGCTCTTGAAATAACAGGTTTTGCTGATAAAGAAAAGATAGAACAGATTTTATTAGCAATTTTAAATAATGATACAACTGAAGCATTGTCTTTGGCGCAGACAGAACTTGAAAATGGTGCCAGTTCCAAAAACATTTTAGATGAGCTCATTGAAATGGCGACTGATGCGTTAATGGCTGTCAAAACTAAAGACAATAGTCAGAAAAACTTTTTGAACGCTGACTTTGTACAAAAAATTCATGACGTTAATTCTGAACGTTATTTCCAAGTAATTGCTGCGGCGAATACTGCATTAAATGATTTGCGCTATACTAATCAGCAGCAGATCCCACTAGAGGTATTTTTAGTCGAATGTGCTGGCAAACAAGATAGCAAAGTAGGTTCTGAAAATGTTTTGGCTAGTTCAGAAAGTCAAAGGAATGCAAATACTGATTTGACTAGTGAATTAGAGGCATTAAAAAAGCAGGTTTCAAACTTAACTAAAAAAGTTTCTAATTTAAGCAAAAAGCAAACTCAAAATAGCGATAAGATTTTTCATCTTGATAGTGCAGTTTCTGATCGAATTGATACTAATAAAAGTAAAAATGCCAAAGCAAAAACTGCTTCCAAACCTAAAAAAACAATTAGAAGTAGAAAAAAGGCCAATGAACAAAATCGGAAACAAGTTTATCATGTCTTAGAAAATGCCACGAAGGATGATCTTATGGCTATCAAAAATGTTTGGCCAGATCTGCAGTCTGTTTTGGGCGTATCACAACGAGCTCTGCTAGATGTGCTAGAACCTGTTGCAGCCAGTTCAGATCAGGTAGTAATGAAATGCAAATATACTCTTTGGTTTGAAAAAGCCAGCGAAGATGGCAATTTGTTAGATGTATTGACAGATGAAATTGCTAAATTTACTAAGCATAGCTATGAAATAGTGCTGGTACCTGATGAAGACTGGTCCACTGTGCGGACAGAATTTTTGCAAAAGCATGGTAAAGAACTGCTTAACAAGCAAAAACAATCAGATTCAGGACCTGAACAAGACGAGTCAAGCAACCAGGTTGTAGAAAAAGCTAAAGAGTTATTTGGTGACACAGTAAATGTTAAAGACTAAAATTTAAAGGAGAAAATAATATGAGTAAAAGACCTAATTTTGGTGCTATGGGCGGCATGAATATGCAACAAATGATGAAGCAGGCTAAGAAGTTGCAGGAGCAGATGGCTCAAGAACAACAAAATATAACTGTACAGGAATTTGTAGGCAAATCAGCAGATGATTTAGTTGTAGCTACTTTTAGCGGAGATCGCAAATTGAAAAATATTGCTATTGATAAAGATGCGATTGACCCCGATGATCCTGACATGTTGCAAGATTTGATTATTGATGCGGTTAATAAAGGATTAGCAGAAATAGACCAAGCTACCCAGCAAAGTTTAGGCAAGTATACGAAGGGCATGATTTAATTGCAGTATCCAGCACCAATTGCGCATTTAATTGATTCTTACATGAAATTACCTGGTATTGGTGAAAAAACAGCTACAAGGCTTGCATTTTATACTTTAGATATGCCGGATGAAGATGTTCATAGTTTTAGTACTGCACTAAAAGAGGTGAAAGAAAAACTTCACCGCTGTTCTATTTGTGGCAACATTACAGAAAAAGATCCTTGTGCTATATGTGGTAATCCTGAACGTGATCAATCGACCATTATGGTAGTTGAGCAGCCAAAAGATGTGATGGCTTTTGAAGATATGGGTGAATATAGCGGGTTATATCATGTTTTGCATGGAGTTTTGTCCCCAATGGATGGTATTGGCCCAGAAGAAATTAATATTAAGTCATTAATTGTTCGTCTGCAAAAGCAGGATCGCGTAAAAGAGGTTATTTTGGCCTTAAATTCAACTCCGGAAGGAGAATCAACGGCTATGTATATCAGTAAGCTGATCAAGCCGGCTGGTATTAAGGTAACAAGGCTAGCTGCAGGTTTGGCCGTTGGGAGCGATATTGAATACGCTAACTCAATTACTTTAAAACGAGCAGTACAAGGGAGAACTTCAATCTAATGGCACGTAACAAAATTAAAAATATGGGTGATGAGTGGCTCATGACTACTATTGAAAACTTACAGGAACAGATTGCTGTTCAAAAAAATCTTGATCCGACAACACTAGATATGTCTGAAGACAATGTAGTGACAGGTAAGATTTTAAGAGCCAAGTATTCCTTTTTATATGATGAAGCGCGCCACCGTCATACAAGATTTAGTGGTTTTACCAATGCAATTTCTGACTAAAGTCCTTTTTCAAAAGGGCTTTTTATTTTGATTAAAAATTAAAAGTACGTTGGGGTGTTCATATAAAGAGAACTCTTGTAAAATAGAAACATGGAGAGTTTTATGAA
>CAMLRO010000076.1 GCA_946482425.1 uncultured Lactobacillus sp.
AGAATCTTCTGCACCTTCTACGGCAGAAAACATTGCACCTTTACCACCGGCAATTAAACCAACTGCTCTCTCCGGTTTAATACCATACGTAGGCACTAATTCTGCAGCGTCCAGTACGCCTAAACGGCCACTGGTGCCAGCACCCATATATACTAAGCGGCCACCCAGTGCGTAACTTTTTGCGGCTTCATCAATCGCAAGTGCAATTTGCTTTTCTGCAAGTGCAACAGCTTGAGCTACCTTTTGATCTTCTGCATTAATCGTCTTTACCATATCAAGTGTGGTCATGGTATCAATGTGAGTCGTAGCAGGATTACGAGTTTCGGTCACTAAATTTTTTATTTCCATATTATTCCTAACTTATTTTTTAATTGATAGAGTTAAATCTTATTCTGGAAATAGTTCATTAATTCGGTTTTGATCAACACCAAAGAACCAAGTACAAATGAAACCACCTAAATATGCGATTAACATGGCAATCACAAATTGTAACTGTTGTCCTGGTTGAATTATTAGTAAACCAAAAATTCCTGAAACGCCCTGAGAAACAGTCCCTAAATGAAAGAGTGAGGCTGCTATACCGCCAAAGCCGGCACCCAAACACGCAGTAATAAAGGACCTGCCTAATGGAAGTGTGACAGCGTACATTAAAGGTTCGCCAACACCTAAAATCGCAACTGGAATTGAACTCATGACCAGTTTCTTAAACCTTTTGTTCTTACTCTTGAAGTATAAAGCAAGTCCAGCTCCAACTTGACCGCCACCGGCCATTGTTAAAATGGGTAATAAATAGTTAATTCCGTGAGTAGGACCAGTAGGATCATTCAACATAACATGAATAGGAGTTAGAGCTTGATGCAATCCTACAGAAACTAAACCTAAGAATGTTGAGGATAACAGATAACCACCGATCCAGCTTAATTTGGTATATAAGAAATCAAGGACTACATAAATAATATTTGTTAGCCAATTTCCGACAGGCTGCAGGAAAACTACTGAAATCAAGCAGCAGAAAATCAGTGTCAAAATCGGAGTGAAAAATGTGTCGAATATATTAGGCATCCATGTTCTAATCCATCTTTCCGTCAGTGCGATAAATATACCCATAAATAAAGCGGTCAGTAAGCCACCGACACCCGTAACATAAGGTTTATTTGTGAAGGGCATAGAAATTGCAAGCGAAGCTAAAGGGAATGTTGGTAAACCTAGACTTAAACAGAAGATACCGCCAATACCGCCAAGGATTGGACTGCCTTTAAATTCTTTGGCGGCGTACATCCCTACAAATACTGGTAAAAAGGCAAATAGGCCCCAGCCAATTGTTTTAATAGCCATGTACCACCAGTCATTAGCAAATGCACTGCCAGTTTGGTAGTCAATAACATTGGTAATACCATTTACCAGCCCTGCGGCAATAATACCTGGTAAGAGCGGTACAAAGACATTAGCAATATGATGTAACCCTCTTTGGAGTGGTTTGTCATGCTTAGCCTTTTGGGCAGCTTTATTTTCCTGGGCTTGTTTTTTCACCTCTGCTAAATCACTGTTACCATCTTCAGTAGTGAGGTTGATATCAGCTAAATTAGCCATAATTTGAGCTACTTTCGTAACTTTTCCGGGTCCTAAAACAATTTGCAGTGTTTCTGATTGTACAACTCCTAAAACACCATCGACTTTTTTCAATGCATCAATATTAACTAGTGAATTATCTTTGATAGTTAAGCGCAACCTTGTCATACAAGAAACAATTTCACTTATATTTGATTTACCACCGACTAATTCTAATATTTCTTGTGCTAAATCTTGCTCAGATTTTTTTGTCATTTTGCTCACCTCACTAGTTCATTTCATCCAAAGCCCAATTATAGGCATTTGGTGCAGCTTTGGCCCAATAAGTCCAGTTGTGATTATCGCCACTGTCTTTGACATATTTAACACTGATATTGTTACTTTGCAGTTTTTTCACAAAGCGGTTAACATCTTTTACCGGCACAGTAGTATCTGATGATGTGGTTTCGACAAAAAACTTGCTTTTGGCTGATTGATCACCAAGATAATTTGTCGGGAATAAAGACTGGTAAACTTTATCCGACCAACTCTTTTTTCCATCAGTAAACGCGTGCATGCTCATTTTAATAGGGTTAGTGTTAGGCAGGTTATACCACACTGAAGGTGAAATCAAAACTGCCTTACCAAACAAGTTAGGATATTTCAGGACAAATCTGGCTGCTCCATAGCCGCCCATTGAAATCCCACCAATTGCCGTGTGATCAGGATCTGTTTTAGTTTTATAAAGTTTATTAATTGTCGGGACCATGTCGTGAACGATGGCATCTTCCATTGGCAAACCGTCTTTTTGATTAACATAAAAACTGTTAAACCCATCTACAAAAACCACTATCATTTTCTTGTTCTTGCGGTGGACTAAACCATCCAAGATCTGTTGAGAATTAAACCTTTCAAGTAAGTTCCTGTGATTGCCGTTTACACCGTGCAGCATGTATAAAACAGGATATCTTTTATTGCCACTAGGATCATAACCCGCTGGCAGATAGACATCATAATTCCAGTCCAAGTGCATTTTTTTGGAATACATCGTTGTAGTAACTACTTGACTCTGATTTGGCTTGACAGCAGGATTAGCTGCCTTCTTTTTACTGCCACAACCAGCTAAGAAGAAAACAATCGGAAGTAGCGTTAAAATGGCTAATCCGCACTTTTTAATTTTCATTTTCGACTCCTTTAATAAGATTACAGAAAAATAATTTTAAGTGAATATTTTTATATCCCTACGGCAAAATATTTACTCAAAACAGTGTCAACACAAAGTAAGTATAGTATTAATTATACCAATTTTCACTATTATAAATATATTATCTAAATTTTAGGTAATTATTGAACTATACCAATTTTATGATTAATAGATTGCTTGACCTAGTATTTTAGCTGGAAAAATCGAGACATTCCTGCTAGATGGCTTTTTAATTTTACACAAATAACCCCTAGTCTTTTTTCAGTTCCACAAAATGAATTTTCTGACCTGCACCTATTTGATCTAAAAGCGGTAGGTCTTGAGGCACGACATGTCCCAAAATGTTAACTTTCTTATCTACTGGTAAATCACGCTTAGTTATTTGTAATTCACCCTGATAACGCAGATATAATTT
>CAMLRO010000077.1 GCA_946482425.1 uncultured Lactobacillus sp.
GAAGTGATTTACTAAGTAAAAATACTGTCTATTCTTCTACAAATTCTCACTTATTCTAACTAAGGACTGGGTCCGAAATAATATCGGTCTCAGTTCTTTTAATTATTACTGTTTTCTCAACTGGCTATTCCAATAGTTTTTTTAGTTTAGAGTAGTAAAAGTTACAAACTTTTATTTGATAAAAATTACTTCAGTCTTGTAAATATAATTTGTAATTTACAAAGCAGAGACATTAATAATATACTTAAATAAAGTAGCAGTGTATGCATAATAATAATCGATTATATGAATATAGGCAAAAAATGAGTAGTACATCAGTAATAGAAAACGTAGAAATTAACGGCACTAAACTTTATTTTTCAATTAGTTCAAAGCAAGGCCGGAAACCAATCATTTTATACTTGCATGGTGGACCGGGCGATGCCTGCATCCCCTTGACTAAAAAATTTAATAGCGAACTAGAAGATCATTTTATCTTTGTCAATCTGGAACAAAGGGGCAGTGGACTATCGTATTACAAATTTTCACCTGAAGAAAACTTGTCCATTAATACCATCTTGGCAGATATTCATCAGTTTGTGCTTTATTTATTAAAACGGTTAAAACAAGATAAATTGATTATCATGGGTCATTCTTGGGGTACGGTTTTAGGACTCTATTTTATTCAAATGTATCCAGACCTGGTTACGCAATATATCGGAATTGGTCAAGTCGTTAATATGAAAAAGAATATTGCTTTACAAAAAGCTTTTTTACGAACAAAAATGAAAAACACTGCCAAACTTGACCAACTTGATTTTGTCCATGAACCAACTAAAGCCAGCCTCAAATTAACTAAAATGATTGTGGCTTATGGCGGCTCAATCTACGGCGCTAAAAACTACCGCAAATTAATTTGTCCTTTTATATCTGCTAAAGATTATTCTTTTAAAGACTTAATTCATCGTTTGCAAGGCTCGAAGCAATCAATTCAATATTTTTGGGAAGAACTGATGGACGTTAATTTTGAAAATATCCTGCATTTTGCCGTTCCCATCACTTTCTGTGAGGGCAGGCATGACCACCATGTGTCCTCGCAATTGACTGCAGAATATGCTGCTAAAATTACTAGTCCGTGCAATATAATTTGGTTTGACCATTCTGGTCATTTCCCGCAGTGGGAGGAGCCAACTAAATTTAATCAGGAAATTATTATGCTTTTAGATTCACAAGCAAACTAAAAACTGGCAACTCACATTATTAACAAGGTGAGTTTACCAGTTTTTTTGTTTAATTAGACTTTATTAGTTATTCTGAAAATTACTTAAAAACTTTGCGGTTTTTTCATTTTGCGGGTGATTGAATAACTGATCAGGTTTACCTTGTTCAGTGATTACACCGTCGCTGATGAAAAACATTTGATCAGAAATCTCCTTCGCAAACGCCATTTCGTGAGTTACGATAATCATCGTTAAACCAGTAGTAGCCAGATTCTTCATGACGCTTAAAACTTCACCGACCATTTCTGGATCCAAAGCACTAGTAGGCTCATCAAATAACAGAATTTCAGGATCCATGCAGATTGCCCGGGCAATCGCAACCCGTTGTTGTTGTCCACCTGAAAGTTGGCTGGGACGAGCATTAACGTATTGCTCCATACCTACTTTTTTCAGATTAGCAAGTGCAATTTTACGCGCCTCGTCTTTTGACCGTTTCAATACTAATTCTTGACCTACCATACAATTAGCTAAAACGTTCTTATTTTCAAACAAGTCAAATTGTTGGAAAACCATGCCGACTTTAGCACGATAAATATTACGATTGTAGTTTGGTGCCAAAACATTTTCACCATGAAAATCAACTTCACCGGCAGTAGGTTCTTCAAGCAGATTGATACAGCGCAAAGTAGTTGATTTACCGCCACCTGAAGGACCGATAATGGTGGCAATTTCACCTTTATTAATGTCAAAAGAGATATCTTTTAAAACTTGGTGTTCACCGAATGTTTTCTTGATGTGCTTTAAACTTAAAATAGTTTCGTTTGTTTCAGTCATTAGTTCTTAGCCTCCATGTCTTTTGGTGTGCCCACTTGAACTTGGTTTGCCATTAAGTTGTAATTCTTACTTCCTTGGAGGTGTTTTTCAATTAAGTTGAAAATTCTGGTAATGGTAAAGGTCAAGATGAGGTAGATAGCAGAAATTGTCAGGTAAGTTGGGAAGAACTTAAATGTCTGACTCGCAATAGTTGAACCAACGAAGAACAACTCTGATACGGAGATGATACTCAAAACTGAGGTATCCTTGATATTAACGATAAATTCGTTAGTAATTGAAGGAAGACAATTCTTGATTGCTTGTGGCAGAATAATATGCCACATTCTCTGGTTGTGGGTCATTCCTAGCGCACTGGCTGCTTCAAACTGACCTTCAGGTGTAGAAATAATTCCGCCGCGGATGATTTCTGCTAAATACGCTCCAGTGTTGATGGAAACAATGATTAGTGCGGCGACCGTTCTGTCAATATTCAGGTGCCAGAATTGGGCAATACCATAGTAAATCACAGCTGCTTGCACCATCATTGGCGTACCCCGGAAAATCTCAATATAAACCGAAAGCAGCCAGTTGACAAACTTGAGCAGCCATCTTTTACCACTGGTAGTTGGTGTAGGAATAGTTCTCACAATACCCACGGCCAGACCGATAAAGAAACCTGCAATGGTACCAACTGAAGCTAAAAGCAAGGTCATACCGATACCGTTTAAAATCATGCCGCCATATTGGCGCCACATTGATACTAACCACGGTTCTGACTTAGCTTTTTTGCCTTTTTTATCATTATCAGTTTTAGGCTGCTGCTTAACAGCTTCAGTCATTAGCTTAGTTCTTTTTGCTTGAGGAATAGTAGCTAATATCTGATTAACACTCTTAAGCAATGCTTTATTGGGCTTGGCGATTCCGATTGAGGTAACAGATTCTTCCTTAGTAGCGTGGAAACCAGCCATTTTGC
>CAMLRO010000078.1 GCA_946482425.1 uncultured Lactobacillus sp.
CAGCAGGACCGCAAAATTATTACTATGCGGCAAAATATTATGCTGATCAGTGGTTATTGCACAGTTCACTGGACTACACAATTTTGCGGCCAGTGGCACTGACTAATCAAAAGGGAACGGGAAAGATCAAAGTGGCAAATCATTTTACTGATTCTATTGCAGATATGACAATTACTCGTCAAGATGTGGCCCGAACAGTTGCTGACATTATTTTAACGGGAAAATTACACCAAAAGGAATTTGATATTGCTAATGGCTCAGTACCTATTGCACAGGCAATTACAAACTTCCACTAAAAATATTTGATCATAAACTTTAAAAGGCTAATAAATTAATGCTTCGTTAACATAATTTATTAGCCTTTTACTTTGGACTAAAACGCAGTAAAAAATGAATGAAAGTAGTATTGCAAATATTGTTGTTTTAAGTCTGCTTAAATTAAAAAACTATTTCGCTTATATTAGTGCATATGGTAAAATCTGCTTATATTGTTATTAGAATAAAGGAGGGAGCTATGCTAAAAGTAGAGCATTTAAGTAAGCGCTTTGGTGATTTTCGGGCTCTTAAAGACGTTAACTTTACCATTCAGCCTGGTGAAATCATGGGTTTGATTGGTCAAAATGGCGCAGGGAAAACTACGACTTTCCATAGTATTTTAAACTTTCTGCACTATGAAGGAAAAATTACTTGGGAAGATCAGCCCATTACTGAAAAAACTTTTGATACTATCGGCTACTTACCAGAAGAACGTAGTTTACTGCCCAAAATGACTATTGAGCAGCAAATTGTTTATTTGGCGCAGCTAAAAAGCCGCCCTGCAAAAGAGATAAAACCGCAAATTGATGACTGGCTGAAACGCTTTGATGTGCAGGGTAAGAAAAGTGACAAAATAAAAACACTTTCGAAGGGTAATCAGCAGAAAGTGCAGTTAATTTGTACTTTAATTCATCAGCCCAAGTTAATTATTTTGGATGAGCCCTTTAGTGGTTTGGATCCGGTAAATGCAGATTTGCTTAAAAACGCAGTTTTAGATGCTAAAAAGAATAATGCAGCAATTATCTTTTCCAGTCACGATATGTCAAACGTTGAAGAAATCTGCGATAGTTTGATCATGTTGAAAAAGGGACAAGTTGTTTTAAGTGGTACAGTTGACGCTGTTCGTGACTCATTTGGTAAAACGGAAATTTACTGCAAAACTACTAAGTCGCTTGCAGAATTGCTGCAGCTCCCTCACGTTAAAAAAGTGGAAAAGAAAGCGCATGGTCAATATCTTTTACGAATTGATGATGAAAACAGCGGTCCGGAAGTCTTTGACGCATTGACAAATGGCGAATATGTTGAAGAGTTCCGGCAACAACCACCAACACTTGACGAAATATTTAGAATGGAAGCTGGTGAACAACATGAATAAGTTATGGACCGTAACGCTGCAAACTTATTGGCATCAAGTTAAATCTTGGTCTTTTCTGCTTTTGATTTTGGGACCGTTTTTCATAATTGGATGTAGTGCTTTAGGAGGAGCTATCGGTGCTAGTTCTGATCCAGACAGTCAGATTGCAGTTATCAGTTCCAATGAGCAAGTTCGCCAAAACTTTATTAAAAACAATGATAAATATGTTGATGCTAAAATTAAAACCGCTGAATCTGCTAAAAAGGCTGTCAAAAAAGAAAAGATTGATGGTTACCTGGTATTTGGCATGCAAAAAAACCAAGTTAAGGCCATTTATCATGGAATATCATCTATTGATGATGAACTAAAGCCCAAAGTAAAAAGCTATTTACAAGTCTTGCAGAGTCAGCTTAATTTGCAGCAAGCGCAATTAGCGCCACGTCAAATTAAAGCCTTACAGCAGCAGCCAAAATATCGCGAAGTACTTCAGAAAAATCATCAGGGAGATAAATTGGTTAAAATGGTGTCTTTAATTATTGTGATTATGGTCGTTTACATGGTTTTGATGTCCTACAGTAGCATTACAGCTCAAGAAATAGCTTCTGAAAAGGGCACGAAGATTATGGAAATCATTTTTTCCAGTACAACTGCTGCTAAATATTTCTTAGGCAAAATTTTGGGTATTTTCGGCGTAATTATTACTCAACTCGTAATCTATATTGTTGGCGGCTGGGCAACTTACCGTTGGGCATTGCATGCAAAAATTACGGCTTTTTTCATGCATAACAACCAGGTAGTAATAAATAAAATTTTGGGCAATTTGTTAAATGTCAATCTCATTTTTCTGATTCTTGGTGTAATTATTTATACGATATTGGCAGCTTTTTCAGGAGCTTTAGTAGCCAAGCCTGAAGATTCTTCAAAAGCTGCTCAAGGTACTACAATGCTTTCCCTCATTGCATTTTTCCTGTCATTTGCGCTTATTACTAACCCAGAACAAATTCTGCCGCAAGTATTATCCTATGTGCCATTCTTTTCCTCATTCATGATGCCAATTCGTATAATTAATGGCCACGTTGGTAATATGGAAGTTATTTTGTCGTTGGTAATTTTAATAGTAAGTATTGTTGCTTTAACTGTATACATTAGTAAAATCTATCAAGGCGTAATTTTACAAACAGAAGATACCAGTTTTTGGAAGAGACTAAAACGAGGGCTGGCATATAGTAAAGCATAAGTAATAAAAAAGACTAGGACGAAAAAATCCTAGTCTTTTTATGTGAAACTAAACTACTCTTAATTGGTTAGTCCAGCTATAATTTGTTTTTTAATCAAACCGTAATCGGTAGTAGTGTCTCCTTGGTAGTTAAAGAAGTCTGTTTGTAAGGCAAAGGCTCCTATAGGTCCAATAATTATTCTAATTATTTCAA
>CAMLRO010000079.1 GCA_946482425.1 uncultured Lactobacillus sp.
CTTTTTTCATGGGCAATGTACTACAGGAGAAAAAAATGACAAAAGAAATTTGGGACGCCTCAGCAATGAAAAGAGCGTTGACAAGAATTACTTATGAAATCATTGAACGAAATAAGGGCACGGAGAATTTGGTTCTGGTAGGAATAAAAACTCGTGGTGTATATTTAGCTCAACGCATTCATGATCGTATTCAGAAGCTTGAAGGCGTTGATATTCCACTCGGTCAACTTGATATTACCTTATATCGTGATGATCGTCATGATGCAACATTAAAATTAGATCCCGTTGTTAATTCGAGTGAACTCGGTGTTGAAATTAACAATAAACACGTGATATTAGTGGACGATGTGATTTTTACTGGTCGAACAATCAGAGCAGCAATGGATGCTTTAATGGATAAAGGCAGACCTAGTTCAATTGCCGTTGCTGCTTTGGTTGATCGTGGTCATCGCGAACTACCAATTCGAGCAGATTTCGTTGGTAAAAACATTCCAACTTCATCACATGAAGAGATAGCTGTTCATGTAGAAGAAATTGATAATAAAGACAATGTGGAATTAAAACCATTGCCACAATAAAAAATTAATTCAACCGTTTAATTGGCTCCAGAGAGGGTCAGAAGGGTTTGAGTTCATTTTATTGAGTCTCTAACTATACTAAAAACCCTTTTGCTAAACCTGGAGCTGAAAAGCTTTAGGTTTATTTTTTTGGAAAAGAGTAAAAATGAAAAATATTAATCTGGTTACCCTAAAATCATTTGTAAGTGTCGAAAACTTAACAGTTGAAGAAGTAATGGCACTGATTGAACGAGCAGAGTACTTTAAAAATGGTGGAGCTCGGCCACATTTAGCCCGACCGGTTTATGTCACCAATATGTTTTTTGAAAATTCCAGCAGAACTCACACGAGTTTTGAAATGGCAGAAAGAAAATTAGGCTTAAGCGTAATACCATTTGACCCTGCTCACAGTTCAACCAAAAAAGGGGAAACGCTTTACGATACTTCGCTTATTATGGCAGCTCTCGGGATTGATCTTGAAGTTATCAGGCATACTGAAAATGAATACTATAACCAGCTGATCCATCCCAAACATAACCAACACCTTGATATAGGGGTGATAAATGCCGGAGATGGAAGCGGACAGCACCCATCACAATGCATGCTTGACATGATGACAATTCATGAGCATTTTGGCCATTTTAAGGGTCTTAAAGTAGCTATCGTAGGAGATATTACCAATTCTCGAGTTGCTAAAAGTAATATGGAACTTTTGACCAGACTTGGAGCCAAAGTTTATTTCTCTGGTCCTGATTATTGGTATGACACACAATATGATAAGTATGGTGAATATAAACCAATTGATGACTTGATTAATAAAATGGATGTAATGATGTTGTTAAGAGTCCAGCACGAACGACATGCTGGTGATCCTAACGAAGCAAAATTTGATGCTCAAGAGTATCATGCAAAATATGGAATTAACCAAAAGCGATATGAGCAAATGAAAGATGATGCCATTATCATGCATCCGGGTCCTATTAACCATGATGTTGAACTCAGCGGTGACTTAGTTGAAGCTCCAAAGTGTCGGTTTGTAAGGCAAATGGAAAATGGCGTTTTTATGAGAATGGCAATGATTGAAGCAGTTATGCGTGGTCGCAAATTAGGGGGACTGTCGTAATGACAACTGTGATTAAAAACGGCTATATTTATACTGGTGGAGAAATAGTACGTGGTGACCTTTTAATTAAAAACGGTGTAATTTCAGCAATTGGTACTGGTTTAAAAGCAGAAAATATAATTGATGCCAAAAATAAATTAGTAAGCCCGGGACTTGTTGATGTACATGTTCATTACAGAGATCCTGGACAAACTGATAAAGAAAATGTCAGGACCGGTTCGCTGGCAGCAGCACATGGTGGTTTCACTACTGTCTGCGCAATGCCGAATGTAGTACCAGTACCCAATACACCAGAACTGATGAGTAAAATGGTACAAAACAATTGTAAAAATGGCGTGGTTCATATTTTGCAATATGCACCTATTACAGTTAATGAAGATACTAATGAAATTCCTGATTATGCTGCTCTAAAAAAAGCTGGCTGTGTTGCATTGAGCAATGATGGCAAAGGTGTGCAAAATGCGCGCACGATGTATTTGGCAATGCAAAAGGCGCGGGCAAATAATTTAATTATTGCCGAACATGCTCAAGATGATTCGTTGTTCAATCATGGCGTCATAAATGAAGGCCAAAAAGCAAGTGAGTTTAATTTAGCCCCGATTACTGAATTAGCTGAAACAACTCAAATTGCCAGAGATTTATTATTGGCGCAAAAGACTGGCGTTCATTACCATGTTTGCCATGTTTCTACTAAAAAAGGCGTTGAATTGATCAGGATTGCTAAAAGTAAAGGTATTAATGTTACTTGTGAAGTTGCTCCTCATCATCTTCTATTAGGAGAAGAAAATATTATCAGTGATTATGCTAACTTTAAAATGAATCCGCCTTTGAGAACCAAAGAAGATCAAGAAGCTTTAGTTGCTGGTTTACTTGACGGTACTATCGATATGGTAGCCACTGATCACGCTCCTCATACTATGAGTGATAAGCAAAATGGTTTTGCCCAGGCAGCATTTGGTATAGTTGGCAGTGAAACGGCTTTTTGCGAACTTTACACTAAATTTGTTAAAACTGGTATTTTTACTCTTGAGCAGTTATTAAATTGGC
>CAMLRO010000080.1 GCA_946482425.1 uncultured Lactobacillus sp.
GGCCGCAGCTCAATGGCGTGGACGATGGTGCCGGTGGGGATGTTGCGCAGAGGCAGGTTGTTGCCGGGCTTGATGTCGGCCTGGGGACCGGTCTCGATGACGTCACCCTGCTTGATGCCCTGCGGGGCGATGATGTAGCGCTTCTCGCCGTCTGCAAAGTGCAGAAGGGCGATGCGGGCCGAGCGGTTGGGATCGTATTCGATCTCAGCCACCTTGGCGGGCACGCCATCCTTATCCCAGCGACGGAAGTCGATGAGGCGGTACTGGCGCTTGTGTCCGCCGCCGCGGTGGCGGCTGGTGACGCGGCCATAGGAGTTGCGTCCGCCGGTCTTGCTCAGCTTGCGAACCAGCGACTTCTCGGGCTTGGAGCGCGTGATTTCGGCGAAGTCCGAAACCGAGGCGTTGCGACGGCCCGCGGTCGTCGGCTTGTATGTACGGATAGCCATAATCTAGTTCTTCCTTAACTTTTCTCGGCTAGCCTTCAGTTGTTGGTACCGAAGACATCGATCGACTGGCCCTCGGCCACCTTGACGATGGCGCGCTTCTCGGCGGCGCGACGACCCCAGCCCGTACGGGTCCGGGTCCGCTTGCCCTGCCGATTGAGGGTGTTGACCGATGTGACCTTCACATTGAAGATCTGCTCGATGGCCTGCTTGATGGCGACCTTGTTGGCATCAGGGTCCACCACGAATGTGTACTGGCCGCGGTCCGAGTTGGCATAGCTCTTCTCGGAGACGACCGGACGCAGAATGATGTCGTGTGCTGGCTTGTGAATAGCTGCCATGAAAATCAGGCCTCCTTGACGGTCTCGGACTTGGCGCCGCCCTTGACAGCCAGGAAGGCATCGAAGCCATCCTTGCTGAAGACGACATCCTCGGCCGTGACCACATCGTAGGTGTTGAGCTGATCGGCGAAGAGGACATGAACGGTGGGCAGGTTCCTGACGGAGAGCCACTCGTTGATGTTCTCACGGGACAGCACGACAGTGGTGAATCTGTTGTCGACCAGGGGCAGCAGGGCTGCCTTGGCGGCCTTGGTGGACGGGGTCTCGCCAATGCCGAAATCGACCACGTGCACGCGTCCGGCGTTGACCCGGTCGGACAGGACGTAGCGCAGGGCTGCGGCCTTCATCTTCTTGGGGGTGCGCTGGGAGTAGTCGCGCGGCTGGGGGCCGTGGACAATGGCGCCACCGGTCCACTGGGGAGCGCGGATGGAGCCCTGACGAGCACGACCGGTGCCCTTCTGCTTCCAAGGCTTGCGGCCGCCGCCGGAGACGGTGGACCGGGTCTTGACCGAGTGCGTGCCCTGGCGGGCTGCAGCCAGCTGGGCGACGACCACCTGGTGGATCAGCGGCACGTGCGAGCGGACATCCTCCTCGGCAATGCCGAAGATCTGCTCGGGTGCATCCACGGTCCCGGTGTTCTTGCCCTGGGCGTCGGTGATGTTCAGAGTCAACTTAGCCATGGTTTCAGGCTCCCTTCACTGCCGAACGAACCAGGACGATGGCGCCGCGGGGCCCGGGCAGGGCACCCTTGATGGCGATGACGCCCTTCTCGGCATCTGCGGAGACGATGGTCAGATTCTGGACGGTCGAGGTGTCGTGACCCATGCGGCCGGCCATCCGCTTGCCCTTGAGGATGCGGCTGGGCGTTGCGCATGCGCCCACTGAACCGGGACGGCGCTCGTTCTTGTGCGAGCCGTGGGTGCGGCGGTAGGACTTGAAGCCCCAACGCTTGATGGTGCCGGCAAAGCCCTTGCCCTTGGTGGTGCCGGTCACATCGACCTCGCTGCCCTCGGGCAGCAGGTCCAGGCCCAGCTCCTGGCCGGGCTGATAGCTGTCAGCATCGGCGGTGCGGACCTCGACCAGGTGACGACGCGGGGTCACTCCGGCCTTGGCGAAGTGGCCAGCCAGCGGCTTGGTCACCTTGGTGGGGTCGATCTGCCCGTAGCCGATCTGGATGGCCTGGTAGCCGTCCTTCTCCTGGTTCTTGACCGCGGTCACCACGTTGGTGGACACGTCCACCAGGGTCACCGGGACGAAGAAGCCGTTCTCGTCCCAGACCTGGGACATGCCCAGCTTGCGGCCCAGGAGAGCCTTGCGGTTCCTCTGCTCTTCAGCCATGCGGTTTCCTCCTCCCCTACAGCTTGATCTCAATGTTGACGTCCGCCGGCAGATCGATGTGCATCAGCGAATCCACGGCCTTGGGCGTGGGATCCACGATGTCGATCAGGCGCTTGTGGGTGCGCATCTCGAAGTGCTCGCGGGAGTCCTTGTACTTATGAGGAGAACGGATGACGACATACACGTTCTTCTCAGTCGGCAGCGGAACGGGGCCAACCACAGTTGCGCCCGCGTTCGTCACCGTCTCGACGATCTTCTTCGCCGATTGGTCGATGACCTCATGGTCATAGGACTTTAGCCTGATGCGGATTTTCTGTCCCGCCATTGCCGTCCGCCCTTTCTAGCGATCTATGAACTGATTACCCAGTCTGTTTCGAGGGCACGGAACGACGGCCACAGGAGACATTCCTCCCGACAGGCCTCAGCCGGATCCATGCGCAGCCGTGGAAAATCCCGTGGGGATGGGACTCCTCGCTGCACCCGCTATTGTGATTGACAAAATGCGAGCCCAAAACAGGCAACTTTCTTATTAAAGCACGAGGGTTCCCCTAGAAGAATCCGGGCGTGTCGC
>CAMLRO010000081.1 GCA_946482425.1 uncultured Lactobacillus sp.
TTACTTCATTATTGAATAAACTGGCTTCAACCAATGTTATTTTTGTTGCTGACACCATAGAAGAATTGGCTGAAAAGATGGGTGTTGACAAAGATAATTTGGCTAAATCAGTTGAGCAATACAATAACGCTAAAAAGAAAGGCGAAGACGATTTGTTCTTCTCTGATACTAAGAGAATGATTCCAGTAGAGCAGGGTCCATTTTACGCTGTGAAATTCATCGCTCGTAACCTGGGCACTCTTGGTGGTGCAACCATTGATGAAAAAATGCATGCTTTAGCTCCAAATGGTGAACCAGTACCAAACCTTTACGTAGCTGGTGCTGATGCATCAGGAATGTATGGTAAGGCATACGTTGATTTTGAAGGTGGTACTTTAGGCTTTGCATATATTTCTGGTAGACTTGCTGGAATCGATGCGGCTGAAACTGCCAAAGCCGGTAAGTAGATTATGACAAAAATCATGTATGAATTAACCGATTTATACATGATTTTTTACTAGAGGAATAAATTATGACGCAAGAAAAATATGATGTAGTAATAGTAGGAGCAGGACTTGCAGGCTTTGCTGCTGCAGATGAAGCTGTTGATAATAATTTGAAAACCTTGCTTGTTGAAAAAGGTAAAACAACAGGCGGTACTGGTAATTATGTTGAAGGAGTTTTTGCTGCTGATTCCGAAATGCAAAAAAAAGATAATGCAACTCTTGATAAGGATGATTTGCTCAAAGAAGAGTTAACTTATTCGCACTACAAAGCAGACGGCAAGATGTGGCAAAAATACATTGCCAATGCCGGCAAAAATGTTTCCTGGCTCGAAGACCATGGTGCTGAAATTGAAATGGTAGCAAATCTAGGTTCTGGAGCTAGAACTTGGCACTTGTTTAAAGGCAAGGGTCATGATGCCATTCACAATGGTTTGGAACCGTATGCTAAGAAAAAAGGCATCACCATAGCTACCCTAACTAGAGTGACTGACTTAAAGCAAAATTCTGACCACACTTTTGCTGTAACACTAACTAATGTAGTTGAAAAAGTTACTAAAATAGTTACTGCCAAAAATGTTGTGCTTGCTACCGGTGGTTATTTAAATGACCAAAAACTATTAGAAAGTACGCCTCACCAAAATCCAGACAATATTATTCCAGTTAACTCTGGTAAAAACACTGGAGATGGTTTGAGACTTGCTTGGAAGTTAGGTGCTAAGAAGTACTTTACTGGAATGGCAATGATGTTTGGCGGTCAGCTGAAAGATAAGACAGTCCCATCATTTAAATTGTGGGGTACTGCTATCTGGAGTTCAGTTTGTGATCAACCGCAAATGTGGGTTAACGAACTGGGAGAGCGCTTTGTCGACGAAAGTGCAGCTGTGGTCAACTGGGCTAATGAAGGCAATTCAATGAACCGTCAAGACCGCGTCTTCTGCATTTTTAGCCAAAAGATCTTGGATGACTTTACTGACAAGTCTTATCCAAGATCCATGAAGCCATTTGTTCCAGAAGACAGATATCCCACTTTGCGTGATGATATTGCCCAAGCCGAAAAAGAAGGTCGTCAATACCTGCATAAAGCTGCAACGCTGGAGGAATTAGCTCAAGAAATTGATACCCCTAACTTAGTTTCATACGTCAAGCATTATAATGAAATGGCTGCAAATGGTGAAGATACTGATTTTCATAAACCGGCTAAATACATGTTGCCAGTAGATGGCGAAGGCCCATTCTATGCTATCGAATTAGGTGTAGGTGCATACACTACAGGTGACGGACTACGCGTAAACACCAATAACGAAGTTTTGAATACCAAAGGCAGACCTATTGCAGGTTTGTATGCTATTGGTGGCGATGGCTCTGCAGTTCTTTATGGTGACACTTACGGTGTTAATATTCCGGGAACACATGCGGGATATTGCATCTTTTCTGGACGCAATGCAATTAAGGCAATTGCGGCTCAGAAGTAAAAAAATCAAAAAAATAATTTCTAAGAAATAAAATAAAACATTATACCAGCGAAAAAGCCAACTCATTTAATAAGAGCTGGCCTTTTTGCTTGAATTCTTAAATTATGCGTTTGCCTTTACAAATTGATCAATTTCATCTAAATATAATTGTTTTTGGCGTTGGCTTATCCAAGAAGTTTCAAAAGAATTCTTAGCAAGCTGCACTATTTGGTCTTGGCTAAGATGATATTTTTGCGCTAAAGCATAGTAATTGTCACTAATATAGCCTTTAAAGTAGGCAGGATCATCCGAGTTAATTGATACTTTGACTCCTGCATTCAAAAGGTCAATTACTTCTTTACCCTTCATCTCTGGTGATACATAAGTGTTAGACAATGGACAAGAAGTCAAGCCAATTTGTCTTTTGGCTGCTAATTCTACCAAATCTTGATCTTCCACGATATTGGTACCGTGGTCAAGACGTTCAACTTCCATAATTTCTAGAGCTTGACGGATATGTTCGATTGAATCTTTTTGATCGATATCACAGTGTGTGGTGATATGAAGTCCAGCAGCTGCTGCATCTTCAAATTGTCGGGCAAATTTTAGCGGAGGATTATTATGTTCATCAGAATCAAGTCCAATGCCAATAATTTTATCCCGGTATTTCAAACCTT
>CAMLRO010000082.1 GCA_946482425.1 uncultured Lactobacillus sp.
TGGATTTCATGAGGGTGGCTGGGTATGATAGGGTGGCGTGTGCTGCCTATATGCTACGGGATGATGCTCGGATCTGGTGGGAGATGGTGACACAGGATAGAGATGTCACTACAGTGACCTGGGAGGAGTTCCAGGCATGGTTTTCTGAGAAGTACTATAATGAGGCTATCAAGGCAGCCAAAGCAGAGGAGTTCATGAGCTTGGTGCAGGGAGAGACCTCGGTAATGGAGTACTCTACTCAGTTTGATAGGTTGGCCAAGTTTGCATCGAACTTGGTGCCAACCGAGGCTGCTCGCCAGGAGCGTTTCCTGAGGGGTTTGAACCCCAAGTTGGAGCACAATGTTCGCATCACCCTGGTAGCTGGGCAATGTACCTATGCACAGCTGTTGAAGAGAGCACTCACTGCTGAGAGTGCGGAGATTCGCTTGAGACAGCGGGATTTTAGGAAGAGTACACCTCCATCTACGGGCTATGGAAGAGGCAAGGGCTTCAACGATCACAAGAGAAAGGTTCCAGATTCACAGGTGACTTCAGGTGGTGACAAGAAGTCACAGGACGCAGCCAGTGGCCGCCAGAGCGGAGGTTCGGGGAGACCTGCTCCCATGTGCGCAAAATGTAACAAGAATCATTGGGGTGACTGTGCAACCCGTGCATGCTTCAAGTGCGGGGTGACAGGTCATTTCAAGAAAGACTGCCCTCAGATGAGGAAGGATGAACAGAGCAACCGCCCAGCCTTGCCTGCATTGCCTGCTGCTAGAGTCTACAACTTGTCCAAGGCGGATGCCGAGGCCAGCCCTTCGGTGGTAACAGGTCAGGTTTCTAGTGCTGGTACTGATTTCTATGTATTGATTGATTCTGGTGCTACGCACTCTTTTGTTGCTGCTAGGGCTGTGGATAAGATGTGTAGACCTTGTGATATTTCTAGTTCGGGTTTTAGAACTATGTTGCCAACTGGGGAGTTGGTAGAGTCTCGTAGATGGGTAAGGTCTCTACCATTGGTTATAGATGGTAGGGAACTGTATGTTGATTTGATAGAGCTAGACTTAGAGGATTTTGATATGATCCTTGGTATGGATTGGCTAGTCAAGTATGGGGCTACCATTGATTGCAAGAACAAGCTGGTGACCTTTAAGCCGGCGGGAGAGGATCCTTTTGTCTTTCAGGGATCGCGTCAGAAGTCTCGTATTCCGTTGGTGACAGCTCTGCGCGCCAGAGATTTATTGAATGAGGGGTGCACAGGTTTTCTGGCTAGTGTGGTGGATGCCACGAAGAGTGTGACAGTCACGCCTTCGGAGACCAGATTGGTTAGGGAGTACCTTGATGTGTTTCCAGACGAGTTGCCAGGGGCGCCTCCTCAGAGAGAAATTGAGTTCGAGATAGAACTAGTACCTGGAGCGGAACCGGTGTCCAAGGCTCCGTACAGAATGGCACCAACTGAATTAAAGGAGCTGAAGGCTCAGTTACAGGAATTACTGGATCTAGGTTTCATTAGGCCCAGTTATTCACCTTGGGGTGCACCAGTGTTGTTCGTGAAGAAGAAGGACGGTAGCATGCGGATGTGTATTGACTACCGAGAGCTGAACAAATTGACAATCAAGAACAAGTACCCACTACCGAGGATTGATGATTTGTTCGATCAACTGCAAGGGATGACGGTCTTTTCCAAGATTGATCTTCGGTCGGGTTATCACCAGTTGAGGATTCGGGAGGAGGATATCCCGAAGACGGCCTTTCGGTCTAGATACGGACATTACGAGTTCCTAGTGATGTCCTTCGGTTTGACTAATGCCCCAGCGGCATTTATGGATTTAATGAATAGAGTATTCAAAGACTATTTGGATAAGTTCGTCATAGTCTTCATTGACGATATCTTAATATACTCTCGGTCAGAAGAGGAGCATGAGCGACACTTGGGTCTAGTGTTGCAGCGGTTGAGGGAGCATCGGTTGTATGCTAAGTTTAAGAAGTGTGAATTCTGGTTACCTCAAGTAGCTTTCTTGGGGCATATCGTCGGTAGAGATGGTATCCAGGTGGATCCAAGCAAAATCGAAGCTGTTCGAGATTGGCCAAGGCCAAGGAATGTGGCAGAGGTTCGGAGTTTCTTGGGGTTGGCAAGTTACTACCGTCGGTTTGTTGAGGGGTTCTCAAAGTTGGCGACTCCACTAACTGAGTTGACACGGAAATCTCTCAAGTTCGTGTGGTCGGATAAATGTGAGAACAGTTTCCAAGAATTGAAGCAGAGGTTGATATCTGCTCCAGTTTTAAGTCTTCCAATTGATGGGGAGAAGTTCGTGGTCTATTGTGACGCTTCTAGACAAGGACTTGGTTGTGTACTGATGCAGGCCGGAAAAGTAATTGCCTATGCGTCACGTCAGTTAAAAGAATATGAACAGCGCTATCCAACTCATGATCTGGAGTTGGCAGCGGTGGTCTTCGCTTTGAAAATCTGGAGGCATTATCTCTACGGGGATAAGTGTGAGATTTACACGGACCACAAGAGTTTGAAGTATTTCTTTACCCAAAAGGACTTAAACATGAGGCAAAGACGTTGGCTGGAGTTGGTGAAAGACTACGATTGTGAGATCCTAT
>CAMLRO010000083.1 GCA_946482425.1 uncultured Lactobacillus sp.
GTTATTATTTTTTTTTGACTAAAAAGGCTCGACTCAGTGAGATCAGCAATTAATTCATCTAAGCCATCTGAATCACAATCAACAGAAACTTTTTCATATTCAGAAAATTCTGCTTCATGAATATATGAATCAGCAAGATATTCATTTAAGAAAGCATCGTCGCCATTAATCAGCGTATGAGCAATTTTCTTATTAGAACCTTTAAACAAAGAAAGTAATGTCATTTTTTAATCACCGGTAAAAATCTCTTAAATTTGGGCCTCGTAAAAGCACCATAAGTCCAAGTAATCATACCACAGTCTTGGGTCGATGCCCACGGAATATGTTGCTCTTGCAAAGTCTCAATTGTCTCCATGTGAGGATGACCAAAACGATTTTTGCGACCGGCAGAAATAAAAACTCTTTCTGGATGAAGTGCTTTTAAGAATTCTTTATTTGAAGCAGTACGACTACCGTGATGACCTAGTTTAAAGTAATCTGCATGCAAAGGATATTGATTTATAATTTCCAGCTCACCTTCTTGACCTAAATCGCCAGTAAAAAGCCACCTTTTACCTGCCAATTTAAATGTTAGAGAGAGAGAATCTTCATTTTTGCCTAAACCTGGCTTAAAAGGATAGACAGTCTGAAAAGATATTTGAGAGTCATTAACTCTATTCCCAGCTAATAATTGTATAATTTGGCTTTTCTTGATTTTACCAATGATCCTTTTTTGAAAAGAAGGATTTTGTATTAATCCTCGCGCTATATATAATTTTTTTACTTTGATTTGACTCAAAAGTGGTCTCAAATCACCTACATGGTCTGCATCTTGATGCGTAATAAATATCCCGTTAATTTTGCTTATGCCTTGAGCCTTCAAAAATGGCAACGTAATTTTATTAACTTGAGGGTTTATTTTCTTGCCGTTAAAATTAAGTTTTCCGCCGACGTCTATTAAATAAACTTTTCTGAAAAACGGAGTAGAAATAAAAATACTGTCACCTTGACCAACATCAATAAAAGTTACCTGCCCCTGCAACGGAAAATGAATTGTTAAAAATAGCAATCCATACATCAGTAAAAGGCAGCCTATGATATTCTTTTTTACTTTTTGATTGTCTGGCTTTTCATTTATCCAAATCAATATGATAGATGTCAACATTAATAAGAGCAGGCATTGCCACCAGTTTATTTTGCCAAATGTTAAAAGACCAATTTTGCTGTTAGAAATTTGTGCAATTGCTTTTTCTCCTTGTTCAAGTATTCTTTCAAATAAAAAACTGCATTTTGGACTAAAACTAAAGAGAAACAAATTCAAAAAAGTTAAAGGCATTACGACCCAGTTGAAATATGGCACAATTAGTAAATTGAAGAAAACGGTTAATAGATTAAATTGAAAAAAATAAAATAGAAGCAAGGGCAATAAAAGACTATTTAAAGAAAATGACTGCTTAAATTTAGTCATATGGTTAGTCATTTCCAAACCCAAGGCTAAAATATAGCTTAAAATTGCACCAGTGTTCATCATCAAACGCGGAGCGAAAATTAAGTGCAGAACAGCAGTTAGACCAAGTAAATCACTCTTGTTAATTTGTAATTTATTTATACTAAGGAGCTGACCTAAAATATAGGTCAAACTTGCTCTGATAAAACCAACTTGACCATTACTGAGAAAAATTCCTATAAGTAAAATAATTAAACAAAAAACAAATGTCTCTTCTTGTGTTAATTTTAAAAAATAACAACATGTACTGATTAACAGAGTATAAATACCAACATGCAGACCGGAAATACTCAGAATATGAATTACACCAAGGTCACGATAATTATTTAGTATTGATTGAAATCTTTGACTGGGATTCTCACCTAATATCAGTTCACTACTGAAAAAAGATAAGATTGGTGGCATTTTTTGCAAAAACACTTTTAATTTGAACCGCAAATGATGTAAATAATTCCAGATGCCACGCTTTTCAATTTTAACTTTATAGTTGGTCAGTTTGACTTCTTGAGTAATATTTTTAAAGCGATAGAACCTTTGCAGATCAAATTGGCCATAATTAGAAGCAGGTTCAATCGGATTTACATCACCAGACAAATTATAAAGTACAACTTTGTACCCTAATCGTAATTGTTTTATTTGGCTAGATTTTATTTTTCCAGAAACTTTTATTTTGCCGTTTGCCACTTGGCCATCAACTGTGAACCAATCGTCAAAAATTTCAACTTGGTCAGGATAAAAAACTATTACTGTCTTGGGACTGATGGCAAAGTTAGTTTGCTTTTTATCAATGCAAGAAACAAAAAAAGTTATGAAAAGAACGACGAGAGAAAACCATTTTAAAGAATTAAACTTATAAAAAAGTAAATATGAAAGATAAGATCCTATTAATAGACAAACGAGCTTTTGCATTAAGGTATTGCACTGGTAGTACAAGAAACTTAAATCAACCAGTAATAAAGCTAATACAAGAAAAAAGCCGGGTTTTAGGACATCAAACTTCCAATTGCTCTTTAAGGGCGACAAAAGTTTTTTCCCCAATTCCAGATACTTGTTTAAGTTCCTCTATGGA
>CAMLRO010000084.1 GCA_946482425.1 uncultured Lactobacillus sp.
ACATTGCTGCCACTACTATTGTTTGATCCTGAACCATTGGAACTATTGGAGCCATTGGAAATACCAGAGCTGCCAGAAGGCGTAGAACTAGTACTACTGGAGTTAGAGTTTGAGGCGCTACTGCTAGTGCTGCCATTTCCAGGTGTGGAAGTAGAGGAGCTGCTGCTAGAACTTCCACTGTCAGAAGTAGATCCAGAACTACTACCAGTTGAACTTTCACTGCCAGAACCACCAGCAGTTTTCTTATATATAAGATTAACGGTTTGAGGCTTGCCTGTGAACAGAAAGCTATTTATATCCGTTCCCGATCCATTGAATTCTGCGTGGTCAAATTTATATCCCTTAATTTCTTTGGGATTAAAAGCAGTGAATGAGCCGTCGTTGACAAGTTTAGTATCTATGTCACCATATTGCTGTTCTGCATCAGCAATATCTTTATTGTCACTTTGATAGTGAACTGTAATTGGCCCTCCAAGATCAGCAAAACATACATAGGTATCATGTTGAGTCGAAGGATTAAATTCATCTAAGAATGCCTCTGGATAATACCACTTGCATGTACCTTTTTTAGGGGAACCTTTTCCTAAGCCCATGTTTACCCAGGTGCCTTGAACATTGAGATTAGAATTTGAAATATTGCATTTAGGTCCTAAAACTAATTTTCGTAGATTAGAGTCATTTTCAAACATTGAAGTAGCGGACTTAGCAGATGGCATATTAAAGTTTTCGATATTTAGTTCTTCAAGATTGGTACAATTCTCAAACATAGAACCTAATCCCAAAAAATCATCTATCTCATCGGTATTGAAATTTTGTAGGTTTAAGCTTTTTAGACTGGTACAGCTATTGAACATATTTAACATATTAGTTACTTGAGAAGTATCAAAATATGACAAATCTAAAGTTTTTAGAGCAGTACAATTCCAAAACATGCCTCCCATATTGGTTACTTTACTTGTATTAAAACTTTTAGGAAGTGATAGTGAGGTTAGTGATGAACAGCCTTCAAACATATTGTCCATCCGTGTTACTTTATCTGTTTTTAAGTTTTCTAATCCCTTAAAGGTTTGTAAACTAGGAAGACCCGAAAATAGGTTTTGAGCATACCCTTCGATTTCTATGTTTCCTACTATATTTATTTCTTTGATTTTTGATGTGTCTACAAAAGATATATTGTTCTTGATGCCAATATTGGTAGATAAACTATCACCTTTAACGGTATAAGTATTTTTAGGATTACCTATTTTTAATTTACCAGAATCAGTATAGAAGATAACAGGCACACCTTCCCAAGTACTTGAAACAGAAGGACCAGAATCACTAGGGTCAGAGCCATTGGAGGTGTCTGAACCGTTAGAAGTATCAGAGCCGTTGGAAGAGTCTGAGCCATTAGAGGTATCAGAGCCGTTGGAAGAGTCTGAGCCATTAGAGGTATCAGAGCCGTTGGAAGAGTCTGAACCATTAGAAGAGTCTGAACCATTGGAAGGGTCAGAATTATTAGCTTTTTTAGTATAGAAGAAAGTAATAGTCTGGTCATTAGGGGTAAATTTCACAGCGTTATAGTTAACCGTACTATTATTCATCTTAGCTAAATTATCAAAATCATACTCGTTTCCTGAACTATCAGTAAACTTTTCTTGTGGTTTAAAGGCAGTATAGGGATCGTTGTTTACGAGAAAGTCATCAATATTACCAAACTGAATATCATCGTCAACACCAGGAATCTTATTTCCATCTTCGTCACGGTATTGAACAGTAATTCCTTTACCGAGGTTCCTAAAGTTAATATAAGTGTCTTGGTAAAGATCTTCGTTAAAGACACTATTATCATACTTCTGAGCAAGGTCAGCAGAACTTAGTTGGATTGAACCTTTTTGGGGAACTGGCCAACTCCCTTGTGGAATACCCATGTTTACCCAAGTCCCTTCAGTATTAAATTCGGACTGTTTTATATGGGTAAAGCGGCCTAATACTATTACTTTTAGTTTAGGAAGATCTTTAAGCATAGAGTAGCAAGTAGCTCTAGTAAAGTGTTCTCCATGATCAACTTCATCAATTGTAGTAAGGTTAATTAAATTTAAATATTCAAGATTATCGCAACCCTCAAACATATGACTCGCGTCATCAGTACAAGAAGAACTAGATAAATCTAATTTAGTAAAAGATTTGCAATCTTTAAACATATAGGACGTGTCTGTTCCGCTTGCTATTTTAAACGTAGACATATCAATATTTGGTAGTTTTTGGCAGCCATTGAACATATAGGACATGTCAGTTGTTTGATCTGTCTTAAATTTATTAGAGAAGGTAATAGATGCTAGTGATGAACATTTATCAAACATACGAGACATATTAGTAACATTAGAAGTATCAAAATGGGATAAATCTAAACTGGTTAAAGACTTGCAACCATCAAACCAGCCATACATGCTAGTTACATTCTCAGTATCTAAATTAGGCAGTCCCTTAATTGTAGTTAAGTTAGTTAAACCACCAAAAAAATTTATTACCCCACC